>CAZPVO010000002.1:0-147849 GCA_964590205.1 uncultured Candidatus Saccharibacteria bacterium | reverse complement strand
CTGAAGGGGACGGTTTGCTAAATCGTTAGGGGGGCGCAAGCCCCCGCGAGGGTTCGAATCCCTCCCTCTCCGCCATGAAAAGATCAGGTCTTTTGACCTGGTTTTTTCATGTGTTGGGAAAGAGGATTCGAACGGGTATGCCTAGAATGGCATACCCCGGCACTTTTGGCGGTTGATCGACAAAAGCGAATCCCCTCACGGATATACGCCTTAGTGGCGGATTCCGCGAGCCCGCCTCACCTCGGGTGGCTGCCCAGCCACGCCGAGCTTCCGGCCTTGCAAAATGCCACAGGCATTTCTCACCTCTCCGCCAGAGATCCCACACTGTGGGATTTTTATTTTGCTTATGCTTTGTTACACTTAAGGTGAATCTAGAATAATTTAAAAACCAAAAATCATGATACTTGTTGTTGTACTAGTAATGTTCTTTCTCCTGGTCGCTGGCCTGGTATGGTTCTTATTGCACAATGACCGAGGTTCCAAAGAGCCGATCGGTGCCTTGTGGGCTGCGGCTGGTTTTGGATTTTTGGCATTAATTGTTGGCGGTATCCTTGAATCCGTACTTTTATCTCAGAGTCAATTAGAGGGCAAAGCCAGTTTATACAGCTTTTTAGCCTTTATGGTCGTGGGTCTCATCGAAGAAGGTTTCAAATTTGTGCCGCTGGCCATATTCGTATGGAAAAAACCTTACTTCAACGAAGTCGCCGATGGCATAATCTACTTTGCGATTTCAGGTCTGACCTTTGGGCTAGCCGAAAATATCCTCTATGCGATTGGCTTTGGAGCAGGGGCTGGTCTGGGACGAATTTTACTTGTTCCATTCTTCCATGCCGCAACTTCAAGTATCATTGGTTACACTTTTGCAAAGGCCAAGGTAGAACACAAACCACTCACTAACACTGTAATTGTTGGTGTTTGTATCGCGCTATTACATGGGTTATATGATTTCGGTATCTCATCACGAAATGTACCGCTCACTCTTATGGGACTGGCTATCACAATAGGACTAACAACCACTCTGTTTGTACTTTACTCTAAAGCTATTCGTGATGATCAAGAGCATGGACGCATGGCATTCGGACACAACGCCTTCTGTCGTACCTGTGGAAAACCCAACCCAAATCACATGCTTTATTGTCAATATTGTGGTAAATTAGCATAAGAAGTAAAAATTAAAATAAATAGAGAGAACAAAAAATGAAGTGTAGTAACTGTCATCAAGATATAGAACCCGGTGCTGCTTTTTGTGGGAACTGTGGACAACCTGTACCTGCAGCTGCCGGTGCACCAGCTCCTGCTGCCGCAGCGAGTCCAGCTCCAGTTCCGGCTCCAGCCGCACCAGCGCCTGTCGCCCCAGCCGCTCCGGTTGCCGCTGCTGCCGCACCCGCAGCAACTGCTGCTGTGCCAGCGTATAGCGTTCCTGCTGCCAACCACGGTGGTGGAAAAGCCATTGCCTCGCTTGTACTGGGAATTATTGGCTTACTCGGTTGGATCATCCCAATCGTCGGTTTTATTTTGGCAATAACAGGCTTTATACTCGGCACATTGTCACTTAAAAACAAAAAAGGTTTTGCAATTGCCGGTATGGTTCTTGCCGCTATCACAATGATTCTGTCACTGGTTGCGTTTGTTTATAACATTCAGCACATGGATCAAGCCAGAAGTAGTTCATCCTCGATCATTTTGATTCAAAAAACGACAAACGCCGTTATCGACGCTGGTAGCGCTGGCCTTACAGCTAATTAGATTAGTTTTTGAGCAAACACTGCTGCGTAAACGTGATGAGCACCTGCAGCCCGTAAAGTTCGGGCTGCTTCTTCTATAGTTGCACCTGTGGTCACGACATCATCGACAATCACAATGTTTTTTCCTTGTGCGTCGTGCATTGCCCAAAAGGCACCTTTTAACTGCGCCGTGCGCTGCTGTCTTTTAGCGCCAACCTGCCGACTGTTGCCACGGCGTCCAAGCAAACGACTGTATTTAAGGTTACGCTCGCGTGCAAACGCTTTGGCGATCGCTTCAGCATGATCAAAGCCACGCTGGCGCACGCGAATTGACGCTGTTGGCACATGGGTCACCAGTGTATCTGTAGGCAAGTACGGTATTTGCCCGGCCAGATATTGCGCCATAAGATCAGCAGCACCGCGTTTATAGGAAAACTTCAGTGATTGCACAACTTTTTTAGCATAATCCTCATAGTCACTCCCAACCCAAACTTGTCTGAGTGGTGTTTGCTTGCGACACTTATTACAGGTTAAAAAGCTTTTGGTTTGAACACAACATTTATAGCATCGGCTCGGCACAGGGCTAAACGCATCAGTCTTGCACCAAGCACACAGAAGATCGCCTTCATAACCACAGATAAGACACTCGTGCGGCGCAATGACATTTATTAGTCTTTCTAAAATAAACATGGCCTAAACCTACCAGCCAAAGCCCTAAAAGAAAAACGATTATTCTTATCTCTAACAGAGAAAGCATGGAAAAGTGTTGTGATTATTGTGTTGTAAATCTTGTGCTCAACTTATTGCACACGCTTACTAATCTGGATATACTTGCAAGTAAGATAAAAAGATTTTGGATTGATCACAAACATATTGGAGGGTAACAACGATGGCGCGCAAAAACCGCGACGAAGACCTGTTGATTGAAGATGAATTGACAGCTGCTTTCTTGGGAGACGACGATCTACCAAGTGACACAGCAAGCAACGATTCAGCTCCTGCAGCAGCCGCAAATGAAGAGTGGGACGAAGAGGAAGCTGTTCCTGGACAGCTTGCCGTAGATGTTTATGAAACTAAAGAGAAGTTAGTCGTCAAAGCTCGTACTGCCGGTGTAAATAAGCAGGATCTTGACGTGAGTGTTTCTGACAACACCCTGAGTATCAGGGGTACACTGTCAGCTGGAAATGAAGATGATGTGGTTAACTACTTTGTTCAAGAATGTTACTGGGGCGAGTTCTCACGTAGCATTGCCTTGCCACTTCCTGTGAAGGAAGACGAAGTAGAAGCCGTACTGAAAGATGGCGTATTAACAATTAGCTTTACAAAAGTGAAGCAAGATACCGTCAAGAAGATCCAAGTCCTTTAGAGGCGAAGCTGAACTCAGCGAGCACAGAGGGCCTGGTTAATCTTGGTACCACGACTGACACGACTGGTTTTAAAACATTACTACCTTGTAAAACAAAAAGTTGAATAAGAAAAGGTCCTGGTGAGAAGCCCAGGACCTTTTTAGATTTTGCAATAGAGGTCCCCCTTGGGGTGTAGACTCCGGTAAGAAGCCCGGGGTCTTTTAGTACCAACTACCTGCAATTTAGAGTATTAAAAAAGCCTCGCTTTTTGGGCGAGGCTTTTAGGTGTAACAAATATCTTTAACTGGAGACTTTACCCAGTACAAACTTAACGATCACTTGAGCTAATGCCACGACTACCAAACCAATAATGGCATACAGGATTGTATTCTTGGCGCCACTAACGTTTCCAGAGTCACCACCAGAGGTAATGTACTTAAGACCACCGATGATAATCATAATGACTGATACAACACCCACAACAAGTGAGAAGATGTTAATGACAGTAGTAATGATAGTATCAACAGAACTTGCAGCTTGTGACGTTGTATTCGCACAAGTTTCAGGAGTTGTTGATAGGTTTGCACCAGTACAGAGTCCGTTTTGGATGTCTGGAGTACCGTTGCTTTGTGCAGACACTGCGACAGGTACTGCCACTGGCAATAACAATGCAAAAAGAGCTGCACCAGTTAATAAGCCTTTTCTAAGTAAATTTTTCATTCCGTTTACATTTCCTTTCTTTGAACTGTTATAACTTTACCATAATGATTTTGTATCTATCAAGGATCAATCTGCTATTGAGTTGGCGCCCCCTGTTGAGCCTGGCCACCAACGTTCTGCAAGGCATTATTAGCTCCACCACCTGCTGGCGCAGCAGGTTTAGCTCTATTAAGCACAAATTGCACAATAATCTGTGCAAATGCTGCCACAACTAACCCAATAATGGCATACAGAATTGTATTCTTGGCGCTGGCTGTTTGGCCGCTATCTCCTTGTGAGGTAATGTACTTAAAGCCACCGACCATAATCATAATGACCGAGGCCACACCAATTAACAGTGAGAAAATATTAATAGCATTCTTAATAATTGAATCAACAGATCCGCCAGTTCCCGCGTCATTACAGTCACCGCCAGTCAGAGCTACACCTTGGCAAACTGCAGCCTTATTGTCTTGGGCAACGGCCACTGCCGGCACTGCCAAAATAAAAAAGCTAGCCAGTATGGCAATTGCTATTTGAAGTTTTTTGATCAATCTCATATATTTTCCTTTATCTTATCTTTTTTAACTTGCGAAAAACTTAACTGCATATCCAACAATATAAGCCGCAAAGGCCGAAATTAATACACCGGCCAGGGAATAGAGAATAACATTTTTGGCTTTATGAACCTTATTGCTATCTCCTGCAGACATTATATACATTGTTCCGCCAACCATAACCATAAAAACACAAGCAACACCAGTTGCTGTTGCAACCAGGTGGGTAATTTTTACGATAATACCGTTCGGACCAACGATTGAGTTGTTATCAATCGTCGTGCTTCCACCAGAATTACTACAAACTGCTGGTTTTTGACCTCCCTGAACTTTAGAACAGACATCATTGATTGTGCCATCGCTTTGTGCAAATGCCACCGGGGCAAATAGTAGGCAACTCATAGTTAGCACCGTCGCAAATACCAGTAGTAAGCGTCTCAACTGAATAGCCCTTTCATAACAAACGTAACAATTCCCCAGGCACCTAATGCTACAAATAAGCCGATAATAGCGTACAGTATAGTATCTTTAGCACTCTTGAGCTTTCGGGGTTCTTGGTCAGATGTAATGTACATAAATCCGCCAACTGTGACCATAAGTACCGAGATGGAACCAAGCCCAATATAGATAACTTTTAAAACATTGGAAATTAAATGCGCCGTACTGCCCTGTGTGCCATCATAGGTCGTCGGCAAAGGGTTTTGAATTTGTGATACAAAGTGTAGTGTTACGTGAAGCCAATGCATATTATTTAAATAGTGCTCCTACTAAGTTTACGATAGCTGTCGAAAGTATCACAATCACCAGCCCAATAATACCGTTTAGAATTGTATCTTTGGCTTTTTTAGTACCCTCAGGGTCAAACTGACTGATAATGTACTTATACCCACCACTGATAATCACGAATACCGTGATAAGACCGGCCAGTCGCAGGGCAATATCGGCAATAGCTAAACCTATAAGCCATATCTGGCCCGGGTTACCCTTGAAGTCCAAAATTATTGCACAGTTGTTGGCAACAGGCAGATATTCGTACCAAGTCGGCACAAAGAAGTTCTTATTGAGTTTGCACGTTGTTGCTTGTCCGGCATGTATCGTACCGCCGTTACCAGCTAGTATATCTTTACACTTCGGATCAGTTGAAGCACCATTGGTGACATTGTAGCCACAGTGATCTTTACAGGCATCAATTTTTTGCTGATCTGTCGCGTTGGGCGGAGCCGTAGCCGATGTACCATCCAAACAAGTTAAAGTCGTATCTTGGGGTACACTACCTACACTTTTACAGAGATCTTCATCTGACTGATCAGGAGTACCTGTAGCCGTCTTACCATTTTTACAAACAATGACTTTTGCATCAGCATTTCCAAACGGCTCTTTGTTACAATCAGCTGGTTTAATCGAAGAAGCACCCGGCGAAAGAATAACATTCCAACATCCGGTAGGTGGTGGACCTAGAAAGCCTGGTGTTCCAGTAAGCCCTTGTACGACCGTTGGGTCAGCACAATCCATAAGCCCGCCCGGACCAACAGGTGTTTGCACAAAACATCTTTTGGCAGGGTCAACTGCTCGGGCTATGCGTGGGAATATACCGAAACTCGTTAAGCTGAGTGTGACAAAGGCCAGTAACACGAGTATTTTACGCATCAGGCTCTATCCTCTCGCAATGATTTAACTTCAACGATCACCAGCGAATTTTGAACTTTATCAAACTTAAATTCAAGCACAGTACTACCGCCAGATTTATGCGGACAGTTTACAACCACACTAGAGTGACTAATTTGATTGTCTGTTTGAATAGTACATTTACTAATATCGTACGAACTGGCAAAAATTGGAGCATAACTCTTTACAAATTGATCCTGCGTAACATTTGAAATACTGATTAATTTATACGCGTCTGTATATTTACCGGTGTTCATATCAGATAAATATTGTTGAACAATTTTCTGCATATCGGTACTTGCAAAAGATTTTTCACCTGTAGATTGAGCTGTATTCGTTGTCGTAGGTTTTTTCTTTGGCGAGGACACAACAGCAATAACTGTAACGATTAGCAAAAGGGCAACAACACCGGCCACAATAAAAACCAGCTTCTTTTTACTTTTTGGCTTATTAGGCTCGATTTGCGGCGGCAGAGAAGGCGACATAAACAAATCCTGTTTAGAAACAGGTGGTTTGCCAGGTTGCTGCAAGTCAGGGTCCATCTAGAAAATGCCTCCTGGAACAATCCACTGCAAGAACGCATACAAGAAGAAAAACGCCACCAATGCCAGCACCGCGTTAAAGATACGGCTTTTGGCAGCAGCAACTTTACCCGGATCACCACCCGATGTCGAATATTGAATACCCCCAATGATGACCATAACGACAACCACCACCGCAACACCGGCCGCCAAAACATTGGCAATTATGTTGAGGCCTTTGAATAAATCACAGTTTTTGCTTCCATTCCCGTTTACGCTATCGGCCGAACAGTTTTGATCGACAGTTTCAAAGCCACCATCACGCTTTGTGTAGGCCGGGGTAGCAGGAGAAGGCGCTGGCGCATTGTTGGTATGAGTTGTATTGCCAGTCGACGGTGTAGATGGTGACGGTGTAGATGGTGACGGTGTAGAAGGTGACGGTGTAGAAGGGTTGTCGGCACTTTCGCTCTTACCTTGTGACCAGCTTCCACAGGCAGGTGAATCTCGATCCACTTGTTGAATACCTGCTTGTCCCTCGGTAATACGATAACAAAAACTATGTTGGGCAAATTCTGTTCCCCCAAAAGATGCCCATATTTGTTGGAAATTAGGGTCACCATAACAATCAACCAGCTCAAGATTTGTAGGGTTATGTTCAATAAAACAAACTGGGGCGTGAACAGTTGTCTGAGCAAATGTCTTTTGAGTGGGCAAGATATATACCAAGCCTATAAACATAGTAAGCATCAACCCGATGGCCGCAACATATATCTGTTTTCTCATGCCTTTATTGCCTTCATTGTTACACTTGTTAGCTCATAATTACCAGAAGTAGTATTTTGAGTATACACAAACGCCAGGTCAACATATTTGTTCGCTGGATCACTTTTGCGAGGACAACGATATACCACATTAATAGTGTTGCCCTGGGAAGCATCAGCCGGCACTTCTTTACAGCTTTTTATGTCATAAAGATTTGCAAACGGTTTGGCAAAACTGTTAATAAAAAAATCTTTTTCAATTTGCTTAGAAGGAGCATACATATTGAAAGCATTTTCATCTTCACCATTAGCAACGTAGGTTAAAAATTGGGCTGACTGCTGGCTGGCGTTAAAGCCAGGCTTCACATTAGTCGCACGCTTACTAATTATTAAACTTGTGACCATCAGGCCAGTCAAAAGCACCATTGCTACACCGATCACTACAAGAGGTTTTTTAGAGCGCTTGGGCTTCTTCAATTCTGGACCCGGCTGGTCCATGATAAAGCTATAATCGTTTTTTGAATTTTCTGGGGTCATTTTTTATTTAACCATTTGCTTAATAATACCGTAAAAAACAGTGGTTGAAAAGTCCCGTAAATGGGAGCCTCCTAGAATATTCCTCCTGGAACAAGCCACTGCAAAAGTGCGTAGATCAAAAAGAATGCCAGCAGAGCAATTAGTGCCTTTATGATTCGACTCTTAGCTGCTGCAGCTTTTGCAGGGTCACCACCGGACGTCGAATACTGAATACCGGCTAGAATAATCATTACGGTAACCACCACCGCAACACCGGCCGCAAGTACATTAGCGATAGTGTTGAAACCATCGTATAATTGACAGTTCTTGCCGCCATTGTTATTTGGATCACACTTTGAATCTGTGGTTTCAAAGCCGCAACCAGACTGTCCTGAAGCATTGTCCGGGCAGCGATCTATACAGCCATTCTTTTTTTCTTCATCTGTCAAAGGCTTAGAATAGTCACAAATCGGAGCCGCCGCTGACGGGGTATTTGCATGAGGTGCCTGGCCGGTCGCAATCGTATTATTATGCAGACTATTGTTAGAGCCGCTACTTCCTCCTCCGCCACCGCCCCCACCTGAAGGTGCAGGAGTAGGAGTTGGCGCTGGATTACTTGGCGATGGGGTTGGTGATGAAGTCCTTTGTGCTGCTTCTGCTTCAGCCTTACACACAGTTATATTGCCAGTAGGATTGATTGGATTTTCTTGAATACCAGCTATTCCATTATGTATGGTGTAACAATAGCCATCCTGTAAATCATGCCCAAGGCCATCTGGTGGAGGAGCTTGGGCAATAAGATGATAATTTGGGATATTAAGTGAAGAGATGGGTGCGTCACCGAATCCATCACAGGGATTAACTTTCGTTAAAAACTGCGGGTGATCTGTGCCACTACCATCTGTATAGTCTTCGTAGCAGATAATTTCTGCTGCAACATGTGGGACTTTTAGTAACATTACCCCAAGTACAAAAAACACCATCAAACCGCTAATAATAAGCAATCTTCGTTTCATCACGTGCTAAACCCCGCAGCAAACATTTGTGTTAGCTGTTTTTTGCCGTTAATCTTTGTAAAAACGAGGCCATAATCAACATACTTAGAGTCTGGCTTGTTAAAGTAGTGGCAACGATAAACAAAAACACTAACATTGTCAGCTATCTGACTCACATCACTACGCAGACTACATCGCGAAACATCTATATTCTCTGAAAAACTTTTAGCGTATGTTTGGAAAGCCGCTTTTTCAGAATCTTTTCTATACCCCGGAGGATACATATTGTATGCCGCTTCACTATCACCATGACCAAGGTATTGTAAAAATTGGGCGGATTCAGCTTGACCTTCTGGCTGTGGTGCTGGCTTAATGTTCGTCGATTTCTTGGTGACCAGTAGGCCCACGAGCAACAGCGCAGCTAATAATACTATCGCTATTCCTATAACAACAAAGATTTTTTTCGAGCGTCTTGGCTCTTCAGACTCTGGGACTGGTTGGTCAGTGATAAAGCTATAATCGTTTTTTGAATTTTCCGGAGGCATTTTTATTTAACCGTTAGTTCAATCATAACTTAAATAACAGTGGCTGGAAAGAGGCGAGTAGTAGTTCTGTAGTAAATACATGCTTATGCTTGCAATTTTGTCCAATCTATGATACTATTGTCTTGTCAAAATATGATATAATTAAAGCGTAGCATAAGGGGTAAATTATGGCTCTAGCTCACCGACACCACATTCAACCAGATACAACTCACCAGGAAACTATGGGTGAGACAGTGGATCAAGGTCCCGTTACTGCAGAATTACCAGTCATCACGCCGAACTTTATGCCTCCAACTGACGCTCAATTATCAACACCAACAGATCAAGTTATAACACCTGCTGACAATCCTTTGGGAACTCAAGTAGATGCTCAGGTGGCAGATGACTTAGGTGCATCTGGCGGTAATGACTCTAGTGAGGGTAGCCCTGCAGCCGACAAAAAGAAATGGTACAAGCGTACACCAGTAGTTGCTGGTGGTGCTGTAGTTGCTGTAGCTGGCTTGCTAACAGCTGGTGCAGCAATCGGCCGATCAGGTAGTAGCACAGAATCCACTAAACCGAGTACTCCTGCCGCAGCCGCTCCCGCCAATCCAAACAATGATTCAGTAGTGATAGGAGGCAATGCACCAACCGCTTCTCCGGTTACAGAGCCAACTGCTAAACCAATGACCGAGGAAGAGTTTAATAAAGCTCACCCTACTACTTCAGCAGAAAAAAATTCGAGCACTAGCTTAATGGAACTTAACCGAGTCCTTCCTGGTGAAAAATCATTCACTGTGCATCTTTCAAGTGGTGAAGAGGTAAAAATTCCTGCAATTCAAGATGTAAGTGATCCTAAGCGATTTGCCGAAATCGTCTTCGCTAACGAAGATTGTTACATCAGCACCGGTGACCCACAGTGTCTTGCTGGGTTTAGCCAAAGTATGCAAAAGAGCGAACTTATACCAAGTCGTGATCAAATGCCAGGAGTCAAAAATACTGGCACTCAGCTTGTAACTTATGATCTTCCATCAAGTCCAGCAACATTTAAATTTGATGGCCCAGATCGAGATAAACACGTCAAGCAAACTGGTGGTGCAGTATTGTTCAATGTCGCCACAGGTAACAATAGTTGGCAAAGTCCTAACACTCACGCCACTAACGTGAATCGATCAACTAGCTCGGGCACAATGCATGGCATCGATATCTCATATACAGTTAGCGGTGGTGAAGTCACCGTAACTAGCATTGCTCGCACCATAAATTAGATTTGAAATTGAGGTTAATTTCAAGCATATGCGGAATACTCTGTAAGTGCTACTATTAATGGTGTTAATAGTATAAGATATAGGCTGTAAAAAGCTTACTGAAAAAGTGATAAACCAATACTTTCGTCGAAAACTTCTCTTTGCGATCTTTATGGCAGTTCCATTGTTGGCACCCTTAATCTTTCCGCTCGCACAGGTTTCCGCTCGTTCAGCTCCGAATCCACCGCCTCCACTCAATGGTGAATGGGTAGACAAAGCCCATATCCTTTATAACGGTGCTGTTTTTACTGATGGTGATATTTCGAACACAGACAACAAGTACTTGGGAGAGACAGACCAAGGTTGTGATAATGAAATATTCCCAGTTATTGATCAAGCTAACCAGAATGGCGCTCCATCGCCAGCTTCCCTGAAAATACATCAATTCTCACAAGGTGGCGATCACTGTCCTATTGTCCCATCTGAGAATACTGTCTTTCCTATCAATATAAACAAACCTGAAAATAAGTTTGTAACTGCCTATCGATTTGATGATAACCGAATTTATATGCCCTACATTAAGGTACAGAATGCTGTTGGTGAACCACTTGCACCAGGAGGTGTATTTTCGAAATTACCTCAAAGTGACCCACTATACGCTACCCATAAAAACATATATTTATTTGAAGGTAAGAACGACAAGGATTCTCAATGGATTGAGCTAGATGATGGGGCAACATCTGGACAGCAGTTTGGTAGAAGTTGTGTTACTGATCAAGATCCAGGTGCGCACCCTTTCCCATGTGCAACGGCTGGACCACTCGGTGTTGAACTGGCTAATGGTGGTAAGCCAACCGCACCGAATGCCCAAGTTTACCCACAATTCAATGGCCAAATTCCACCCGCTGGAAGTACTAACAATAATAATTCGTCTGGTGGAGGACCACAAACAGAGTGTGAAAAAAGTCTCTCTAATCCTCTGAGCTGGTTAATGTGTCCGCTAGTAGACGCTGGCGTGCTGGCCGTTAAGACACTTGATAACGCCATTACACAAGAGCTAACTATTAAAACTGATAGTGGTTGTAGTGTATACGACGAAAAGGGCAAAGACTGTGCTGATCCTAATAATGCCCCTGGAAAAGCTTTGTTTAGTGTGTGGGCTGCATTTCGAAGTGTTGCCTTGGCTCTCTTGGTAATAATCGGTCTAGTGATGATAATTTCCCAGGCTTTGTCGTTCGGAGTCTTTGATGCTTATACGATCAAGAAAGTGTTGCCAAAAATTTTAATTGGCGTGATTGGCATTTCGCTGTCGTGGTATTTGTGTAAGTTTGCGATTGATTTATTTAACTGGATTGGCTTAGGGGTACGGTCGCTTTTGTATGCTCCGTTCAAAGACGTCGGCAGTATAAACTTTAGTTCAGACAAAGGTCTTACCACACTATTTACAATTGGTACTGGTGTGTTCGTGCTGGGATTAGGCCTTGTAGGCATTCTCTCGTTCGTGGCCACAGCTCTGATGGCAGTTGCTATTGCCTTTGGAACACTTATATTTCGACAAATTCTCATTATGCTTTTGGTGGTAACTGCACCGGTTGCAATTGTTTGCTGGATTCTACCTAATACCGAAAAAGCCTGGAAGATGTGGTGGGATTTCTTTACGCGTGCTCTCGTAGTATTCCCAATAATCTCCCTCTTCATTGCTGGTGGCCGAGTTATTGCGCAGCTTGCAACACTTAATGCGACAGCCGCCGGGTCATCAGCCGGTAACGGTCTTTTGGCTCAGGCCGCACCTGCTACAGGTTTCTTAAGTAGTGTGATTGCGTTTGTGGCTTATTTTGGCCCGTATTTTGCCCTACCTGCTGCATTTAGACTTGCCGGTGGTGCTATTGCAACCGTTGGTGGTGTCGTTAACGATCGTGGTAAAGGTGCGTTCGATCGGCTCAAAAACTTCCGTGGCGAACGCCGCAAACAGCGTGTTGAAAACTTCCGTAATGCTGGCCATTACAATACTGATACTCGAAGGGGACGCTTTGGTAACAAAGTTGGTGGCTGGGTTTTTGATGCCGATGAAAGACTGCCATATCACTTAGGTAAAGGTGGTAGAGGTCCGTTTGGTAAGCGCGGAATGCAGTTGGCTAGTAAAATTGAGCACGCTCAAAAAGAGCAAACTGTTGAGATGATGAAAGGTTGGAATAATACCGCTGACGTAAACGATAAAACTTTTGCGGCCGTTGGCGGTTCACTATCAGACCTTAGCCCTGAAACGCGCGAAGAGTTCATTAAGAAAGGCCTAACAACCACTGATCAGCATGGTAATGTTGTCGGAAGTGTACTGGACACGCAGGAAAAATTCGATAAGGCTAAGAAAATTCTCGCTGCAAGTAATGACAGTACAGAGCGTATTGCCGCCAATGGACTGTCTAGAATCCAAAGCTCTGTTCTTAATCGCCACCGTGACGGTCAAGGTTACGCCAGTGTTGCTGGTGCGGCCATGCTTGGGTTGTCAGCACACGGTTTTGGTAGTGAAGAATCTATGGTCGAAATGGCCAACAAAATTAAAGCCGATAGTGGCGGTCATAATGACTTTGCAGAAAGTATGCTGGTATTCTCGGAAGTTAATGGTAGCTCTGGTCGTAAAGCTGGTTATAGCCACAGCGTTGACAAGCAAGGTAACTTTATTACAGGTACGCAAGCAGGCCGTAACTTTGCCAGAGTATCCTCTAAAAACTATCAAGCTATCGGTGGCCTAAAGAAGAAAGAAGCCGTCCGAGATGTCAAAGACCTACTGGGCATTGCACAGTATGCCCAAACTGATGATGCCGGTAGGGCAACATTACGTGAAAAATGGATGAAAGATGGCCTAAAGTCCGGCATGAGTAAAGAAGATGTTGAGGCTTCAATTAATAATCGAACTGATGGGTTTAATTCAGTATCTGATATAACCGATACTAGTTTGCCTGATCACGTTCGGGAAGATGCAGCCAAAGCTCACCAAGCCTTTATGGAGAAGGCGCATGGTGTTGACGCCACATTGTACGGACTCACAGGACCTGTCTCTGGTGCCGCGGGCGATACCTTGGGTGCAGTCCAGCAACTTATCAATGAAAATAGTTCACTAGTGAACATCGGCGGCTCATTAAGTGATGAAGATAAAATGAATATTGATGCAAGTCGCAACATGCCGAGTGGTGGTCAGTTTGGTGGTGCCGGTGGTCTTGGTAGTGGCGGTGTTGGCCCAGCAGGCCTTAGTTAGTTCTTAAGAACTCTGTTTGATCTAACCAATAACCTATACTTGCTTTTTTAGTAATTATTTGTTATAATAACACCTATGAAAGTCGACAACAAAAATGCCCTATCTCCGGTAGCCTTCGGTCAAGCCGGCGGACGTCAACCAGGTCCATTGCCTGGTGAAAACCCTTTTGGCGAATTGCCTGGCATACCTGGACTTTGGGCATATGCCGACAAAACACACGCAACTCAGGCTGAACAGTTTGATCACGACATGGAACTAATAAAAGTAGTGCCAGAACTTGTAGGCATTATCGCAATGAAGAGTGCAGATGTTGCTCGTGTTTTTTCGACTACAAATAAGGTTGACGAAAAGGGTAAGACCGTAGTTGACGATGAAGGCGAGCCTGTTCCAGAGTTTCCAACGAATACAGTCTATACAACACATGAAGAATTTGACGAAGCTAATCACCACTCAGGTCATCCCCGACCAGGTTCAAGAATTGGCTATCCACTGACAACTGTCGTTCACCCACTTTTGGGTAAAGCGCGTCCAGCAGCTTTTAGTCAAGCGGAAACACATCAAACCATCCATGATGAATTAGCAAAAGGTGGCAGGAAATATACAAAGCGTGGCTGGAAGAACGATAAAGATCGCGAGCCGGCACCTCAAGGCTGGAAGTTTGGTATTGGCAGTAGTGGAAGTAAAGTGAGCGACTTCGCCATGCTCAGCAGTGATGGTCAAATTTATGAAGTCAGCAGCATTGCATCAACTAGAAGTCCTCAAAGGAACAATTATAACCCCGGTGAATCAGACTTGGGATTGGGTCATAGTGAAGAGGGCAGTGAAACTAACTTTCTAAAATATATGCCGGCATTTAAAGTTGCGGCAGCCCTTGTCGGAAAAGTCCCAACCAATGAAAACATTCATGAGGTATTAGAGGCCGGAGAAGCAGCATTTGCTACAACTGTAGGCCCAGATTGGACTAAAGTCGGTGATCCTATGGAGCTTATTAACTCCTTGCCGAAAGCGCAGCGTGCAGGGGCCCTCGATTCCCTAAAGAAACTTGGTTCTATGGACAATGTCGAGCACGAAGTAAAACATCTTATCGCAATTGTTACTGGCTTGGGTCGCCTGGCTGCCGGAAGTGGCAAGTTCCCAATGCCTGTTGAACGACCAAAAACTCCTGATCAAATCGAAGCAGAAGAAGACGCCCGAAATGAGCTGCGCCGGCAAGCTGTCTCTGGTATTTTGCCAGAGCTTGATGCTGCCGAAGCAGCTATCGCAGCAGCCAAAGGCATGAAAGACGCACGTGGCGATAAGTTATATACAGAAAATATGGCCAAGCTCAAAGACCTTGAGTTTAAACTTGCCGCGCTTGGCGCAAGTCGTATACCGGCCGTTGCTGATCGTAGTAAATTACACGAATACAGAGGACCAGTTTCGCCTGTTGTAGCAGATTCAAGATTTCATGAAATTGTGGCAGAAGATGGCACACCTCTACCAGATAGTGTCCCAGGAGTATACGAGAGAATAACAAAAGAGTATCGCCGTGGCTATACACTAGTAGATACAGGTGAAGTCGTTCGTCGTGCTCAAGTAGTCGTAGATCGTGCTCCCGATCCTGGTACTGGTGCAAGCCCAGAATCAACTCCAGCATCTCCGGCTCCAGAATCTCCTGAGAATAGCGGTGCGATTCCAATGCCACCAGCACCCGAATCAGCTCCAACAGATGCAGCAGCAGAAGCTAGAAAAGTAGCGGTGGTACGTAACTTGTTACCAGATATAGACGATTTGGGACTTGCAATCAAGAAAACTCCTCAGACCCCCGATAATGCTGAAGAGCTCCAAAGCAAAAAGGATCGACTCGATAGTCTCATGAATACGCTATACGCTCTTGGCGTAGAGCATATTCCAACGGCTGGCAATTTTAATCCAGCTATCCACGAACCAATCGATTTTGCAGACAACGGACTTCCAAATACTGATGATAACGAAGACATGGTAATTGAAGAGTTGCGATCTGGTTATACTCTGAATGGTAGGGTCATTCGTCCTGCCTGGGTGAAGGCTGAACGACGCAAAAAAACTTCGTAACCATATTGCTTCAGTAATTAGTATTCATAAATCTTACGGTTTTGCTACACTGTAATAGTAGTGGCACAGTATAAGGTACTTCAGGATATTGAGGCAGAAGATAAGTTGCTCGGACCGTTGAGTCTGCGGCAGTTTATTTATGCTGCCATCGTTGTTGTACTTGGTTTTGTTGGCTTTAAGCTTGCCATGTGGCACTGGTTTTTAGCTATCCCATTTTTGCCACCAATTGCATTTTTTGGTTTGCTCGCTGCACCGTTTGGACGTGATCAACCGTCTGAAGTTTGGTTGCTCGCCAAGATAAAGTTTTACTTTAAAGCGCGTCGTCGAGTGTGGGATCAAGCGGGTGTTAAAGAATTAGTGACAATTACTGTTCCTAAAAAAATTGAGCGTGTTGTTAGTAAAGGTTTTAGTGATACCGAAGTAAGAAGTCGTTTAAAAGCTTTAGCAGACACATTGGACACTCGTGGTTGGGCCGTGAAAAACGTTGATACGTCTGTATTTCAACAGCAAGTAGTTGTTCCAGGTTCACAGAGTGACGACCGGCTTCTGGCTATTCCAACTGCTCAAGCTGTGCCAGACATAGTGCCAGACCCGGAAGATGATGTGCTGAATGAAGATACCGCAACTGCTCAGCATGTTGAGCATGGCTTAGAGGCATCAACTCAGATGCACCGGCAGGCATTACTGCAAAAAGTGCGTAAAATTGCTGACGATCAAAAGCAAGTTCAGCAAACAGCACGACCCGTAGCGGCACCAACTGCCCGGACGGCCCCTGTTCGACAACCTATTATCAGTCAGCCAAAACCAGTCACTCAACCAGTACCAATAGCACCACAAGTTAAAACTCAACCTGCCCCACAAACAGCGGTGACACCACCGTCGGATCCTGCTATACTTAAGCTTGTTAAAAACAACGATTTGAACATCTCTACTGTGGAGCGGGAAGCTAACCGTAAAAAGGGCGATCAATCACCTGATGACGAGGTCGTTATTTCTCTCCGGTAGACAAGCCTAATGGCTTTGGGATTGTTCAATCTCAACACCGAAAAGAATGGTGGGTAAGACATACACATGAATCCTTCTGCTCCAAATCAACCGCAACAACCCGTTGTCAGTCCTGCTCCTGGTGGAGCCGGCGGTTTACCACAAGCGGGTGCAATTCCAGGACTTCCTGGTAAAGCCCCTCATCCAAAGTTTGCCAAAGGTGCTCCGTCATCAAAGAAAAATAACCCGAATAGTACCCAGAACACACTACACATTGCTGAAATTCGCGACGGCATTGTGATTATGAATGACGGTTCGTTTAGAAGTGTTATTATGGCCAAATCAATCAATTTTGATTTGATGAGCCCGCAAGAACGTGAAGCTGTTGAAAACAGTTACCAGCGCTTTTTGAACTCACTCTACTTTCCGATTCAAATTGCTATGCGTTCTCAGCGCGTTGATATGCGCCCGTATATGGACAGACTCGACAAAATCCGCAGCGAGCAAGATAACATGTTGCTCGTGATGTTAATGGAGGATTATATTAATTTCATCGGCCAGATGGTTGGTCAAACCAACATTATGGACAAGAAGTTTTATGTAACGATTCCGTTCTTCCCAGTTGCTGATGTCCAAAAAGCTATTACGCAAAGTAAAAATTTCTTTAGTGGTTTAGTTGGCATGTTCCAAAACAAAGAAGAGCACGTAACCATTAACGAGCGTGACCTGGAAGCCGCTAAAACTGAACTTCGAAACCGTGTCCAAGCCGTGTTGGAAGGATTGATGCAGTGCGGTGTGCAAGCTGTTCCGTTGGCTACTCAGGAATTAATTGAACTGTACTACAACAGCTATAATCCAGAGACTGCAGCTCGGCAGCCACTCCAGAATTTTGATGACCTGAGCACACCGGTTGTCACAAAAGGCGCCGGCGATGCAGAGCGTCCAGACTTAGACAAGGAAATGGTGTAATGGCGTTCGGGCGAAAGAAAAACCAACAACAAGTTGACCCTGTCGCGCTAGCCCAAGCCCAGCGCATTCGCGAGCAACAAGAAGTAAGTATGGCCTTTCAAAAAGGCATTACTGCATTGCGAGATTTCATCGCGCCAAGCTCGATGATCTATAGCAACGCTTACTTCCAAGTCGGTGCTCGATTTGCACGAACTTTTTACGTGTACGGCTATCCGCGCCAACTTTTCACTGGTTGGCTCAGTAGCATGATCAATATCGACGAAGTGATTGATATGTCGTTGTTCATTTACCCTGTGGAAAGCCAAATTATTTTGGAAAACCTGCGTAAAAAGGTGAGTCAGCTCGAAGCTGGTGTACAGATTGATGCCGAAAAAGGCCGTGTGCGTGATCCAGGAAAACAGGCCGCGATTACCGACGCCGAAGAAATGCGTGACAAATTACAGGTGGGTGAGGAGCGCTTTTTCCGACTTGGTTTTTACTTTACGCTGTACGCTGACACTATTGAGGAACTTGATTTTATTAGCCACAAAGTTGAATCGCTACTTGGTCAGCAATTAGTCTATTCCAAAACAGCTACTTCTCAGCAAGAACAAGGTTTTAACAGCTGTATTCCGCAGGGTCTTGATGAACTTCAGATTCGTCGAAACATGAGCACCGGTGCGCTCAGTACAACTTTTCCATTTACCAGTGCTGATCTCAGCCAGGAAAACGGAATTTTATATGGCATCAACATGCATAACTCCGGCTTGGTGATTTTTGATCGCTTTACACTTGAAAACAGTAACGCGGTTGTCTTCGCTAAGTCTGGTGCGGGTAAGAGTTTCACCGTGAAACTCGAAGCGCTGCGTAACATGATGCTCGGTACGGAAATCGTGATTCTTGATCCAGAAAACGAATATCAGCGAATGTGTGAAGCAGTCGGTGGTGCATATGTACGCCTCAGTTTGGACTCGGCCACGCGTATTAATCCATTTGATCTACCAAAAGTTATCGATGCTGAGGAAGGCGATAATCCGCTGCGAAGTAACTTGATAACACTGCATGGTTTGTTGCGACTCATGATGGGTGGCGCGCAAGCTCAGATGTCTGGCGCAACGATTCCAGCCTTATCACCTGTAGAAGAAGCTGATCTTGACGCAGCCTTAATTGAAACCTACGCCAAGGCTGGCATTACGGCGGATCCATTGACTCACAACACTCAGCCACCAACAATTATTGACTTGTACGACACATTGTTGCACATGGGCAACACTGGTCCTCAGCTTGCTCAAAGGTTACGCAAATATACTAGTGGTACGTTTGCGGGTATATTCTCGCAGCAGTCAAATATCAATATTGATAATCAAATGATCGTCTTTAACGTCCGTGACCTTGAAGACGAATTGCGCCCGGTCGCCATGTATATTGCGCTTAACTATATTTGGAATCGCACAAAAACAGACAAAAAACGTCGTCTCTTGATTGTGGATGAGGCCTGGCAATTTATGAAGTACGAAGATTCGGCTAACTTCTTGTTCTCTCTCGCTAAGCGAGCACGTAAGTATAACCTGGGCGTTACTACTATCAGCCAGGACGTTGAAGACTTTATGGGTAGTCGGCTTGGGCGAGCAATCGTTGCTAACGCCTCGATGCAAATTCTGCTTAAGCAATCGACATCTGCGGTTGATGTGCTGGCTGATGTGTTTAAGCTCACGAGCGAAGAACGTAAGCGACTCAGTCAATTCCCGGTTGGCCAGGGATTATTCTTTGCTGGTCAGAATCATGTGCATATTCAAATTACTGCCAGTGCAACGGAAACAAGTTTGATTACCAGTAATCCGGAGCAAATCCAGCAAATTGAGCAGATTGGCAGTGCACCCGGCGAACAGGGTACTATTGATTTGAATAATCAGTTGAGACCAGGGGTATAGGCGTATAATTGAACTAAGCAAGGGTAAAAACTAAAAGGGTAATATGGGACCAGGTACAGCATCACGACCCGATAGTGAAGAAGACCAAGATTCAGATGGTCTTGAACACCAATGGAATCAACCTCCAATTGAGGATTTTCGTCGCAACAACGCCAACCGTCAAACACCGAACCCGGCTGATTTGGCGCTCAAAGAAGCAGATGGCTCTGGCCTCTACGATGAAGAAAGCCCCTCTGCTGGCCCCGCCCATAATGAACAAGAGGCTTTGCAGGATAAAACTGGTGGCGGCTTCTACAGACGTGCCGGTGCAGCTGTTGGCAAAGTAAAGGCTTCTGGCAAAGGATCTGGCGACAGTGGCCAGCAAGATGGTGGTGGAAGCGGCTTTTTGAGCGGTTTTAAAAATAAAATCAGCAATAGAGCCGCCAATTTAAGTAGCGGAAAAAAGAAGGCTCTCTTTGGTTTTGGCCTGGGTGGAAGCGGTCTGGCTATATTATTATTTGTAGCTATCATACTATTTGCGACGCTTAAGATCCCCAACCTCGCCGAGCATATTGCCGGCTTTCAAATGGCCCGAACAGGTCGAGCATTTCGGCAAAGTATGGACGAAGTTAGCGGTGAAAAAATTGCCGTCGATACTGCCTCTGAAGCTGATAAAGGTAAACTTAAAAGTTTTTATGAAGGTGTTCGCAGTGATACATGGGGCAAGCTTGATAAGTGGCGACCTGAACGGACGTTTAAAAACATGCAGGCAACCGGTGACATCGATTTTGTCTATAGTGAACCGACGTGGAGTGGTTATCAGCGTATAGAAGCTGTACGCATAAAGGGTAATGAAATACCGATTGATAAGGTGAACTTGTGGCAACGAGTGAAAAACAAGGTCAACCCGTTGACTCCGAAAGATGACATCACATTTGGTGCTGAAATCAGTGCTAATTTGGATAATGCCATGCAAACGAATCATACATTTATTCGTAGTGCCGTGGCCAACAAAATCTACGAAAAAGTTGGCGTTAAGCTGCATTGGTGGGATAAGTTTGGCAAAGATTTCACTAATACTAAGGAGAACGCAGCAGATGCTCTGGAACTCAAGAACAGGGTCGAAAGAGTCAATGAGAAACCGTCGACAGGTAGCGTTATACCGGCAATCGATGATGCAGTTACCGATGCACAGGCACAGCAAGACGCATGTATAGCTGACCCGCAGTGTGCCGAAGCGCTAACTGGACCCTCGCAAAATGCACCAACAGACCCGGCAGAAATAGCAAAGCAAAAAGCCGACCAGACCTATGCATCCTCGAGAACAATCTCAGATGGCGCAGATAAAGCTATTGAAAGCCAAATTAATGATCCTAAAATCCATGCTGTTGAGACGTTTTCAACAGTCGCCCAAGTTGCTCTGGCAATGTGCACAATTTACGATGGATCGGTTGAGCATTCGCAAGGCACTGTTGATGCTCAAAGTGGCACGGCAATAAAACAATTCTTCAGTATTGAGTCTGCGGCAGACCAGCAAAAAGCTGGCAAGACCACTGCTGAAGCAGTGGGGGCAACCAATCGTGCCCTTGGGGACATTAGTCCATCAATACCAGAGCAACGAGCCCGAAATCGGAATATACCAGTTCCGACCGACAAAGTCTCAAGCCCTCAAGCTGGGGCCGGAGGAACCTTTGGTCTATTCGCCGCACTTTTCCCTGGAGGCCAAAAATTTGATACTGTTGTTTCGCCTGTTTGCCATACAGTAGCTGACTGGAGAGTTGGTGCAGCTATTGGTGTTATTGAAGTAGCGTTGGCTGTTGTCACTGATGGTGATTCGAAGGCGGCAGACGCGCTTGCTGAAGGTTCCTGGAAAGTGGCTTCTAAGGAAATAATTGCCTCTGTTCGTCGAACAATAATTAATAAAAAGGCCGTCGTTAACTTGCTTGGACAGGCAGCTGGATTAGCTGGATTGACGATATTGGCTAAGACTATAGTCTTGTCGCGCCTGGATGCGCTGCAAGGAGGTACGCTACGGCAGGATGACCTGGCCAATGCAGCAGATGTAGGAGGTAACCTTGCCGGTAATGAGATGTGTCGTCAGATGATGTATGGGCGACCACTCACCCAACCAGAAGCGGCGTCAAGTGATCAGGCCAATGTAGCTTATCTCAATGATCAAAAAGGTCAAGAGAGTGTATATCAGCGCTACTTAGCTCTCGATAATCCTGATTCGCTACTGGTTAATATGGGTGTTGGCATGTCCGAAAAACTAACCAACGTACAGACGTTTGGTCAAACGCTTGCAGGTACAGCCAGCCGCTTTAACACCTCGATTTTTAGCAGTGGTTTGGCTGGTGCGTTGAATCCATTCAAGCAACAAATGGCTTTTGCGCAAGCCAATAATAATAACTCTGATACAAACTATCATAATATTCAATGGTGCTGGTCTGAGGATGAACTCAAAACCATTCAAAATGACCCAACCTATTTCCCTCTTGCTAATGATGTAATCCTTAAGCAATCTGGCAAGGAAGGTGATATAGAAAAGAAGTATAACGAGTGCTTCACGAAAACCATGGGTGAATTATTATCAGGCGGAGACATCCAACGCGACTCAGATGGAAATGTATACGAAAATGGAGGTCTTTGCTCACCACATAACCTTGGCAAGGATAATAATGAATTTGGCCCAGCGATGGTTATGCGCTGGCGGCTTTCAAAACGAAATAACAACGTACTTGACCACCTGAATGATATTGCCGATCCAACAGGTGATAGTGGTTCAGGCAGCGCCTCGCTTGTTGATCCAAACTTGCCACAAGGCACTCCAGATGAGCTGATTCAACAAATAAAAGCTACCGGCAATATACAGGGTGGCGCTAACTTGCTTAATCCTCAGATGAAGCGCACTATTTTGGCCGTAATACTAAAATTGGCTCAGAAGTATAAGTTCTCTATCTGGCAAACAACTGGCGGTGGTGGACCACATGCTGCCGGGTTAGCTGTTGACCTTGGGAATATCGACAATCTCGGTGTTCCGACAGGCGAGGACTACTCCGGCTTCAATGACCGCTCACTAGAATTCATAAAAGATGCTGCGACGCTTCTGCCAGGACAGTCCTGGATTGGATTACCAAATGATCAGTATAAAGGTCCTGCTAACGATATCATGCGCCCTAAAGGTGGAAGTGCTGACCTTGATACACCTGCAACCACCCAAGCCAAAGGCGCCCATTTTCATCTAAACTGCGCGGCGGATGCACCATGATAAAACGACTTATTGCATTTATATCAGTCCTGTCATTTAGCATACTGGCTATCTTCGTGCCGATTGTAAGAGCTTCGATTAGCTGGGATGACATTAATGCTGTCATCCACAATACAACCTACTACGCTAAAGAGTGTGGACAAACAGTTCAAACAGACGCGGGATCTTTAAGTAGTGATGCAAAAGTATACATTTTAGGTGACTCTATAACTGCTGGTGTAGCAACAACCTATAAACAAAAGTTTCCTAACGCCACCATTAGTGCCCGTGTTGGGCGCTCGTGGGTTACGCCTGGTCAGGACTCAGCTGCACAGGTTGGGACACAAGGTACTGGCGAAAATGCTTTTAATACCGACCAGAGCGCCATTCATGATGCCCAAGCAATTGTGATTGCCCTAGGTACAAACGGCGGTATTCAATCCAATGATCCCGACACAATTATCAGTAAGTTTAAAGGCGTCAACTCATCGGCTCAAATATACTGGGTCAATATCGCCGTTACAGCCGGTAATGTTGCTCCTTACGTCGTGCCAATGAACACAAAACTCAAGGCACTCGACGCCGCCGGAACAATAAAAGTCCTTGATTATGCTAGTGCTATTGATCCCGGCGGAGACGGAACACACGACCCTGCTAAACTGCTGGGTGGTGACGGAATTCACCCCAATAGCTCCGGGCAGATAAAACTGATTGAACTTGTCACAAATGGTCTTACAGGTAATTCATCAAAGCCTGCCGGTGCAGCGTCATATTTACAAGACCAGGGCAGCAAAAATTTCCTGGCAAAAGTTAACAGGTTGTTTAACGGACATGCGTCGGCCCAAGCAGCGCCAGCAAATCCGACAGATCCAACCTCTCAGCCAACCAGCGCACCACCAGGACAAGGAAATCTGACTAACTTGCGCGATCAAATTGCACAGATATTATTTGTTCGAACCGATACAAAACAAGAAGCGATTGAAGCGATTGGCACCTATCACGTCGGCGGAATCTTTGTGACGAATGAATTCTCAAATGAAATGCTCGACCCGGCAAATATTACTGAAGCCAAAAGCAAATTTAGCCCAGCGCCACTCGTTAGTATTGACGAAGAAGGTGGAAAAATTGACCGTATGAAAATCCTGCCTTCCAGCGCCAGACAGATGGGAACAATGCCTCCGGATCAAGTAAAAACAGCCGCAAATGGTGCTGCCAGCAAAATGAAATCAGCTGGAATTGGACTAGATTTTGCGCCGGTGCTTGACATCGATAACCCAAACAGTGATGCAATTGGTAAAATTGACCGCTCGTTCTCTAACAATCCTGACGTGATTGTTGAAAAAGCTAAGGCTTTCGCCGACGGTTTAACTGCCGGGGGGGTTATTCCGACCTTCAAACATTTCCCAGGTATTGGTAATACAACCGTTAACTCTGACGTAACAATTGGTAACACTCCAGCGCTTGATCAGCTAAAAGCAAGTGACCTTAAGCCTTACGAAAAGCTAGCATCTTCAGCCGGCAATGCCTGGGTTATGATGAGCAACTATAATGTTCCAGGTCTCACCAACGGCCAACCCGCATCGCTGAGCAAACCAGCGTATGATTTACTGCGTAAGGATTATAAGTTTGGTGGTGTTGTTGTAACAGATGACTTGTCAGCAGGTTCTCTTGGGCCTGTTGCGAAGTATGTGGCAAACCCAGACGTCGTAGTTAACGCCGTTAAAGCAGGAACCGATGTTGCTCTGTTTGGTGGTGAAAAACAGCTCAAGACAATTATCGATAAGCTTGAAGCAGCCGCAAATGCAGACCCACAACTTAAGGCCCAGATTCAGGCATCAGCCAACAAAGTTCTTGCAGCTAAAAATGGCCAGAGTGGTTCACAAGCAGCCAGTGATTGCTGTGGTGGTGCTGCCCAGCAATTAGCCGGCACAGACAATGAACAAAAGGCTTGGAATTTCTTTGCAACAAAAGATGGTTATAAAGAGCCTTTCAAAATTGCTGGAGTTCTTGGAAACATGAAAGCTGAGTCAGGCATTAACCCACGGCGAGTCGAGAACACACCAACTCCAGGCGGCGACAGCGACACACCGGGCAATGCAGGCTATGGTATCGTGCAATTTACGCCTGGAACCAAAATATTGCCAGAGCTTGATGTATACAATAAAGCCAGCGGCTCTTCTGCCGGCCCAGGTGATTTAGCTTTTCAGCTTGACTTGGTCTGGCGTCAAATGGAAGGAAACTCCACACTAAACGAAAAGGCAGCAGGGGATGATCTAAAAAAGACAACGACCGTTGAAGAAGCTGAACATGTCTTCCTGAAAGAGTATGAAAGAGCTGGCGTAGAGCGAGAAGCGACTAGACTTAGCTTTGCTCAGGATATTCTTGCCAGGTACGGTTCGGGTGCAGGTGCAGCTTCTGGTAGCCCGACAGGTTCGTCGGGAGGTTGCAGCGACTCAAACAGCTCGAGTAGTGGAGCCGCCAGTAGTATTGTAGAAGTAGCCAAAAAAGAACAGGCCGAGCACGGCTCAGACTGCAAAAAGGGATCAGACTGTCAGAAGAAATATTCGGATGGAGTTGAAGAAGAATGGTGTGCCGATTTCGTAAGCTGGGTTCTCAAAGAAGCAGGTACTCCTTTTACTGACGGCACAAGCGGCGGATGGAGGCTAGCGTCTGTTACTGGTGTTAAAGCTTGGTTTGAAAAGAATGGTGGTTATCATGATAAAGCCGGCTATACACCCCAACCTGGTGATATTCAAATTAACGATAATAATATCGCGCCATACAATCAACACGTCGCAATCGTGATAGCCGTTAATGGTAACATCGCAACTATTATTGGTGGTAACGATGGTGACACTGTACGAATGTCTCAGCAACCGTTGGATGCACCTTACATAACTGGCTATGGAACAAAGGTTAAGTAGACATAATGATATTGAGGATTAAGCAAAGGGGGAAAGAATATGGAATATGCTAGAAGATACAGGCGTTACATCGTTCTTACTGTCATTGCTATTCTCGCAGTCTATGCACTTATTTGGTTAAGCCAACAGTCCCGAATTGAACTCACCCAAACTGGCAATGGACAATATGCATATCAGCTATACAAACAAGGTGACAAGAAAACACTCACGTTTAATTCGTCTGATAAAACAGTGCGGAAGAAATTGCCCAAAGGTTCTTACGAAGTTCTTGCCCAAAATGGCACCGACAGTTTTATGGAGGTCACATCATTACACGGATTCCTCAGAAAAACTACCGTGACAATCAAGCCGCTACCCGAGCATGAGCGAGTCTTTGTAGGAAAAAGTCCGGAACAATGCATGGACAGTATTAATGGATCATCTTTTTCATATAGTTGTCCTGGCGGCATGTATAAAGACGTTAAGTACCACGTACCGCCGACAAAAGATTTTCCAACTTATGTTACGAACCCAACGATACCCGGACAGCTTGGTCAGGTCGAAGGAACATTTACGACACCAAGTGGCAATTACATTCTAATAAAAACAGCCGCCGACAATCCTCAACACAAAGTTTACAAACTTGGCAACGCATCAGACGTTCTTAATCTTGTCGACGCTAAGGGTATAGCACTGAATGGTGCGGACGCTAATTCGACTTACAATGTTCGAGCGTTCGATAAAGGTTTTTTGGTATATTCGCCGGACTTTAGTAATATGCTCTACTACTCAGATATTAATGGCTCGCCAACTACTATGTCTCTTGGAAAACCAAAAACCAAAGGTCTTTCGGCAAATCAAGATATCATTGATGCAAGTAATGGCACTTTGCTAACAGCATATTATCAGGGAAATCCTGGCGGTAATCCTGGCGCAGCGCCCGTAACTGGTCAAACGGAAGTCGACTACGGCAAACCTGGCGCAGTTAAGCACTTTGTGATACCTGGCGACTTATCTGGTGCTCAATTTTGCGGAACAAACAAGTTCTGCCTGCTTAACTCTTCGAACATTATGACTGTTTACGATATTGCCGGCAAAAAACCACGAGAGCTCTACAAAGTCTACGATATCAATAGCATTCTAAGTACGCCGACTGGTCTTCTAGCCGCCAGTAAGTCACAAAAAGCTATCTTTAAGTTTGACGTAGATCAGCGCACAGCTTACATCGACTATAGTCTCGGCGACTTTAACTTTAGCCGAATGCAGCCATTAATGAACGGCTACATTGTAAGTGTCACGGACAACAAAAAACAAGAATTTGCACTAAGTATTGATAGTGCAAAACAAGACACTGATAGTATTGATAAAAAAGTTTTGGCAATCGAAAGCAATCCAATCCTGACAGTAACACCATATGGCAATGTTATTTACATCACTCCTTATATTGGTTCGCTTGCCTATAATCCAGCGACAGGTCAGTTTGACTATGATCCATTAACAAAAAGTATTGCTATTAATCAGATGAATAGTGCTATCGATAATGCCGGCGTTAATCGCAACAAATACACCATTATAAGCACCGTGCAATAAACAAAAATTACAAGACAATAGCATTGATGTGCTTGAAGTTTTTGAGCACGATGTCGGCATCAGTTGTCGTAATAAAAGTTTGGTAACCTTCCAGGAAATCAGTTAACGATTTGCGGCGTCCGCCATCAAGTTCTCCAAATACATCGTCTAAAAGTAATGCTGGCTTTGTGCCACGAAATTCACTGACTAGATTTACTTCTTGCATTTTTAGACCCAGTAAAATGGTACGAACTTCGCCGCGCGAGGCGGTGGCCTGAATTGAGCGATGATTGAGATTTATCGTGATATCGTCACGGTGTGGCCCGTAAAGCGTAAACCCGCTGGCGGTTTCTTTTTGCAAATTATCATCGAGTTTTTTAAGAAGTGAAGATGCGTAATTTTGTTGGCTGTGTTTACTGACATATTCAAGATCGAGCGTGTCTTTGTTGACCGCCAAGGCTCGATAAGTTTTTGGTAGATTTTTGTTGAACACTTTTAAAAGCTCGAGGCGCTTTTCGACAATTTTAGCACCAAGTTCACTCAAGCGAATATTCCATACAAAAATTTGCTTAGCAATGTCACTTGGCTGCAATTTTAACAAACGGTTACGTTGACTGAGCGCCCTATTATAAGCTTGTTTATCGCTACCGAATTGTGCATCTGTTTGCTCAAGCAAGCTATCAATAAATAAGCGACGTTGGTCAGGTGAAGTGGTAAGCAGCTGGAGTTGATTGGGCTCAAATAATACAATTGGCAGTGTCTGATCAAAGGGCAGTCGGCGCAGCACTTTATCGTCAATTTCAAATGTTTTATCCAGCCGCTCATTCGCCAGCTTTATTTTGTAGACGCGGTGTTGGTTATTTTCTAAATATGCGTCGACTCTGGACCAGTTTTTTTTATGGGCAATTAAATCCGCTTCATGCGAACGGTAAGAACTACCTCGACAAATAACCAATAATGACTCCAGCAGGTTTGTTTTGCCACTGCCGTTCGGGCCAATAATAATATTGACGCCTGGCTCAAATTCAAAAGCAGAATCTTTATAAGAACGAAAATTTTGCAGGCGGACGCTGGTAATCATAACGCCTATTATAAAGTTCTAGCTCTTAAGTGGCATTACGATATGCAAGTATTCTTTGTTGGCTGGATTTTTTAGAAGAATTGGCTGGAGCTTGCCGTTAAAGGAAATTGTCACGCGGTCGCCGTCCAAGGCCTGTAAACCTTCAAGCAGATAACGTGAATTAAGTGTTATATTTCCGCTACCGGTTACTTCACCGGTTTCTGTTGCTGAGTTTTCACCGAGCTGAGAAGCAACCGATTTTACACTAATTGTATTTTTTTTCTCATCAAGTTCGAGTGTTATACTGCCGGCACTTTCACGAGCGAATAAACTTGAAATCTTTACAATACTAATAAATTCAGACCTGTTTAGGGTGGCGCTAAATTCAAAATCTTTTGGAATAAGACGGCGGTAATCAGGGTACTCACCTTCAAGCAAACGAGCCACAAGCTCAATATCACCCACCTTGAATAAAACTTGCTGATCATCCTGAGTAATCACAACGTCTTCATCAGAGTCGCCAATAATTCGAAGCACGTCTTGTAGGGCATTAGCTGGAACTAAAATCGATAGCTCTTCTTTTTGGTTGCCAAGGTTCTTTTCAGCCAGTCTATAACTGTCAGTTGCAACCATGAACAAATTTGTACCATGTGTGTGAATATATACACCAGTTAGAAGTGGTCGCGCTTCATCATTGCTCGCGGCAATAATAACTTGGCTCAGCGCTTTTTTAAGTGTTTGTGCTGGGATATTCCAGGTAACTCCCTTGGTGATTGCCGGCATAACTGGAAATTCATCAGCCAAAGCACCATTAATAGTTGATTCATAGGTGCCGCTAACGATGTGGAGTTTATGATTATCTTGTTTGAGGTGAACGTTACCGCTTGGTAGGTTTGAAATAAAATCCTGTGTTAAGCGTGCTGGAATAGTTATTGATCCTTCACTGGAAATTTTTGAGCCGATGAAGTGAGTGATTGCAATATCAAGATTGGTTGCTGAAACACTAAGGCGGTTTTTGATGGTTTTTATTAACACGTTGCCGAGAATTGGAAGGGTAGATTTTTGGCTCGCAACACGAGCAACCGTTTGAAGAGCTTTGCTTAAATTTTCTTGGGTGACTTGTAAATCCATATATTAAACCTCTACTAACTTATTAATTAATAGTTTTAGTAATAAAGCTTGTGGAAACTGGGTAAAACCACAAACCAACTGATTAAAATTGCAAAAAGTGCCTGTGAAAAAAGTAGGTAAAAGACTAGTAAAACGTGCGGAAAATTCACGAACTTCTCCACTAGGCTCAGTAACAAAGAGCGCACCTGTGAATAAATAGGTTTTTTGTGCACAAACTTTCCGGACCTTATTCGCAAACTTATGCATAGAGACGCTCCTTAATTTCAGAGATAGCATTCTTGAGCTGTGGATCAATTGCTGACTCTTTTTCGATTTTTTCAACAGAGTGAATCGCAGTTGTGTGGTCTTTTCGGCCAAGTTCGTGAGCGATTTTAGGAAAGCTCAAGTGCAGCTCTGAGCGCAACATATACATAGCCACCTGCCTTGGGACAACGATGTCTTTGTCGCGTTTCGGACCCAATATATCTTCCATTGAAATCTGGAAATGCTTAGCCGTGCGTTCAATAACTTGCTTAGATGTTAAGTGACGAGGACGATTTTTACCATTTCCTAATACACTTTTAGCTAGATTAAGATCGGCTGTCAGACCGCGCATCTCGCACACCGCAAGAATCTGATTTAAGGCACCCTCTAACTCACGAATGTTTGTGCGAATCTGTGTAGCAAGATACTCGACAACTGGCTGAACCAGCTCAACACCACGCGCATCAGCTTTTGTCTGCACGATTGCACAGCGCGTTTCGAAGTCGGGTGTTTGCATATCAATACTCATTCCCCACGCAAACCTTGAACGCAGGCGCTCCTCGAGTGTTGGAATTTCGCGCGGTGGTTTATCGCTACTTATAATTATCTGCTTATTAGCTTGGTGAAGCGCATTAAACGTATGGAAAAATTCTTCCTGAGTCTTTTCCTTACCGGCAATAAACTGAATGTCATCAATAATAAGTACGTCTGCCGTTCGATAATAACCGGCAAAATCCGTGTTCTTTTTATAACGAATGGCATCTAAGAATTCTTGTACAAATTGCTCGGTCGAAACATACACAACTTTGGCATTGGGGTTATTCGCCAGCACTGCATTACCAACCGCCTGTACCAGATGAGTTTTACCAATACCAACACCACCGTAAACAAACAGCGGGTTATACTTTGTGCCTGGATTTTGCGCAATTGCCTGACAGGCAGCGTAGGCGAGCTCATTTCCTGAGCCAACAATAAAATTCTCAAAAACGTATTTTTTGTTAAGACCCTGGCGGTAGCTATGTGAAAGCGAGCTTACAGTTTTTTTTGGAGAGCTACTTAATATGATGGTCTCCTCTTCAACGGGTTTTTTATTGAGGGTAATTCCAGAATGGATTTTATACTCTATGAGATCCGGCTCGTAACCATTTTTGGCTAAAGTCTCCTGAATAAGTTCATTGAACTTACTCTCGAGCTGTTGCTTTATAAAAACATTCGGCACACCAACAGTGAGCACATTATCTTTGTACTTTATCATCCGAGTATTTTTAAACCACGTCACAAAACTTGCCCGCGACACGGTCAACTCAATCTCCCCCAAAACTGCTTGCCACACACTATCGTGCATAAATCCCCGCTTCACGTACTCCACCCTTGTTTTTGACTACTAGCGTACTAGAAAGAATACTGACTTTTCCACAGCTATGCAAGGTGATTCGAGTGGTTCATACCAAACTCGTTGCAACAGATTTGCATTTATACACAGTTACAAGCTTCCTCTGTCAAAGTGTGGAAAATACTTGGTCTGCGGTGGAAAAGTTGCTAAAATCAGTGGGTTAAATATTGTAAATACTACGTAGTTTTCAAAAAGGAAGAATTATGCCGAAACGAACTTACCAGCCGAAGAAGCGCCACGCCGCTCGCGTACATGGATTTTTTAGTCGCATGAGCACTAAATCAGGACAAAAAGTCCTTAAGAATCGTCGCCTTAAAGGCCGCAAAACCTTAACAAAATAGGAAAATACTTGATTGGTCGAGCACTACGGTTTCATGGCTACGGCAGCCTTAACTATGTCTATAAACAAGGCAAGTCGGTTCGAGGCGAACATATGGCGCTGCGCTACGCCGGCAACACTCGACGGAAATCATCGCGAGTTGCTGTTGTGGTCAGTAAAAAAGTTAGCAAGTCGGCTGTAAAGCGTAACCGAATTCGCCGGAGAGTGTATGAGGTTATCCGGCAGTATTTACCGGCTATCGATCAACCACACGACATAATTTTTACAATTTTTGATGAGCAAGTAGCCGAACTCAGCCACCCGGAACTTACAAAACTCGTAGGATCACAGCTCAAAAAAGCCGGTATTATCTAAGAAAAAAATCACCACAAAAATCTTTCGTTGTTATCTGTTAAGCGTGGTATTATTACAAGACGAGAAGGAGAATTTATGTTTACGACACTCATTGTCAAGCCGATCTTTAATTTGCTCGTGCTCATTTATGCCTTACTGCCTGGCCACAATTTTGGCGTGGCGATTATTTTATTTACGATTCTGATTAGGCTGCTAATGTGGCCTTTGGTTAAAAAGCAATTGCATCATGCAAAAGCCATGCGCAAACTGCAACCTGAGCTGAAACGCATCAAAAAAGAAGCCAAAGGCGATCGTCAAAAAGAATCGCAAATGGTTATGGAGCTTTATAAAGAACGCGAAATCAACCCGTTCTCCTCAATCGGTCTATTAATCGTACAGATTCCAATTTTGATTGCGCTGTATAGCGGAATTCGAAAAGTTGTTAGCGATCCGCACACGCTCATCACATTTTCGTATCCATTTATTCAAAATTTGAGTTGGATGAAACAGCTGGCTGCCAATATCCATCTCTTTGATGCCACATTCCTCGGTATCGTTGATTTGGCTAAACCGGCACTTAAAGCAGGCGGCGGGATTTATTGGCCAGCCATGGTTTTGGTTGCCGGCAGCGCGATTGCACAGTATTACCAAAGCAAACAATTATTACCCAGCGACAAAGATAGCAAGAGCTTACGACAAATTTTGCGCTCGGCTGGTGATGGGAAAAAAGCCGATCAAGGCGAAGTTAATGCTGCAGTTGGCCGCAGCACCAAATTCTTTATCCCAGTCATGGTATTCTTGTTTACCGTAAATATTCCCTCAGCACTGTCACTCTACTGGCTAACCAGCGGCATCGTGGCGATTATCCAGCAGGGCAGAGTTCTCAAAGACGATGAAGAAGAGCTTGAAGGCAAAACAACTGCCAAAGATACGAAGACGAACGAAATTATTGAAGGTGAAGTGATTCCTCCAAAAAAATCCAAAACCAACAAAAAGAAGAAATCATCTAAAAAAAGGAGGAAGTAAATGGACAATGAAGCTGCAGCGCAAGATTCAGGACGAGGCATAGAAGAGTCAATTGCCTACGCCAAAAAATATCTTGAAGATTTGCTGTCGTTTTTTGGTCTTAACACGGATATCTACGCGACCAAAGGCGACGATGACATTATTGAACTGCATGTTCCATCCACACATCTGAACGGCTTTTTAATTGGCCAGCGTGGCGATACGCTTCGCTCGATTCAATTTATTGTTAGTAGTGCGCTGCGCAATAATAACTATGAGCAAACCCGTGTTCACATTGATGTGGCAGACTACAAAAAACAACGAGCCGAGCGTTTAGAGAGTCGTGCTGAAGCCTGGGTTAATAAGGTGAAAGAAAGCGGTGAGCCAATGGATCTTAAGCCTATGTCAGCGGCCGATAGGCGAACAATTCACAAACTTGCTGATGAGGCAGGACTCACGACCGAATCAGTGGGTGAGGGTAGTGACCGACACGTTGTATTAAAACCTGGTGACTCCGCAGCTTCCGAAACCGACGAGCAGTAGCTAATCCTTTAGAGCTTTTTTATAAATTTCAAGTGTTTGCTCGGCCATGCGCTGCCATGAGTATTTTTTTGTTTGCTCGTGACCCTTGGCAATTAATTTTTCCTGGAGAGATTTACTGCTGATGAGCTGGCTAATTTTTGTGGCCATATCATTAATATCCAGCGGATCAAAATAGAGTGCGGCATCGCCATAAATTTCTGGCAAGCAGCTTGCATTACTACTCGCCACCGGAGCACCGTGCACCATAGCTTCCAAACCCGGTAAGCCGAATCCTTCACTCAAACTCGGGAATATATAAGCAGTGGTGTTTTCGTACATCCATCTCAACTCACCTTCACTAATAAAATCCGTAAAGATGATATTTTTAAGGCCACGTTTAGCGACATCTTTTTCAATTTGAAGATATGGCCCGGTTTTTTTGCCGGCCAAAACCAATACAAGATCTGGATAATCTTTTTGCAGTATCCCAAATGCGTCAATAAGTCTTGGTAGATTTTTATGTGGTAAGGGACGGCCGGTATAGAAAATAAATTGCCTGCCAACTAATTGTTTAACTGGCTCGGCATTATCGGGTATTTTGTCGGCGGCATTATAGGTAGTTGTTACCTTGTCTGGTTTCAGGTGAAACATGGTAATAAGCTCATCACGAACGAAATTACTAATAGTAATAATGTGTCGACTCGTTCGGGCAGCAATGTGATTCACTAAAATATAAACGCGTTGTTTAATTGTAAAAATAATTCGATTTTTACTTGGATCAATAAAGCGCATAGTCGTCAGATCTAGCATGCTTGTCACTTTTGGTCGGTAGTATAAAATCGGCTGCTGAACAATGGGAAAATGCACAAGGTCAGCTTTGAGCTTTAGCAGCTGCCAGCCCAAACCGAGCTGTTCCCCAAATGAAAAATCTTTCCAGTTAGATTCGATTACTTTAAAGTTCGGCGCAATGCTTTTCACAAATTCAACTTGGGGCGTTCGTGTTAAAACAACCACTTCGTAATTGGGCTGCAACTTGTGCAAATACTCAATGAGCTTGTCGCTGTAGCGGCCAGTTGTTGTGCCAGACAGACGGTTATCAATAACTATTCGTTTCACAGTTGTTTCACCTTTTTTGGTCGGCTGTGCACAATGAGACTATCAATATCTTTTACGGAGACTTTTCGAGACTTTTGAATTTGACGACGCTGAGCAAATGCATGCGGCAATAATCGAACTGCACTAAATAATCCGGAAACTGCTGCGCTAAATTGATGATCACGGAGTGCGCCAAGTTTCATGCGAGCCAACTGAAGTAAAAAAAGCGGATAGTATTTTAGATATAACCGTCCGGGCATGTCTTTTGTGTAGGTCAGAATAAAATTCTGTATGGAATACTTGCGAGCGATTGAACCCATTTTTGAGCTGGTCGCACCAACGTCGTGGTAAGCGACGGCCTTAGGCTCATAAAAAACTTTCCAATTTTTTAGCTGAGCACGAAAACTAATATCAACATCTTCAAAATAAAGGAAAAAGGTATCGTCGAACAAGCCAATATCTTTCAAGCACTCAGCTTTATATAGACTTGCGCCACCAGTTGCCCCAAAAACATATTCGGCTTTATCATATTGTCCCGAGTCGACTTTGTTGCGACCCCTTGGGAAAGGCAATCCCCAGGTTGTATAAAAATCGCCAGTACTGTCGAAATGTTTACGATCACTGCGCATAAATTTACAGGTTACAATTCCCGCAGTTGCATGGCTTTCAGCGGCTTCAACTAGTTCTTTTGCCCAGTTCCTGTCAGCAACCGCATCACTGTTAAAAAGTAGAATATAGTTGGTTCCCTGTTCCAAAGCTTTTTTAATGCCAGTATTTACACCACCCGTAAAACCAGTATTTTCTGGCAACTCAATAAGCTCAATATCAGGGTAATTCTTTTTGATAAATTCTGCTGAACCATCACTTGAACCATTGTCAACGACAATAATATGAACATCATGAGTTTGCGCCTGTAGTGAGTCTAGGCACTTGCCCACAAAATCCTTACCATTGAAGTTAGGTATAACTACTGCAATATTGTGTTTCATAGAATCTGCCCCTTATTTTATAATAGGAAGCAGCTAATTACTCATGAAACATATTTTTTCAAAGAAAAACAGAGCCCTGTTGGCTGAGCTAGTTCGAACGGACTTTAAGCTTCGCTACCAAAATTCCGCCCTTGGTTATGCCTGGTCGTTGCTTCGCCCACTCCTGTTATTTTTGATTCTCTACGTTGTTTTTGTTAAATTCTTGAAGCTTGGGAGCGGCATCCCACATTATCCAATCTACCTGCTTTTGGGGATTGTGATCTGGAACTTCTTTTACGAAATGACTATGCAAAGTCTTGGCTCAATTGTTGGCCGAGGTGATTTAATCCGCAAAATTAAAATTCCCCGCTGGATTATTGTGCTTTCTACGAGCGTTTCAGCAAGTATTAACCTTGTTCTTAACTTACTCGTGGTACTGGTTTTTATGTTTATAAACCATGCTGATTTGCTAAGAACGACACTATTCTTACCGCTTATATTGGTTGAAGTCTATGTTTTCGCACTGGGAATTTCGCTATTTCTCTCAGCCACCTTCGTAAAATACCGCGATATCAGCTACATTTGGGAAGTCAGCTTGCAAGGTTTGTTTTATCTAGTGCCGATTTTGTATCCACTGACTCTGATCAAAAATGTCACCATTCAAAAATTTATTCTAATCAACCCAATAGCGCAGGCATTGCAAGATGCACGCTACAGTGTAGTAACGCACGAAACGCTGACGGTTTGGAAAGTTTTTGATGGCGGCTGGTATGCACTAATTCCGTTCATACTCGTTATACTTTCTGTTGTTATTGGTGTGAGTTACTTCAAAAAAGAATCAAAAAACTTTGCGGAGAATATCTAGATGGAAGACATTGCCATAAAAGTTGAGGATGTCATTAAGGAGTTTAAACTTCCGCATGAAAAAACAACGTCTGTTAAAAGCGCTGTCATTAATTTTTACAAACGCCGCACGTTTGAGCACCAAAAAGTACTCAATGATATTTCGTTCGAAATTAAAAAGGGCGAATTCTTTGGTATTGTCGGACGCAATGGAAGCGGTAAAAGTACACTCTTAAAACTACTAGCTGGAATATACACGCCAAATGAGGGCAACATTCAAGTTAAAGGTAGTTTGACACCGTTTATTGAGCTCGGTGTTGGTTTTAACCATGAGCTGACCGGCCGAGAAAATGTGTTCCTTAATGGTGCACTTCTTGGATTCAACCGTAAGCAAATGAATGCCATGTATGATGACATTGTTGAGTTTGCTGAACTGGAGCGATTTATGGATCAAAAGCTCAAAAATTACTCAAGTGGTATGCAGGTTCGCCTGGCGTTTTCGATTGCGATTCGTGCCGATAGCGACATTTTACTACTCGACGAAGTATTAGCTGTGGGCGACGCAATTTTCCAGCAAAAATGTTTTAACTACTTCAAAGAGCTCAAGAAAAATAAGAAAACCGTGATTCTTGTCAGCCATGATTCAAACGCGCTGCGTGAATATTGCGACAAGGGAATTTTGCTCGAAAAAGGACACATAAAAGCTCACGGTGACATCGATAAGGTGGTCAACGAGTACACTGATATTATTAACCGTGAAGAAGAACGGCTCAGTGGCAAAGAAGTGAGCACGGCAACAAAGGAGCGCTGGGGAAATCGTGACATGGAAATTGTTTCAGCGACGATTAGCAACAAGCCATCAGCAGATGCAAAAGCTGTTTTCACCGACAAGGACACTTCGTTATTTGTGACAGTGAAATATAAAGCCAACAAAGACTGTGACACACCTGTGTACGGCGTTACTATTCTGGACGCAGCCGGGCATCGAGTGTTTACTTCCAATACTAAATGGTCGAAGGTTGAAACCAAAAATGTTAAGAAGGGTCAGAAAACTGAGACAACATGGGAAGTGCCAAACGCGTTTCTATCGGGTGATTACTTTATATCACCGGCTGCTGCTAGCGATGACGGACATACGACATATGATTGGCGCGAAAACTTATCAAAGTTTAAAGTTCGAAAAACTTTGCAAAGTGCTGGGCTCATCAATATAGATCACAAAATTTCTTTTGATTCTTAAAAACAAGAACGAAAAATAAATTACTTACGTGATACTTTTTTAACAGTGTGTTTAAGTTTTCGAGCAACTTTGTATGGCAGCTTTGATTGAATATAGTCGAGTCGTGAAGATAAATCTTCGATAACGTTATTTTGCTCAGCAAGCTGAACTTTTGCCTCTGCCAATTTTCGTTCATTTTCAGCGCTTTTCTTGGTCGCTTGCGCAGCCTCTTTACCTAGCGAAATAACTTTGCCTGCGAATGCTTCCATAACTTTCGAGTAGAAAAGTGTTTTAGTGGACTCATCGCCCGATAGTTCCTTTTGCAATGCATCAACTTTTTTAGCTAAACTCTTGTCTTTAAACACAACGTACACTCGTCGGTATGGCGTACCAGCAGAGTCGCCAATACTTAAGATATGTTCGTTATAAAAACGGTTCAATCCATCCATATCTTCTAAATTGCTAACTTGTTGATGTACCAGATTTGCCGTAAACGTCAGTAACCAGTTGTTGATGTTGTTTGAATATAGACACACGTACGGCAGACTTTGCTTTTGAAGCACCGCCTCAATGTCTTTAGCTTTTGGTTTGCCAAACTCAAAATGCTCTTTCAACCAGCGCTGCTGCTTCCCGGAAACTTTCACTGACAAGTTATCAATACTCTTCTCGGCCAGTGTTACATCTGGCGCTTCAAATGGCCCAGAAAATACGGCTACTTTTTTAGTAAGTTCCAAGCATTTTTCGACAAATGGTATTTTCATGTCTTTCGGAACATGTTCCAGCACATCAGTATTAACCGTGACATCAGATAAATACTCAGATGCCTTTAGCTTGAAGAAATCGCCCTTGGTGTACTTAACATTCGGATTTTTAAAATCTGGTTTGCGCTGATCAACAATATGCAGCGAAAAGTTTACGCCTTGCTCGTTTAAAAACTCGTACATCCACTTGGAGTCACCACCCAAGTCGAGGATGTTTATTTTCTGCTTTCCAAAAATATCATGCAGTGCTCTCGAAATAATGTAATAGCGAGAGTACCCATCAGGCCAACAACTTAAAAGCTCAGAATCTTTTTTCATAATAAATTGATATCCTTACAATGATACAATAAGCCAGGTAGAAATTAATAGATAATCTGAGATAAAGCAGGATTTTTACGTTTACTATGAGCAAGTGTTTGATCTTATCAAACGGACCAGTACCAACTCCCGAACACAGTAAAGTTGAAGGTGGCGGTTTGCGATGCTGGGGGTTAGCTAAGGGCTTAAAGGCCAACGATCCAGATCTTGATATAACTGTTGCATACAGCGACGAGTATAAAAAAGATAAGTTTACAGATAATTTTGAAGGTATCAATATTGCCACCTGGCATTTAACCGAAATTGAAGCATTGGTGCGCGAGTTCGATACAATAATTATCAGCTACTGCATGGGTGGATTGTCGGTAAAAGTTGCCGAGAGTGTTAAACCCAATCAGCAGCTAATACTGGATTGTTATGTACCAATTTATGTCGAAGTCTCTGCACGAAATAGTGACGACATTGACCGCGAATACCATGCTTTTACTGATGATGTCTATCGTTGGGGCGAAGTTTTAAAACGCGGTGATTTGTTCCTGTGCGCCTCCGAGGCCCAAAAGCGTTATTACATGGGCGTACTCTCTGGCTTAGGTCGAATTAATCCAGTCACCTATGGCCAAGAACTAATAAAGATTGTGCCGTACGGTATTTATAAAGACGAGCCGAAAGTTAGCGAAAAACCGATTACAAAATTAATGGGCAAAGACGGAGGCAAGTACAAAAAAATCTTGTGGTTTGGTGGCATTTATCCTTGGTTCAATCTGAGTAATCTGATTGATGCAATCGAGGCGGCCAATGAGGAAATCCCAACAAAGCTAGTAATTGTGGGTGCCAAAAATCCATTTAATACTCACCCGGATTTTGTGAAAGCATATGAAGAACTCGTTGATTACATTGAAGCCGACGCCTCGCGTAAAAACCACGTCGTGATGCAAGACTGGATCAAATACAATGACCGTGCCGACTGGTACTTGGACAGCGATCTCGTGGTTGTGATTAATAAGATCGGCGACGAAAATGAACTGGCTTGGCGAACGCGAGTTGTTGACTACGTTTGGGCAGATTTGCCGATTATTACCAATGGAGGCGATCCACTAGGCGAAACGTTGTTGGCGAAAAAGGCTGCCATTAAACTTGATGGGCTAAGTTCGGAGGCGATTAGTAAAAACCTCGTCGATGCTCTTAAGGATGAAAATACGCTGCAAGATGTTAAAAGTAATCTGAAAGGTTTGCGAAAAAGTTTATATTGGGACGAAGTTACGAAGGATCTAGCGAAAGATATTAATTCGCATGCCCAGGCGCCAGACTTGCAAACTCAAGGGGTGTATCAATATGGAATAAGACGCGGCGGAAAAATTGTAAGAGTGCGTCAGCTGGCTGGCAAAGCAAAAATGATTCCAGCATATGCACGAAAATTTGGTGCAAAAAACACCTATTTTGCTATGCGCACAAAAGTCAAAAATCGTTTGTCTGGCAAAATCGGTACCAAACGCGACAAACCAGGCATTGTTATGGTGTCGCACCAACTAGATTTTTCTGGTGCGCCGTACGTATTTATGGATCTTGCCGAAACGATTGTCAAAGAGCATAAAAATGTACCGTTTGAATTCCATACTTTTAATCCGGCGCTTAAGCAAAATATTACTAGGCTTAATAAATCCGGTATAAAACCGCAGCTGCATATTAGCCGCGAAATCGGTGTGCCATTTATAAAAGATGATATTGTCGTGCTTAACACGGTTGGTCATACACAAATTCTTAAAAACTCTCTCTACTATGGGCTCGAATCCAATGTACTCAAAAAACTAGTTTGGTTTGTGCATGAAGACGAACCTGAGTTAGTATTTGAGCCACACGAAGCGCAACGGATCAAAAAACTTATAAAATCGAATAAAATTGTAATCTTTATTGCGGCAGGTAAAGCGCTCGAAAATTATCAAAAGTTTTTTGAAAACAAAACCAACATTCGCAAGCAGCCATACAAGTACATCATTCCAAAAAAGTACCAAAAAGTTCGCGGATCACAAGATTTTGATAAGCTCAGCTTTATTTTGCCAGGTACGATGGGCGATGGTCGCAAAGGTCAACTGCCAGTTTTTTATGCGCTTGGTAATTTCTTGAAAAATAATTATCAAAAAGACGCATCCAAATATCGTGATTTCGAACTTGTTTATGTTGGTGTCGAAAGTGACTTTCTCTCTCGGCAAATTCTTAAGCATGCTGATAAGCTACTCGGCGATCACTTTAAGCATTATGGCCGTGTGACGCATGATCGTTCATCGGAGCTGATGATGGAATCAAACATGACTATTTGTTACTCGCTGCGCGAGTGCTTACCGCTGTTTGTATTTGAAGGCATGGCGGCGGGCCATGCAGTACTGCGAAACGATTCGTCAGGAATTGACGAACAATTATTCGAAGGCAAAAATGGTTTTTATCTGGACAGTGCTGATTTCAACCAAATTGCAGATGTTTTTGAGCAAGTGCTTAACAAAGAAAAAACCAGCAACAAAGCGCTGGCTGACATGTCAAAATACTCGAATAAAGTTGCACAGGACCAAGCCAACCATAGTTACAAGCCGATGATTGACGAGATTGTAAAAGATCTGTGAGAGACCTAGCCTGGCCATTGAATTAATGAGATAATTATTTGGACTTATGCAAAATAATCAATTGTGTTTAGTACTTGGTGCAAATGGTTTCATCGGAAGCCATTTAGTTGATGAACTTGTGAGTGCTGGCTACCAGGTACGAGCTTTTGATTTGTATACTAGCGATCCACAATTCAACCAAAGTGACCAAGTTGAAGTTATTAAGGGAGACATTTACGATACTGACACTAGAGCAAAAGTTCTAAATGGTGTTAATTACGTTTTTCATGCTTTTTCGGCTACAACTCCGGCCAGCTCTGACAATGATCCATTTACTGATATTGAAAAAAATCTGAAACCAAGTATCGATATTTTCCAGGAGGCAGTTGATGCAGGTGTCCACAAGATTATTTACTTATCATCTGGGGGCGCAATTTACGGACACTTGGCTGAGGAAAAACCAGCCGCTGAAACTGACGCTGCAACCCCAGTGTCTCCTTATGGTATTAACAAACTGGCAATCGAAAACTACTTGGCCTACTTTAACCGCAAAGTTGGTCTGGAATACGTTGTGTATCGACTGACAAACCCTTACGGACCGCGTCAGGCTTTTCGTAATAACCAAGGTGTTATCCCGGCCTTTTTAGGGCAAATGCAGGAAGGGCAGCCACTCAATGTTTTGGGCGATGGCTCAGCAACGCGCGACTACATTTTTATCCGCGACATAACTAAAATGATCACAAAATCTTTTGCCGAGAATACACAGCAACGGATTTACAATCTTGGTAGTGGTACCCAGACAAGTGTGAATCAAATTATCGAGGCGCTCGAGCAAGTAACCGGAAAGAAAATTGAAGTTAATCATCAAGAAGAACCTAAGACTTTTTTGAAGAGTGCCAAAATCAGCACAGAGCGCTTTACTGACGAGTTTGGCGAGATGCCGTTGACCGATCTAAAAACCGGTCTTCAAGAAATGATTCACTAATTTATTGTGCCCAGAAAACGGTACCTTCAACCTGGGTGTAGCCGGCGCGGTTAAGAATATCTTGGTCGGCAGGTGAAGCTGGCGGGCCCCATAAATGAAGGAAAGTAGTTGGGTTGTAATATCTTATGACGTGATTTGGTGCTCCGGAGTCACTACGAGCTGTACAGAAAACAATTCCGGCTTCAACTTTGTAGCCTGTGCCTCCGGCATCAAGCTGAGCCTGATTCTCGTTAAGCGTGTTCCACATGTGCTGACCGGTTTGTGGGTTGTAGTATCGATAAACTGGCACGGCGTAACCAGCATCACACGGCGTGGTATTAAAGACAGGCGCTTCGTTAATGAAACCGATTCGCTGTAGGAATGGAATGTCACAATCATAGGCGGAGTAGAAATGTTCAAACGTTCGTGGATTGTAGAACCTTCGCACGTATGTTCCTGGAGTTTCACTACCCGTACAAGTAGCCGGTGATTGAGTGCTACCAAACCAGCTTTCAAAAAGATTTACAAAATTTTGATTACCGTGGAAGTGCGGGGTGTACCAGTAAAGTGCAGCAGTACCACCAGTGTCCATATGGGTTGCCAGACCATCAATTGTTATCCATCCGTCGTAGGCAGTTGGTGAAGATTCACTAGCACAGCGCTTAAAGACGCCTTGTGTCATTGGCCCGCCGTAACAAGTTGATAAGTCGTCTGAATTATCCCAGGATCCACTAATAACCGCCCAGCCTGTGCGGCCGAGTGATCTTTGCTGGCCAAACTTTAGCAACCACGCGGCTCGAATGACTTGTTGAGAGAAGCCGGCCTTTGCAGCACTGTTTACACATGTTGGTCCAGTATTGGTATGCGGAACACCGTTTCTGCGGTACATAAAAATATCTGTATAACTATGCACGGTACCGCTATCCGGACAACCGTAGCCAACGGCAGCAGCGTATTTATTTTCATCACCATTATCACAATAACCAGCGCCACCTTGAACTAAGCTCTGTTCCTTTTGCAAAGTTACAAGGAGCACTTGTGGATTAATGCCGTAAACCTGAGCTGCGGTGGCAATAACACTTCCAGCCGAAACATATGCGCCATAGGTAAAGCCGCCATTTGGTGTGTAGCCTGTCGGTACAACTGCTTCAAATCCGCTGTTTGGGCTAATACAACTATTTGGAAAACTGTTCAGGAAACTATCGATTTGGACGGTGTTCATTGAGTTTACAAAATCAAACGCACCGTCAGCAATTAAGTTGTTTGCAACAAATGAAGCGTGAGCTTTTTTAGGATGCACTAGGCCCATGCCGAGTGTGACGACAAGTAGAAAAATCGCGAGTAAAGCAGTTAGTCTTTTCATGGCTGTACCTCGAGTTTTTGCTGGTCTGTAGCACTGGCATTTTGGCCATTTGCACTAGCGGTGGCAGTAATTTGCCATGTACCAGTAGTCAGGCCAATACTTTTTGGCGTCCATTGCCAAAAAGCTGCACCGTCGGAATTAGTTGCCTTGGATTCCAGTGATTTCGTGACACCATCTTTGGTAAATGAAATCACACAGGTTGCTCCGACGCTTGTATTACAGACAGAGGACTCGTTGACCTCCATATTAATTGTATGACTACTCACAAAATTTCCAAAGGGCTGCTTTGGAGGTTGGCCAGTAGGTGCGGAGCCTCCGGTTTTACTGGAGTTATTAGAACTTGTTGGCGGATTATTTGTTTGACCAGAGCTAGTGCTTGAACTTGAGCTTCCAGATTCACCTTTACTTGAGGTTGGTGTTGATTGAGTGGCAACTTGGTCAAGAGTTGGTCGTTTATGAAAGAAGTAGGTTCGGTTTGTTAATTCTAAGAATGCGATGATGGCAATAATGATAACGATAGCTGCACCAATAGCCAAAAAAATTGTCTGGCGACGGTTAGATTTCATAGGTTTACTGATGTTGTATCGAGCCATAGTTTTATTTTTGTACTAACAGATGTACTTTACCATAAAAAGTATCAAAAAATCAACAGCCGCACTACTGTTCGCTTGCGACTCTTATTTACGAACCCAAACGGTTTGCTGACCAAAGCCAGTCTGTGGTTCGTATTTATCTGTAAGTACACTATAAACTTCTGGGAATCGAGCAGGATTTGGCACGTAATCGAAATTGCTGGTCCAATTATCATTCGTCACAATGTACTTAATGTTTTGATCATTTGCTAACTTGTCGGCAATTTCCTGGCGCTGTGGGTGAGTGTAGGCATACCACAAAACATACCACCGGGTTGGTGAAGGTTTATCAACAAAGTAATAGTATGAACCTTCAGAAGTTAGTGTCATAAATGATTCGCTTGGCTTGAGGTTTTGCTTTAGGTAATCAGCAGTTTGTTTGTAATCCGGACGAATAAAGTTTGTGTCGCTTGCGTGGATTGGGAAAGTATCTTTTGAAAGATTGATTTTATACGTTTGACCAGCGTAATACAAAAGAGTTGAACCAAGCAAGATAACACTTATAAGAGCCAAGGCAATTGAATTCTTTTTACGGGACGCAGACAGGTAATTAATAACCAAAAAAGCGATAAGCAAATACAGCCACTGAATGCTATATACTAAATGACCTATATCGGCACGACCGATCGCACTTCTTAGGAAAAATACTGATGTTACAAACAGTAAAATCACGACATAGTACTGCTCAACAAGTTTTCCTAAAAGTTCACTCGCAGTTTTAACTTTGTGTTTAAAGTTGCCGCGCTTCATGGCAGGTGAAGTGAGCGTCTTCAAAATGTACCAGCCAACCACTAAAACACCGAATGAAACGGCTAAAAGAATCAAACTTACCCCTGAGTCGGGTCGTACAAATGGAACACCATCGAGGTACTCTTTGTAACGCGACATGCTAAGCAGGTACTTTGCAAGATCAATAAAGTCCCACTTAAGTGCCATTCCCAGCACGGGAACGCCAACCAAGCCACCAAAAACATACGGCAGGAATGTTTGTTTCCAAAATCCTTTGTAACGAACCAGTCCAACCATGATGAGCCAAACAACTGAGAGTACTGCAATATACATGGCGCGGTCGATCGAGTTCGCAAAGCCAGCTGCAACAATAAAACCAATCAAACCACTATAAATAATTTGCGACCACTTTTTAGTTTTTAGAATTGCTCTCAAGCCGGCAACTGCTGCCATCAAAAACAGAATTGTTGGAATATCTCGAAACGGAAATGCCACACCAATCAGCGATTTGCCAATAAATGGAATTGTCAGTGATGGGAAAAGTAACAACGCCAAGGCCGCCATACCAGCCGATGATTTATAAACATTGCCTTCAAACAAAACAAGCAGTAACGCGTAGTACAAAATGAATGTAAACATGAGCAGCATTACACCAAATGCTCGCGCGGCACCAATGCTTTGCCCAAATAATTTAAAAGCAATGACAGTACGGAGAGGATCTTGGAATACTCCGTGAATAATCACAAAATCACGATAAGGCTTGAGGTCTTTTTGCTGATAAGAAACTGCTGGGCCTAAGGTTTCACCTTCGTGAAATGTATCGAGCAGGGCATAGTTATACGGACCACCATAAGTTTGCGGCTGGTTCTTGGAATCGGTGCTTCCCTGAACAATGCCCATAAAACAAGCCAAAGCAACTGCGCTTATCACTAGTAGTGCAGCAACAACAATACGAATTTTTCTAGAAGTTAATTTGCCACGCCAAGCACTTCCCGTCAGCAGCCAAAAAATTAAACATGCGATCGGTGGCATTAACACAGCGACTAAAAACCGGAGTAAATTATTCGTTGGATTAAAGTGAATTGACGGCAAATAACTTATAACACCAGCAGGGCCGCGATACGGTAGGCGCAATGAATCCCACATTAACCACACACCATAATACGTAATCATAAAAATATAGAAATACGGACTGGTAAATAATTGTTTTAGTTGCTTCACGCGCGGTTTTCCTGATCGTTAGTATAGCAGCTTAGCCTCGTGATCATTAGAGTTTCATCTCGTTAAACTTAGCTCCAATATCGTAATCATAAGTGAAAATCGTAATCTGATCATTGATTGGAATCGTTTTGGATGGCTCGCCAAGTTTTTCATTAATATCATCCGGACTGCACTTTGCTGAATATTGTTTGTCATATATATAGAACGTTTTGTCGGCGTGTACTGACTCATTGCCTTGATCCATGAGCCAATCAATTTTAGTGAAACATTCAACTCGCACAATTTTAGTTGAGTAATTGCTCAAATACTCATTAATGTTTCCATCCCAATAGTGAGCGTAGCCTTTATCAAAATGATTTTGTTTAATTGCATCAACAATGGCAAAATTCGCAGCATTTGGATTAGCGGCAGGATGCCTAACAACCGAAACCAACAGCCAACCAACGTTTAAAATAATGCTCAAGCAAAGAACGAGCGTCAGCAAACGTTTAAGCATTATGTTTTTAAGCTCGGCAAAAAATATTGCCATGGCAAATACAATGTAAAACGGTGACATGACTAAGAAACGGACCGACCCATATCCGCTGAGCACGGTGTTCTGACTAAAAATAAATATTGCGCCAATATAAATCGGCATAGCTAAGAAAAATGTCAGCCAGGGATCGGTCTTTTTACTAACTCTGCGAACAAGCATGTAAATTATCATGCCGGTCGTACAAATAAGGAGCAGTGCATTAAGCGAAGTTTGAACGCCAACTGGCGAAAACACTTGTCGGCCCCAAAAATCAGCTGTCAGCAAATGGAAGTAATCAAAAATATACTGCGGAATAGTTGTTCCAAGACTATTAAAAGCGGCAAACGAAGTTTCCGAATGTTTCAATGAAAAATGAAAGAAAATTTTGAAAAACTTGAGCCATACAAATGAGCTGATGAGCGACGCAAACACAAATACTAATGCTCGTCCGATGCGCTGATTAAACCTGAGCCAAATTATTTGTGCTAACAAAAACAGAATAAGCGGTCCAGCGAGCATATACATATAAAACGGATCACTGTAGAAAAACATTCCAAGTAGCCCTGCCAGCACAACAAGCAAAAACTTTTGCCAGCGGGTTTTAAATACAAAATCGCCATCAAGATATTTTGCAAACAACATGAGAACCACAAAACTTATTCCAATTTCAACATTACGAAGATTCGGATTCATGAGGCAGTAAAAGACCAGATTGTAAATCGTCGCTAACCAGACGAGTATTAGCAGCGAAATTTTGCCACTAACTTTGAAACGTTTCAAGAAATAAAGCGCGGCATAAAAGAACAGAATAAAACCAGCGACGTCGAGCAAAACAACTGTGGCAATAATGACCTTTCGTGAGTTTGCAATTAGTAAATCACCAAGCTGATAAAAAGGAATTTTTATAACAAAATTGTCTTCGCCGAACCATAGCGTGCCCTTGCCGCCAGTGGCAATATGGTCGTGAACCATAACTTGTGTGACGACGTCATCGCTGGTGAAAGCTCGTTTGGTTTGGGCGACATAAATATTAAGAACCAGCACCAAAATTGCTGCGGTAAGAATAGCAAGAACCCAATAATTTGTCTTGGAAAGTCGTTGGCGCAGTTTTGTCGTTGCGCTCTTACCCTTTGGCTTTCGCATCGTACTCCTAGTCAATCTATTCTAGCACTAGTTTGTAATATCAGATGTAGTTTTTATGTTGTAAAACAAGTATATTGATAGTGACCAAGAGCCGGGGATTTATGGACAAAATTCGAAATTTTTTAAAGCCCAAGGAAAACGTATTTATTACGATATTTTTTGTCTTTGGTTTGCTTTTTGTTTTTGTTACACCGCCAATTTACACGCACGACGAGAGCACTCATTTATATAGAGCCTACCAAGTTTCAACGTTTAAACTCGTGCCTGACAATATTGGTGATGAAGCGGGCGGTAATGTTCCAAAAAGCTTAACGAACTTTGTGAGCGAAAACATTTTAACTCCAGGACAAAAGTATCACTACTTTTCGTCCATGAAGGCGCAACTGAGCCAAAGGTTAAATCCAAATAATCAGGATTCAATACCATTTACGAATGTAGCGATTTACCCATTTGTAAATTATCTGCCACAAGCACTTGGTTTGGGCTTAGCCAGAATTTTTACGCAGAGCATTTGGGTTCAATTTTTTGCGGCACGCATTTTTAATCTGGTGTTTTTAGGGCTTTGCTTATACTTTGCTCTAAAAATAATCGGCAAAAACAAGGAGGCATTATTTGTAATTGGGCTGTTGCCGATGGTGTTGTATTTAGGCGCGTCTCTTTCAGCCGACACGTTTGTGTTAGGATCAACTGCGCTGTTTGTGTCTTATTTATATAGTTTGTTTAGGCAAAAAAATATCGACACAAAGCAATGGATTATTGTTGGCTGTTTGGCAGCGGCTGTGGCGCTTTCGAAGCAAACGTATTTTGTCCTGATTTTTGCACTGTTGGCATTGCCGTTTAGAAACGTTAAGTTCAGCAAAAAAGAATTTGTAACGGCACTGGGTGTAATCGCAGCGGCATTAATTCCTTTTGCACTAACACTTGTATCACTTCGGCATGTGCATACTCAGCCAACGGCTCTACAGCATTCGGTTGGTGTGTTCGCCGATCCAAAAGTGCAGGAAAAATTTATGCTGACTCATCCTTTTGGCTTTATAAAAGCTTCTCTCTCAACATTGCGTCAACCAGGTTTGCTCGCCGGATTTTTTGGAGAGTTTGGTGTTGGCGATATTGCTTTGCAACCATGGGCTTTGGCAGTTGCAATCATCGCACTGTTTCTGAGTTTTGGATATCAGGATAAAAAAGAGCGTACCGCCAACAAACCTACAATTATCTTTTGGTTGGTGGCGCTTACGAATGTTGCTTTTATTTTTGCAGGTCTCTACATTTTTTGGTCTAATCCGCATCAATCATTTGTTGAGCAATTACAAGCTCGCTACTTAATTCCAACACTCATATTGCTAATGCCAGCTTTGATTGGTCGTTATCGACATACCATCAAATGGCGAACAAATGTTGCGCTGGCAATCATTGTGCTGTTCGCTAGCGTCAGCGTCATCTTTACATGGTTCCACTAAGCATGCGAGTTAAGGTATAATTGATTGGCAAAGGAGTCTTAGGAAAATACATGAATAAAGTTCATGATGTCGAGGAAGTGCCCCTGCCGGGTGATGACAATCCGATACTGGCGATCAAAGATTTAGTTATTGAAATCGTCAAGCTAAAGCCGAGCCACAATACGATGGTGCAGCTTATTCGAAGCTTGGTTGTTTCGGTTGTTGCGTTGGTCGTCGATTTTGGCACACTTGTCATCATGAAAGAAAAGCTCGGTATTAATTATTTGGTGGCTGCCACTATTAGTTTTACGCTTGGCGTGCTAGTTAATTACGCATTGAGTGTTTGGTGGGTGTTTGCCGATCGCCAACTTGCTTCAAAAAAAGCTGAATTTACGATCTTTTTTATTATCTGCGCAATTGGACTTGCGCTAAACCTGGCAATTATTGCTGGCATGGTTCAGTGGATGCATGTTGACTACCGAATTGCTAAGATTGTTTCTACGATTGTTGTCTTTTTCTGGAATTTTATAGGAAGAAAGAAAATTTTGTATTAATCTAAGTGAAAGATCGGTGGGGTTAAGGAGGAATAGTGGCGAATAAAAAACAAAAGATCGCAGTAATTGGTGCGGGGCCTGCTGGAATTACGGCAGCGTATGAATTGGCAAAAAAAGGTGTGCCAGTTGATCTTTATGAGGCGTCACCATTCGTAGGTGGCATGGCGCGTTCATGGAAATTGTGGGGACAGATCGTTGATATTGGTCCACATCGATTTTTTAGTAGTGATACTCGCGTGAATGAATTATGGCTTGAGGTTATTGGTAAAGATTACGAAATGGTTGATCGTCTGACCCGAATTTTCTTTAAGAATAAATTCTATCACTATCCAATTAAAGCTGGCGATGCACTCAAGAACCTTGGACTTTTTGAAGCGTTTCTTTGTATGGCGAGTTATGGCTGGCAGCGAATTAAGCCAGGTGGCCGCGATTTGGGAAATAGTTTTGAGAGTTGGGTGACGGCTCGTTTTGGTAGGCGTTTGTATCGACACTTTTTCAAAACTTATTCAGAAAAATTATGGGGAATTCCGTGTACTGAACTTGATGCTGACTTTGCTGCACAGCGTATTAAAAAGTTGTCACTCTGGGAAGCGGTAAAAAGTGCAGTATTTGGTGGCGGTGGCGAAAAGCACAAAACCCTTGTTGATCAATTTGCTTTTCCAAAACAAGGCACTGGCCAGGTTTATGAGCTAATGAAAAAGTCCATCGAGAAAAATGGCGGCAAAGTACATCTTCAAACACCTATTGATTCAATGTTGGTTCGTGGTAAGACTGTGTATGGCGTAAAACTTGTGAATGGCAAAGAAATTGAATACGATCAAGTGATTTCATCAATGCCACTAACCTTACTTGTGAGTCGCATGAAGCATGTACCGGACAAAGTTGCTAAGGCTACCAAGAATCTTAAGTTTCGCAACACGCTAATCGTGTATCTAAAAGTTAATGCTCGCAAAATTTTTCCGGACAACTGGATTTACGTGCACAGCTCGGAACTTCGAACCGGACGAATTACTAACTTTAGAAACTGGGTTAAAGAAATCAATAAAGGCAAGAAGGAAAGTATTCTGGCCATGGAATATTGGTGCTTTGATGAAGACGATTTTTGGAGTTGGGACGATAAGCAGTACATTAAGCTGGCAAAAGAAGAAATCGTGAAGACTGGTCTGGTAAAAGCAGATCAAGTCAAAGAGGGTAAAGTGATTCGCGTGCCAAAGTGCTATCCAGTTTATCGACGTGGTTACAAAAAACCACTGAAGGCAGTTGAAGATTACGTGCGTAGTTTCAAAAACCTGCAGGTTATCGGTCGCTATGGTGCATTCAAATACAATAACCAAGATCACAGTATTTTGATGGGAATTCTGGCTGCTGAGAATGTAGCTGACGGCACACATCACGATCTTTGGGAAATTAATACTGACTACGAATATCAGGAAAGCTCGGTCATTACTAAGACAGGATTACAAAAAAAGTAGTAACTGGAACTTTAGAGGAAAGCGAGGGGATAGGTGAAAGTTGGAGTTGTTGGAACCGGATACGTTGGACTTGTAACAGGCACATGCTTTGCCGAAATGGGCAACGATGTCACGTGTGTTGATATCGACAAAGCCAAGGTTAAGAAAATGAAAGCCGGTCAAGTACCGATTTACGAACCTGATTTAGAGAAACTATTTAAGCGCAATATTAAAGAAGATCGTTTGCATTTTACGACTGATCTTAAAGCTGGCATCAAAGAAGCTGAGGTAATTTTTCTCGCACTACCAACGCCGCCAGGGGAAGATGGCAGCGCGGACTTGTCTTATATATTAGGCGTGGCAGATGACCTTGGAAAAACTTTGGATCACTACGCCATTGTGATCGATAAAAGTACCGTGCCAGTTGGCACAGCCGACCGAGTGAGCAAGCACATTGGCAAAAATGCCAAAGTAAAATACGATGTTGTTTCAAATCCGGAATTTTTGCGCGAAGGTTTTGCGGTTGCCGACTTTATGAAACCAGACCGTGTGGTAATTGGCACGAGTTCCGAGAAAGCCAAGAAAGTTTTAAATAAACTCTACGAACCATTTGTAAAAGAAGGCAACCCAATTTTTTTCATGGATGAGAAATCCGCAGAGATGACAAAATATGCAGCCAACTCGTTTTTAGCAACTAAAATTTCGTTTATGAACGAGATTGCAAACTTATGCGAAAAAGTTGGTGCAGACGTTGATGCAGTTCGGCTCGGTATCGGTTCTGATGATCGAATTGGTAAACGTTTTTTGTTTCCTGGTATCGGCTATGGCGGCAGCTGTTTTCCTAAAGACGTTCTGGCACTACACCGCACTGCTATGGCTAACGATTACGACTTTAAAATTCTCGAGGCCGTGACGGAAGTTAATGATCAGCAAAAACATCGTATGGCTCAAAAAGTTCTTAATTACTACAAAGGCAACGTAGAAGGCAAAAAATTTGCGTTGTGGGGTTTGGCTTTTAAACCAGATACAGACGACATTCGTGAAGCACCAAGCGTTGAGATCATCAAAACGCTAACCCAAGAAGGTGCTAGCGTTGTAGCTTTTGATCCCGAAGCTATGGATAACGTAAAGAAATTCTACGGCAAAAACAAGAAGCTCAGTTTTGTGAAGAGTTCTTACGACGCACTCAAAGGTGCCGATGCATTAATCATTGCAACCGAATGGCCGGAGTTTACTGAGCCATCGTTCGCTAAAATGAAAAAAGGACTTAAAAAGCCAGTTATTTTTGATGGACGCAATTTGTACGATTTAGAACGAGTTAAATCCGAGGGTTTCCACTACGAAAGTATTGGTCGGGAAGTAGTTCGTGGCTAAAAGAATCATCCTTGTTACTGGGGGTGCTGGACATGTTGGCTCACACATAATTGAGCAATTAGTGAAAGACAAAAATAACAAAGTCATTTCGCTCGACAACTATTTTAATGGCAGTGCCAAAAACCATATTAAGGGTGCCGAGTATCGACGTGGGCATACTAAAAATATTGCTAAACTTGTGCCCGAAAAGCCAGAGATTGTTTTTCACCTTGGTGAGTATGCTCGAATTGCACCGTCGTTTGAGGATGTCGAAAAGGTTTTTGATCTGAACATTACTGGCACATTCGCTGTTTTAGAGTTTTGCCGCCAGCGCAAAGTGGGGAAGCTTGTTTATGCAGGCTCAAGCACCAAATTTGCTATTGAAGGCAACGGTCGGCATCAAAACCCATACTCGTTTACCAAAGCCATGAACGTGGACCTAGTTAACAACTACGGTAAATGGTACGACTTGCCCTACGCCATTTGCTATTTCTACAATGCTTTTGGTCCACGCGAAAAGGGCACTGGTAAGTACATGACTTTAATTGCTAAATTTCAGCAAGATTATTTACATGGGCGGCCGTTAACGATTGACCCACCAGGAACTCAAAAAAGGAATTTTACATACGTTGGTGATTTAGCTCGTGGCATCATTTTGGTCGGTGAAAAAGGGCAGGGCGATGGCTATTCACTCAATAACAAAAAACAGTTTTCGGTGCTCCAAATTGCTAAAGCCTTTGGTGGCAAAACAGTACTAACCGAACGGTATTCAGGACGTTCAGGAACTGCTAAGGAAGAACTTTCGGACAAAGCGCGCACTGAACTTGGCTGGGACACGACTGTCGACGTGCTGGGTTACATCAAAGATTTTGTAAAGAACAACCCTCGATAAATCAGGACGCAGTATTGTTGCCTGCGATCGGGAAGTTTGCCCAATACGGCGAGCCATACTGGTTAAAATAAAAATCTAGTCGGTTATTTGGTCCAACGACAGCTAGATCTGTTTCATTGTTTGGCCTTTGAATCATTGCTGGCTGTCTAAAACTAAAACCGGGGGTGGCAACCGGAACTTTGTTCCAGTTTGAAGTACCAAATGTGTTAAAGAAAAAGTTGGCTGTGTCGTTTGGCCCACGAGCAACAATATCCGTTTCACCATTGAGCCTTTGTGTCATTGACGGTGGATTTGGTGTGGCAAAAGTCGAACCACTGGCTGCAACTGGCAATCTCCCCCAATATGGTGAACCCTGGGTATTCATGTAAAAATCGAGACTATTGTTTGGGCCTTGAACAGCAATGTCTGTTTCTCCTGAAGTTGGGCGTTGGATCATTGATGGTGCACTCCATGCCCAGCCATTGGCTGCGACGTGACTAACTCCCCAGCTGGTTGTTCCGGCAGGGTTATAGTAAAAATTCAAAGTATTGTCTGGCCCAAGGGTGGCTATATCTGTTTCGCCAGATGATCTTTGCACCATAGCTGGTTTTGAGAAAGCCTGGGCACCGGGAACAGTTAACTTGCCCCAGTTTGGTGAGCCAAGCGAATTAATGTAAAAATCCAGACTGTTGTTCGGGCCCACAACTGCAACATCAGTTTCTCCATTTGAACGTTGTACAACTGCTGGTGCGGAAAAAGCAGCATTTGCTCCTGCGATTGCGAGTTTACCCCATGTACTGGAACCCTGGCTGTTGAAGTAATAATCCAAACTATGATTGGGCCCCTGCGTAATAATATCCGTTTCTCCATTTGAACGTTGAATCATAGCTGGCGAAGAAAAGGCTTGTCCACCGGTTGCTAATTTCCCCCACACTCCAGAACCAAGTGCATTAAAGTAATAGTCTAAGCTATTGTTTGGGCCAACATCGACAGTAACGGTTTCACCAGAAGGTCGTTGAACCATTGATGGCATGAAAGTTGGCCCTTCAACAGCTGGAACTGTTTGGGCAGGCTTATTTGGACCATTAAGATCTATATAGTGATTGGCAACTATACTCGTTCTGGTCCCATAGTTTCCATCCATACCATGGTTATATTCGGAAATATTAGCTGTCCCGTCAGGATTAACAGACTCAACGACAGCAACATGTCCATATGGGTTAGTTCTAGTACCATCCCAAACTGCAAGATCACCTGCTTCTGGCACAGAGGTTACAGTATAGCCATACGTAGGGGCATTATTATCCCACATACCAGCATCCCCCATTTTTGCACCGTAAGGTACTAATACTCCTGTTAATTCTTGAGCGCGAAATGCCGCCCAGTCAGTACAGTTTCTGTATCCAAAACCACGGGATGAGTTTTGATTACCAGTCTTTAGATCACCCCACTGGTATCCATCACACCAGTAGCCAGTGCCCGTTGTCTTGCCGTAGTTTGGGCCTTGTGCCACACATGGCATCAAAGGACTAGGGTAATCATTTGTCATTGCTTCTGCAATTTGAGCGTGGTTTGCTACTTCAGTAGCTTGCGAGCCAACTACTGAAGTAAAAGTCATACCAAGTGCTACTAGTGCACGTGTGCCCACCCTTCTTATTTGTTTGAAAACTGATCGAGTTTGGTAGGGGTCAATATTGTTAATTTCTTGATTCATGTCAAGATCTTGGGGTACTTCTATAGAATGCGAACGATCCATAATAATCCTCCTGAACGATGTTATTAGTATTCTTCTAGAATCTTATTGCTTAATAGGAATTGAAAGTTTTCATTATTTGTTCGGCAGTTTTAGCATCGGGGGAATTAAAATCCGCTTCGCTATTTACACTAAAGTTTGCACCAAAGCCAATCTTAAAGAATTCGCAAGGAGCAAGAAATCCCATAACAGTCTCTGGGGTTGGGGTCATATCGGTATGACCGTTAGTTGTTGATGTAAAGTATGGGTCTAAGCAAATTTGGAATGATTCTTTTTCACCTGATGCATTGGAAAGGTATTTGGTTTTCGTGATGAACATACTGTCTTGGAATATATCTCCGGGTGCGTTGGATGGATTCTTAATAGTTTGTACCTTTTCAACTGAAATAATTTGTTTTGATGGACAGTCGTTACCCGGGTGGAACGGCTGGTCGCTTGGAAGGGGCTCACATTGTCCGCCACCTCCACCGACAAATACATAATTCCAAACCAGTTTGTTGCCACTAGGGGATGTTATTGACCCCTTTGTGCCATCATAGGATCCATCATTAGGATTAACTAAGTCTTGAGATTCACTTTTCCAAGTTGTTGGGTACTGAAAAGTAATCCGAGCTTTATCGTTCTTATATGTTGCTAACTCTTGTTTTGGGACTTGCTGAGTATTCTGAGTTGTCTGTGAGTTAGAGGAGCTTTCCATTGTGCCAGGCTTCTTGGCAAATACTTTCCATGCAACAATGCCTATAACAGCAATCACAACTAGTGCTGCCAGCAAGTAAAATACCGAGAAACCTATTTCTGATAATCTTTTTTTCATTTACCCTCCTTACATTATACAATATGTGCGCACTGACTTTTTCATGGCCGCAATTGTAATGCAAAAATTCGAACGAGCAAGTGTTTAATTTACCACTGTTTTAATCAACAATATTTTGATTTTTAAGAAGGTAATGTGTAAGCTAGGCTACAATCAGGGAAGACCTTGCCAAGAGAAAAACATGCAAGAATGATTGTTGTAAAAAAATGACAGTTCGCATGATAAACTGTAAGCATAAGCACTTAAAATATAAGAGGATCCTTACATGGACGATGAATTAGAAAATCAAGCTGCCGCTCAATCCGCGGGAGTAACACCAATAACGCCAGTTCCACAAAAAAGTGGTGGCAAGGGCAAGGGTGTTTTAAAGGTTTTGTTGGTATTGGTTTTGATAGCAGGTGCAGCATACGGAGTTTACTATTGGCAGAATCAGAAAGTTAAATCTGCAAACGCTCAAGTACAACAGTTAAACTCACAGGTTAGTGATTTAAATAAGCAAGTTGCCGACGCAAAGGCTGCAGCAAGCAAATCAAGCTCATCATCGAGCAGCACTAAAACAACGACAACTGACGATGCTGTTCTGGCTGCGGCAAAAGCATACTGCGAAGCAAGCGTTGACCCAACAACCAAAAAGGCACTTGTTTTTACAGCTGGCACAATGGGAACAGATAAAAAAGTAGTCATGTATTCTACAGATAAAACGTTTGCACAGTTGACCGCAACCTGCAATAACGGAAGCAAAAGCGCCAGCACTCCATATACACTTAAAAAAGTAAATGATACATGGGTAGTTGTACAAGCTAGCGAAGGTCCAGACCCAGATGCTACTAAGCTTTACAATATCCCAACAACCTTCAACTAGACTTTCAACACAGTAAAATTCAACAAACTGCTCGTTTGGTTTTATAATAGTCTTATGAGTATAGACTCTGAAGGAGTTGGTGAATTCCCGGCAGGTCCAATTGAATTTAGTGTAATTTTTGGTAGTGAATTACTCAATGTTAAACCAGATAATACATCGGCACATACTTTTGATGAGTCTCAGTATAATCATGTTCGACACTTCCCTGGAGAAGGCCAAAAGGCTAAATTTTTTCAGCTTGATGATGGGGTGGTAGAAATCATGCGTCAGCAAGGATTTAGAGTAAAGCATCACGTTAAGGTAGATACTGCAACCAAGAACTGGTTCATTAGTACGCGATTCCTTACGTAGCAATTTGGGACGTTTTACAGTAGTTTATAAGTATGCGCACAATTTATCGAGACATTGTTGGACCATTTCTTTTTAGTAGTGACAACAAGTTACTCATGGGCAAAAGTCGCAAAGGCGGTGTGTATCCAGGCACGCTTATTATTCCAGGTGGCGGGGTAGAGGAAGGTGAAACACATATTCAGGCATTGATCCGTGAGACACTCGAGGAAACAGGCATTGATATTACAAATGAGAATATAGAAAAAATGCCCGGCGATGCGTTTAAGAACGATAGCGAAAAAGAACTGCGTGACACAGGCGAACACGTGTTAGTAAAAATGACGTTTTACAATTATAAGGTCCATCTAAAGCAAAAAGCCGAAGATGTAAAACTAACCATCGAGGATGATTTTATTGAACCAATTTGGGTGCCAGTGGACAAACTAAAAGATTATAAGCTTTCGCCCCCAAGTATAATCTCACTCACCAACCTAAGATTACTTTAATTCTGTTCATGCTTGCAAATCTGCTAATTGGGTAGATAATACCAATTAGTAACAGAGGAGAATTACCATGGCATTTGACAGAATATGGACTCCCGAAGCTAGGGCGGTGGGGTTTGATGCAAAGCATTGGTCTAATAGTTATGCGCGAAAATGGGAAGGTGAATTGTTATCAAGAACTAGAACAGTTGTCGAAGCATTTAGCGCTGATGAAGAGGTTCCCGAAGAGCTTAGGCTTGCTGCAGACAGCATATGGAATGCAGTAGAAAATGCTGGCGTCGCTCAACTACTGCCGGGCAGATACTTTACTGGAACTCCACGGCACGTTCAGTCAGAGAGTGGCTGGAACCTACATATAATTCAAGATGGAAATGGCTGTGGCGAAATGCCTAAATCATTAGGAGTCATAGTATCCAGACACCTCATGGAGCCACTAGAACCTTATGCTGATCCGGTTTGGTATGACGATGCATATATATGGGTACAACCAGAATTTCGTGGGCAAGGTGTGGCAACTACTGCTTATGAGCAACGACGCTTAGGTCAACAATGCGAAGTTCGACCCTATCATAGCCCAGAACCCACTGCTGCTTAATTAACTCTTAAGCAGTTCAAGCAAATATTTACCGTAGCCGCTTTTGAGGAATTTGTTGCCGAGTTCCTCTAGCTGTTTATCGTTAATAAAGCCTTGGCGCCAAGCGGCTTCTTCAATACAACCGACTTTAATGCCTTGGCGTTCTTCGATTACTTGTACAAATTGAGCAGCTTGATTCATGCTGGCAAATGTTCCAGTGTCGAGCCAGGCCGTACCACGATCGAGCAGCTGAACTTTGAGTTTTCCTTCGCGCAAATAGGCGTTATGCAGCTCAGTAATTTCTACTTCACCACGAGCACTTGGCTTAACGTGCTTCGCGTATTCAACAACCTTGTTATCAAAAAAGTAGAGCCCTGGAATAGCGTAATTTGATTTTGGTTTTTCGGGCTTTTCTTCAATAGAGACAACCTTCATGTCTTTATCGAATTCGACAATGCCGTAACGTTCTGGATCAGCAACCTGCTGGCCAAAAATCACACCACCGTCACAATCGACTGCTTCGCGAACTTTGGCATCAAAATCGGAACCAAAGAAAATGTTATCACCTAAAATCATGCAAACCTTATCATCGCCAATAAAATCAGCACCAACCACAAATGCATCTGCTAGACCACGTGGCTTGTCTTGAATTTTATAACTAAAGTCACAGCCAATGTCTTTACCACTACTGAGGAGTTGTTCGAAACGTGGCAAATCCTGCGGAGTTGAAATAATTAGAATGTCATTAATACCCGCGTTAATTAAAACGCTGAGCGGATAATAAATCATCGGCTTGTCATACAGTGGAATCAGTTGCTTACTGACGCCGAGCGTAATTGGATACAAACGAGTTCCAGATCCACCAGCTAAAATAATGCCTTTCATTTACCGAGCTCCTTTTCAACATATTTTTTAAGATCTTCTTCCCAGTTCACGGGCTCAAAACCAGTTCCCTGTATTTTATCTAACTTAAGTGTGCTGTTTAATGGTCGCGGCGCAATATTTTCTTTGCCTTTGTAATATTCTTCAGTCGTAGTGTCAGTGACAGAGTTTCCAAGGTGGGCAAATTCATAAATCTTACGTGTAATGCCGGCCCAGCTGGCAGAATCGCCACCGTTTGTGACGTTATAAGTGCCAAATTCGGCGTTAGTGCTCAGCAGGTGATCGATAGCGCGAACAAGCTCAGATGTAAAAGTTAGGCGGCCAACTTGGTCGGACACAACAGTTGGGTTAATGCCTTTGTTGGCGAGCTCAAGCATAGTGCGGACAAAGTTCTTGCCTTCGCCAATCACCCAGCTGGTTCGCAGGATATAGTGTTTATCTACTTGAGCAACCAATAAATCGCCAGCCGCTTTACTAGCACCATAAACACTCAGTGGTGCAAAAGGCTCATTCTCATCGTGCTGTTGCTGAGTTCCGTCAAATACATAGTCAGTCGAAATATGAACAATAGCCTTGAGCTGATGTTTCCAAACAGCATAGGTAAGATTTTTGACGGCTTCGGCATTAACCTTCCAGGCACCAACTCTTCCTTCAGGTGTTTCAGCACCATCAACATTAGTAAAGGCTGCGGCATTTAATATAACGTCAACAACGGACCAGTCGTAATTGTTAACAGATTCTTTATTAGTAATGTCAAGTTCATCGACATCAGCGGCCTGTGCATCTGGGTATTGAGCTTTAAGCGCCGTGCCAAGTTGGCCGTTCGCACCAATAATTAGAAAGCGTGAACTATCCATTGTATTTCTCCGGAAACGATTCACGCATGGTTGGGTTTTGCTGATCTTTGAGTGACACAATCCAGCCGTCTTCGCCAATTGGCCACTGGATGTTTAAATCTGGATCGGCAAAATTGATAGCCAGGTAGCCACCTGAGTAAGCTTTTTCAGCACTCCAAAGGCCAGTCACACAGTACACGTAATCGACGTCTTCATCAGAAATGGCTTGCACACCGTTGCCAACACCTTTTGGAATAAACAGCATTTGGTTGCAATCGAGCTCGAAAGTTTCAACTTCGCCAAATGTTTTTGAATCTTTGCGAAGATCAGTCATGGCACAAAAAACTTTGCCACGCACAACGTGCACAATTTTGTCATAAGGTTCGGCGTGAATAGCACGGATTGTGCCTTTTTTAGAATGAGCAATGCCGAGTTGTTTTGGATTTACTTCGGGAAGTCCCAACTCAGCCATGGCTTCGGTTTGCCAAACTTCAGTAAATTTGCCTCGCGGATCTTCAAAAATATTCAGATCAAAAATTAGCATGCCCTCAAACTTGGTTTTATGAACTGCGCGACTACTGGTTTGCTTAACGTCGGATTTGTTGTCAGTCATTATTGTCCTGCCTCTTTATATTTGGCTTCGGTTTCCTGCTTTTGTGGTTTCCACCAGGCTTCGTTTTCTTTGTACCAGGCAATCGTAGCTTTGAGGCCTTCTTCAAAATCAGTGTATTTTGGTTTCCAACCAAGTTCGTTCATGAGTTTGCTGGCATCAATCGCGTAGCGCAGGTCATGTCCGGCACGGTCAACCACGTGATCGTAATCGTTTGAGTCTTTCCCCATGTCTTTAAGGATCATTTCCACAACTTGCTTATTGTTTTTCTCGCCATTCGCACCGATGAGATAAGTCTCGCCGATCTTGCCATTTTCTAAAATTGCCAGCACGCCCGAAGAATGGTCTTCAGTGTGAATCCAATCACGAACGTTTTCGCCTTTGCCGTACAGTTTTGGCTTTCGGCCTTCTAAAATTTCTGTAATCTGACGTGGAATAAATTTTTCGACGTGTTGATATGGGCCATAGTTGTTTGAGCAATTAGAAATTGTAGCTTGCAAACCAAAACTGCGAACCCATGCTCGAACTAGTAAATCCGATCCAGCTTTAGTGCTCGAGTACGGGCTCGAAGGGTTATACGGCGTTTTGTCGGTAAACTTATTTGGATCATCAAGTTCCAAATCGCCGTACACTTCGTCTGTCGAAATGTGATGAAAGCGTTTGTTGTGTTTGCGGGCGGCTTCAATAAGTGTGTAGGTACCAATAATGTTACTATCCAAAAATGGGCGAGGGTTAGCCAGAGAGTTATCATTATGTGATTCGGCTGCAAAATGCACAACGGCATCAGTTTCGGCTGTCAGTTTATCTACCAATGCTTCATCACAAATATTGCCTTCTACAAAAGTAACTCGCGATTCATCTAGACCTTTGATATTTTTCTTATTGCCAGCGTAGGTGAGTGCATCCAGCACAGTAATGTGCCAGTCTGGACGCTCGTTGTAAATATAGCGGACAAAGTTTGAACCAATAAATCCTGCCCCACCTGTAACGACGATATTTTTCATACTTAGATAGTATACCAAAGCTGTTAGAATAGACTTATGAAAAAACTAATCGCATTTGATCTTGATGGTACCTTAGCGCCAAGTAAATCTCATTTTGACCCAATAATGGTCGGCTTGTTTAATAACTTACTCGAGCATTTTCAAGTATGTGTAATTTCAGGCGGCAAGTACGACTTATTCCGCCAACAATTCTTAACACAGATTACAACTGACGAAAAACTGCTTGCTAAACTTCACCTCATGCCAACCAGCGGCACTCGCTACTACCGGCACGAGAAAGGTGTTTGGGTGCAAAAGTACGCTGAAGATTTTACTGATGCGCAAAAAAAGAAAATTATTGTCGCACTCGAAGAGGGCATGCAGGAATCGGGTTATAAAGTTGATAAAACCTATGGGGAGATTATCGAAGACAGAGATAGCCAGATTACATTATCGATTTTAGGGCAGGAAATTGTAGCTGAGCTCGGCGAAGAGGGCGTTCGTATTAAAGAAGAGTGGGATCCAACCGGAAAAAAGAAGCTTAAAATTCGCGATATCGTAGCCAAAAAAATTCCAGAGTTTAATGTGCGTGCTGCAGGAGCCACATCAATTGATGTAACTCGGCCAGGTATCGACAAAGCTTACGGTATGAAAAAACTGATGGAGGCTACAAATTTGTCCAAAAAGGACATCCTGTTTTTTGGCGATAAAATTATTCCGGGGGGCAATGACTATGCCGTCTTCGAAGCAAAGATTGACTGCGTAGGAGTTCGCGACTGGAAAGAAACAGCCTCAGCAATCGATGCAATATTAAAGGCAATTAGTTAGTCTGCTACTATAGAGCGATGAAACGAATAATTGTTAGCGGTTACTTTAATCCTCTGCACGGTGGACATTTGGATATGATTGAAGAAGCTCGCACATTAGGTGACTACCTAATAGTTGTTGTTAATAACGACCATCAGCAACATTTAAAAAAGGGTAAGATCATTCTGGATGAGAATAATCGTGTGCGGCTGATGTCGGCACTACGAGCTGTGGACGAAGTTATGCTGTCTGTTGATAGTGATCCTGGTCAGAATAAAACGCTTCGCGAGATTGCAATTAAATATCCAGATGACGAATTAGTATTTGCCAATGGTGGTGATCGTGATGGCGAACGAGCAATACTAGAAACAGAAACATGTAACGAGCTCGGGATTAAATTGGTCTTTGGAGTTGGTAGCAACTCAATCGTGAAACGGGACAGCTCAAGTCGCATTAATAGAGAAACTGGCCACGAAGTAGCTTAGGATTTAGGCAATGTTTGTTGCCAGTTCCAAGCGTCTTTTAATGCATCGGCTAAAGTGAGTTCAGCTTTCCAGCCTAAAATTTTCGTAGCTTTGTCTGTTGAAGCGTAGACAGTCACTGCATCGCCAGGTCGACGTGGACCAATCTCGTAAGGCAATTTTTGACCAGAAACTTTTTCGAATGTGTTAATGACTTCAAGCACGCTGCTGCCTGTGCCAGTGCCAAAATTCACATAGTCATAAAAGCTTGGCTTTTGCTTGGCTAAATACTCAAGTGCTTTAACGTGCGCTTTGGCCAAATCAACCACGTGAATGTAATCGCGAATACAAGTACCGTCCGTCGTGTCATAATCATCACCATTTACTGTTAGCTTTTCGCGAATGCCGGCCGCCGTTTGCGTGATGTAAGGGACGAGGCAGTTTGGCACACCAATCGGTAGCTCGCCAATTAATGAAGAAGGATGGGCACCGATTGGATTAAAATATCGTAATGCAAGCGAGCGCAAGTTTTTGCTTACCTTAGTGATGTCGCGAATAATCGTTTCACCCATTTGCTTGGTGGCGCCGTATGGTGAGTTGGCTGGTTTGACTGGGCTGTCTTCGGTAACTGGGACTTTGTCAGGATCACCATAAACGGTGCAGGATGATGAAAACACCAAATTCTTCATGCCAAATTCTTCCATGGCGTCCATAAGTGTAATGAGTCCGGCAATATTGTTTTGATAATACTTGAGCGGCTGTTCAACAGATTCACCAACAGCCTTGTATGCTGCAAAATGAATGACGCCATCGATTTGGTGTTTTTTGAAAATTTTCAGCAGCTCGGCTTTGTTTTGATAATCTTGGTCGTAACAAATCGGCTTTTGACTGGTAATTTTCTCTAATCTGTCCAAAACTTTGCGATCAGAATTATTAAAGTTATCGACGATAATTGGAGTGTAGCCGGCACTAACCAGTTCAACGACTGTGTGAGAACCAATAAATCCCGCACCGCCTGTCACTAAAATATTCTTCATTTATTCTCCTTATTAATAACAAGGTTTAAAAACTCATTCAGATTTTTTTGGAAATTTTGAACTGAAAACTTTTCGGCCGATGCTTTAATTTTGGCGGAGTCGAACTTTTTACTTTGAAAACTTACCAGGGCCTTTTGTAAACTCTCAACCGTTTGCTTTTCAAAGAGCACACCAGTCTCAGGCGTGACGTAATCGAGTGCACCACCAGCTTTGTAGGCAATTACTGGCGTTCCAGCTGCCAATGCTTCCACTGGTGTGATACCAAAATCTTCAAATGCCGCAATCATAAAAGCTTTGGCCTCGGCCATGTATTTATTGACGGCTTCGTCGCTGGCATTTGTGTCAAAAGTAACGCTTGTTCCGGCCATTTTTTGTAAGTGCTCGTTTTCTGGACCACGACCAATCACAGTTAGCGGCAAATTCAATTTGCTGCAAGCTTGCACGCTAAGATCAACTTTTTTGTAGGGTACTTGTCGACCAACCGTGATGAAGTTTTTTCGCTGAGCGCCAGAAATTTTAAATCGATCAACATTAACTGGCGGGTAAATCACGACTGAATCACGTCCATAATATGTTTGGATATCTTTTTTAATATGAGTTGAGTTGGCAATGTAATAATCTGGTCGCTGTGCAGCTTTTTTGTCCCAACGCCTGAGTGGGCCGACTAAAAGTTTAAGTCCCAGGCGCACAACCGGATTCATCATGCCAAAGCCAGGACTCTTTATATATTGGTTGTAGTGCCGCCAATAAAAATGAGTAGGCGAGTGACAATAACAAACGTGCATCGTGTCTTTTGAAGTTTTAACACCCTTAGCCTCGCCATTGCCTGAACTGCTAATCACTAAATCGTAGCTTGAGAAATCCAAATGTGTGAACCACCAAATTCGTAGCACCGGAATGTATTTGCGAAGTTTTGAAAACGGCCAGTTTTGTAGCCAGCCAGTTACAACTTTGTTATCAAGTCGCTTGCGCCACTCGTCCGAACAATAAGACGTATAAATGGGTGCTTCGGGATACATTTTGTGCAGTTGTTCAACAACCAACTCTGCACCGCCTCCCACTAGCCAGTCATGCACAATAGCAACTTTTAGATCTTTTTTCATTGGTCGTTGCTATTAATTATGACGCGCAGCGTTTTTATAAGAATTACCAGATCAAACCAGAAGCTCCAGTTCTGCACGTAGTACAAATCGAGTTTACGACGTTCGTCAAAACTGATGTTTTTACGCCCGGAAACCTGGGCCAGTCCAGTTAGGCCGGATTTAACACTTAATATTGTGTGTTTCTTAGCGTATTGTTCGAGTTCTTCTGGAATAAGTGCTCGTGGTCCAACCAAACTAATGTCGCCCTTCAGTACGTTAAAAAGCTGCGGAATTTCATCCAAACTTGTGCGCCGCAAAAATCGCCCAAAGCCTGTAATGCGCGGATCGTTTGGTAAGAAGTCACCATTATCGCGAAATTCCTTAATAAGTTCTGGCTTGCCCATTTTGGTAAAGCCTTGCTCAGGCGTCAGACCGTTATATTTTTTTTTGAGTGTTTGGAATTTGAAAACCCTAAACTTATGATTAAAACGCGTCAGCCGGGTTTGACGGAAAAATATCCCACCAGTAAAAATCAGATTTAAAAGTGCAATTAACAAAATGAACGGCGACAGAACCACCAAAATAATGAGCGCCACAAAGAAGTCAAATAATCTTTTAATAATGCGTCCCCAACCCACCAGAGCGGTTTGGTGAACGGCAATCATAGGAATCGAAGATTGAAACAATTCAACATCGATGTTTCCTACAAATAATTCTGAGTTTCCTGGAATAAATCTGTACGCAACATGGTGCGTCTGGGCAAAGGTAAGAATCTTGTTGTTTTCAACGCTGTCGTGGAATAGCTCAGTCTGCATAATACTGTGAATACGATTTGATTTAAGACTCGAAATCGCATCGTCAAAACTATCAAAACGTTTGATATGATCGCGACTTTGGCCAGTTTTGCCAACAATACCAATAATTTTGTAGCCAGATTGTTTTGGCTCGGCCAACCAATCAATTAACTCATTTGTCGCTTCGGTGTTACCAACAATTAGTAAGTTGCTTATTCCGTAGCCGTAACCGAATAATATGCGACGCAAAAATCGCAAGATTGTTCGGCTAATAACTAAGAGTACAAACGTGAGCAGGAATCCATAAACAGGAACTAACTTGGCTGGAAAAATCGGGCGGTTACTAAAGTAAGCGATACCTGTTATAAATAAGAGCCCCACAAATGAACCTAAAAAGAGTCGGCCAAATTCGCTAAAGCGTTTTTCGTAGATTGAGCGGTTATACAAACCAAGGAACGCAAAGATCAAAAGCCAGAATGGTACGATCAGAAGAAAGAACCCAAAATACGTTCGTGCATGGACTGGCGCGAAAATTGGCCGATCAGCGTAGCTAACGCGCAAAATATAGGCGATCACAAAAGCTGCTAGCAAGGAAACAAAATCACCAACTATCAAAAAAAAACTATAAAGCAGTGAGGCGTTGTTTTTCATATTCTACCCATAAACTATACCATCTTCTGGTATCCTATACATAAGTGTTATGGCAAAGAAAAATCATTCTAAAAAACTAACAACTCGCCTGATTGAATATTTGCTGACCGGTGGTGCGTGGTTTTGGTCTGGCTATATCCTGTTTGCGGTACTTTACAGTGGGCTGAAGTGGGGAATTATTCCGTCAAAAGTTATTTCGTATCTGTTTGGTCTAACTGTTAATTTTCTTCTGGAACGATTTTGGGTTTTTGGCGATACACATGCACGGAAACAACTCCAAAAAGTTACTGGTCGCTACGTTTTACTCTCAGGTGTTAACCTGGGTATCGATACAGCGATTGTATGGAGCTTGAGCAAGGTTGGCATCACACCATACATTGGTCAATTCGTCTCAGCCGGGTTTTTTACAATTTGGAACTATGTTTGGTACCGGCTCTGGGTGTTTGCCAAGAAATCCAAACCTGGACCAAAGCGGCCCGCGGCCCCGGCGTTGCATCGACCTAAGCATGTTCGTCATCAGGTAAGGAAAAAATAATGAATGAATCAAAAGTTCGTCCTACTAAAAAGCAAAAAGAACTCTTAAGTTTTATCGAGGAATTTATTAAGCAGCACGGCTATAGTCCAAGCTACCGTGAAATTATGGACGGCCTTGGTTACACTTCTGTGGCAACTGTAGCGCTGCATGTGAATAGCTTGATAAAAAGAGGGCATATAAAAAAGCGTGATAATGAAGCCCGGTCCCTTGAAGTAGTAAATATGGCCGACGAGGCGGGGATTTCCTCAAATAAAATTTCTGAAGATCAAGAGAAATGGCTGGTTGAAAAAGTCGAGTACTATTTCAAAAGAGCCGACCAAGATGCTACAGTTGATCAGGCAAGTATTGACCAACTATATGTACTGATTGGTGCGCTCAAAGTATTGGGACTTGACGGCGCAGCGCATAGTTTTATGCCAAGGTTAGCAGAACTAAAAAGAAAGGCTAAAACCAAGTGAACCTCATCCAAGCAATTATCCTCGGTATTGTGCAAGGACTGACTGAATTTATCCCAGTTTCCAGCTCAGGCCACTTAATTTTGTTTCACCAGTGGCTTGGTATTAATCAAACGCCGCAGGCTGGCTTTTTGTTCGATATGGCGCTTAACATCGGAACGTTTACAGCGCTAATTATTTACTTCCGAAAAGATATTCTGACGTTGATTAAAGCGATTTTTAATAAGTCTGCCAAGGAATTTCGGTTGGCCTGGCTGCTCGTGCTTGCAACTATTCCGGCAGCAGTGGCTGGTTTTTTACTTAAAGACACTGCTGAGTCAAAGTTTCGTTCATCAACATTGGTCGCTTGTTCATTAATTGTTGCCGGTGGCGTCATGTTCTTGGCTGAATGGTATGCTCGTCGGGTCAAGAATAAAACTCAGCTAGATGATACGCAGCCTAAACAAGCTGTAGCGATTGGTTTAGCTCAGGCATTGGCGATAATTCCAGGTGTATCGCGTTCTGGCGCAACCATCACGACTGGTTTATTCGCTGGAATGGACCGTGTGGCGGCAACTCGATTCTCGTTCTTACTTGGAATACCAATCATGTTTGGCGCTATTGCTGACACGCTACTCAAAAAATCTGCTCTCAGCGCAATTGGAAGCGAAAAGGGAATTTTTATTGCTGGAATTATCTCGGCGTTTGTGAGCGGTATTTTTGCTATTCAGTTTTTGTTGAAATACCTTTCCAAACATAGTTTAAGTGTTTTTGCCTGGTACCGTGTGGTGCTTGGTGTTATTATTTTGGGCTTTGCGCTTTTGCACTGATATAGCTAAAACTACTACATCTAGTGTTTGAACTTGGTGCTATACTACTAATACTTAACAAAATAAAGATGCCAAGAAGAGGGTGAAATTCCCTCACTGTGCCGCAACGGTTAAAGTCCGATCTGGCTACTAAGCCTCCCGAGCAGGAGCACAAGTTATGTTTCCTGCCCGCGAGCAGGATTTTTTTATGGCCGGAGCAGCCTTTGCGGAAGTACTACCTGGGATTGAACAGCCTGACGGCCCACGAGGACCACATGCTATTCGAGTTGATCAGTTAGAACAAGATAAGCTGATTCGAGCCGATGCTGCACGATTTATCGGACGAGCACTTGCATCAAAAGAAATAGTTGTCGAGCCAGTTGATGAAGACAGCATGTCACTCCTTGGTGCTGTAAAAGAAGCAGCAAATGGTAACGGCAGCGCGCTGCCAAATATAAATAAAAATGCCAGTATTGCTACCATTGAGGGTATTTATAAGTCAGGACACATAACTGATATTGTTTCGGAAATTAAACCAGACGGCTCTATTGTGCAATTTGGCCAGTCTCACACCGCTGTTTATACGAATGCGCTCAAATATACTTCAAAATTTGAACCTATTCTGAATCGAACTAAAGCCGAAACGGTTAACGGTACCCGGATTGGTCATTATGCTCGTACAGATGAACTCGACGACTGCTACTTGTTAGTTTCATCCCTCTGCCCTGATGATATTCCGCGAGATCAGCTAGAGGATCACAGCTTCTTTGGTGCAACAATGACAGGTGTACTGCAAGCGACGACGGTCAAAGACGGTAAACTTGTAACTCAATCAGCTTTTGTGGCCGGAGTAACCGAAAAAGACGGTCCACGACACGATATCGAAACAGTTAAAAAAATATACGAATTCTTTGGCCAAAGTTCTGAAGGCTTGAGTGTAACAGAGCTTCTGGAGCGACCTCTATTAGTTCCAAAGAAATACATGCCAAATGGTGTTCTTGACATCGTCAAACTATACGACGAGCTGGCCGGTGGATTATTCTTTGGCTCTAATCAAGAAGTTCAGGACTACGACCAGTACTTGGAAGTATGTCGTCAACGTGAGAAAGACCTGAAAGAAACGGTTGGCAAGATAGTACAAGAGATAGTCGCCTCGGCAGATGAGTTGCATAAGCCAATCGATGCTATCGAAAAACTCTATGAACTTACCAAGAAACATGCCTTGGCTTATGTTGTTACTGACGATAGAATTGATACACGTATTTTTGGCGAGGAAGCACACGTTGAGTTGCAACAAGCTCGTGTTCATTATAAGAATGGTGACGAGGCTGCCATGCAAGTAGCGTTAGAGCAAGCAACGGATAAAGCTATCTTTACGATGTGTGGCGCAGGTACCGAAAAGAAAGAAGCAAAACTGGGTAATGCACCAGATCTGCAAACTGCAAAACTGAGTGAAGCTAATCAGCTCGAAAATAGCGAAAATGATACAAGTGGCCGGATCAGGTGCTTTAGGTGTCACGAATATGTTGATAAAAAAGATGTCGTGGATAAAGAAACAAAGAACTGGTGTTGTCCAAAATGTAACTACGAAGTTGATGCTTGTACAGGTGAGGTAATCTGTGAAGGTAATATTAAAGCCGAGGACAATAATGAGGAAGCCACCATATATCACGCCGAAGAGATGTTTAGGCAAAAACAATTGGAGAATGATGGGCATGAATGAACAGACTGATGAAGTTTACGAGGAACTCGTCAAAGAAAAGTCGCCAGAATTCTTTTGTGACAACTGCGGGCACTATCCAATAATTCCAGTGCACGGTCATTTTGTTTGTCCCGAGTGCAAGATGCCAACTAAATGTTGCGAAGGCATGGCACTTGATGAATAAAGTTGGGATTTTTGCAGGGACATTTGACCCAATTCATAATGGTCACTTAACATTCGCAAAAGCTGCTCTTGATGAAGTTAGCTTGGACAAAGTTTATTTTTTGATTGAAAAATCGCCACGTAATAAACAAAATGTGACCGATCCCGTGCAACGACAAGCCATGGTTGAATTGGCAATTAGCGATGTGCCAAATATTGAATTGCTTGAACTGCCCAGTAAGCAATTTGACGTCAGTGAAACGTTACCGCAACTTAAAGAAAAATTTGAGAATGCTGAGCTTTATTTATTGATGGGTCACGACATATTTGAAAACTTACCAACCTGGCCAGGTTTTGATGAGCTGGTGAATAATGTAAAATTTATTGTTGCTAAAAGGCAGGGCGGCACGGTTGCTTCACACGACATGAGCTACCATGTGCTTAAAACTCCCTTGCCAACAATCTCATCATCTAAAGTTCGAAACGGAAATTTTAAAACCGAAGATATCCCAAGAAAAGTCGGTAAATATATTGAAACTCAAAAACTTTATTATTCGGTACTTTCTTCTGGTAAGTCGTCATCTGGCACGTCAAAGTGATTTTGCAAATAGGCTAAATGTTTTTCACGATAGTGTTTGAACTCGGTTTTCTTGAAGCCATTTTTACGGATGAACGCACTGACTTTTTCATTACCGATAAAGTGTGGCATAACCACAAAACTGGCGCCCAGTCCGTATAATTCGACAGCTTGCTGAACATTGTCGGCGTGGCAAATCATCACACCATTTGGATTGTGTTGCTCGAGCTGCTTGAGCAAAAAGATGTTTGTATTGAAATCGGTGATTACCGACACTACTAGTTTGGCCTGATGAATGTTAACCTCGCCTAATAGTTCCAGGTCAGTCGCATCGCCGTACAAGTAAGGAACTTCGTGTCGCTCCATAAGATCGATCGCTTCAGGATCATAGTCGACAACAATAAACTTTTTGGCAATTTTTTCGAAAACGGGAATAAACTCACTGCCACCGCGTTGATAACCAAATAGTACTGCATCATAAACTTTTCGCTGGTCGTGCTCAGCTCGAACTTTTTTGCGTTCAAACAGCGGCAAATATTTTTCCATGAATTTGTACATGCCATCAGAATAAGTAATGAAGTAAGACGACAACGCGATGGTCAAAATGCCCAGTACCGTTACCATGGTGACAGCTTGACTACTAATTTGGTTATTAGCTAAGCCAAGAAGCAACAGAATAAGTGAGAACTCACTGATTTGGCCCATAACGACCCCGGTTTTGTAGCTGGTTTTTTTGGTGTAACCCAGCGTTCCCATAATCAACATAACAATGATTGGTTTTACGATGAGCACAAATAGTGACAAAGCTAGAACTTGCCAAATGATGACACTGACATTTCTGATATCAACGCGTGCACCAAGTGCAATGAAAAACACAATCACAAAAAAGTCACGTAGTGGGCGAAGGCGCGAACCAACTTCCTGGGCGTACGGCATTCCAGCTAAGCATACACCTGCGAGCAGGGCACCAATTTCAACTGAGAAGCCGGCTTTGTAAAAAACTGTCGCAATGCCAAAGCCCCAGGCGATGGCGAATAAAAATAGTAGCTCCTGTGATTTTGCTAAAAAATTGTTGAAACGTCTGATCACCAGTTGGGAAAACACAATTGTGCCACAGACTAATAACGAACCTTTCAACACCAGCCAAATTAATTGGTTAACACTCAATGAACCGGTGGTGCTGGCCGATGCGGCAACAAGTGCAAAACACGCAGTGATATCTTGCACCAGTAAAAGTCCAATGGCGATTTTGCCATAGAGTTTGTGCTGATCTTTTTTATCGCCCAATAGTTTAAGGATGATAATCGTACTGCTAAAAGCTAAGGCCAACGCCACGTAAATAGAGGTTATGGCGTTATAGCCGAGGGCGTGAACAAGTACAAAGCCAACACCAGTCGTAAAGATAAGTTGCCCAACACCGGCAAACAGCGAAACTTTCCCCACTTCTTTTACAACCCTTGGGTTTAGCCCAAGGCCAACAATAAATAGCAGCAGCGCAACACCAAATGTTCCAAGTACTTCAATAGCTTCCGGCGATTTTACGATGCCCAGTACTGATGGCCCAACAATTAGCCCAGTCAAAATATAGCCGATCAACATCGGCTGTTTGAATGCACGCATAACCATGCAAATGCCAGCACTTAAAACCAGAAGCGCGGAAAGTTCAATAAAAATACTGTTATGCATGGTTAATAAATATTTACTTTTCGATAACTCTTTTTAAGAAAAGAGTGCAAAAATTGCGGCACCGCCAGCAAGAATCATGAGAATGGTTGTAGCCCAGCCAATAGTTTTGCTGACTGGTCCTATGGCCCACTCGCCCATAACCTTTTTATTACTCGCGATCAAAAGAATAAGAACTAGCACAACTGGCGCCACAATACCATTGGCGACGGCTGAGTAAATAAGGGCTTTGATTGGATTAAGGCCGATAAAATTCAAGCCTAAACCAACCAACATGGAAATAATAATCACACCGTAGAAAGCATAAGCTTGCTTGAGTTTTTTGCTCAAGCTACCTTGTTTTTGCAAACTTTCAACAATTGCGTAAGAACTTGAGCCAGCCAAGACCGGGATTGCCAACAAACCCGTGCCGATGATGCCAATAGCAAACAGAACATACGATGCATTGCCCGCGAACGGCCGCAAGGCTTCGGCGGCCTGGGCGGCTGAATTAATATCGTGGATACCGCTCGTATATAAGAGGGCGCCACAAGCAGCAATGATAAAGAACATCACGAGGTTTGAAAGGAGCATACCCGACCAAACGTCCATACGCATGCTGCGTACTTCTGATTTACTGGCACCTTGCCGTTGGGCTATGCTTGTTTTGCCGTCAGCGATTTGGTCTTCAACTTCTTGTGACGTTTGCCAGAAGAATAAATAAGGTGAAATAGTTGTACCCAAGATAGCACAGACGAGGAGAATTTCTTCTTTGCCAAATGAAATGTGTGGAATGACAGCGTGATGCAAAACGTCGCCCCAGTTAAGATGGGCAAGTATTGCTGACAAAATATACGCAAATAACACCATTGCCAGCCACTTGAGGTATTTGGCGTAGCGCTCGTAAGGCGTAAATATCTGTAAGCCCAGCATGAGTATGGCAAAACCAATAACGAGCAATGTAAAGCTAAACCCTGGGGCAATCAACTGAGCGCCTTTGGCCATAGCGCCAAGGTCGGCCCCAATGTTGAAAGAGTTTGCAGCAAATAACAGTATCGAGCAGACATACAGGACTCGCTTTGAAAGGACAGCCCGGATATTAGCTGCTAGTCCACGGCCAGTAACTAAACCAATTCGGGCACACATTTCCTGGACAACTGACATAAGTGGGAAGGTGAAGGCAGCCATCCAAAGCAGGTGAAAGCCAAATTGTGCGCCAGCTTGCGAGTAGGTAGCGATGCCGGATGGGTCATCATCAGAAGCACCAGTTGTTAAGCCTGGACCAAGATTGTTCCAGTAATCTTTGCCTCTTTTAATGGTTTTATCGTTCTGAAGACGCTTGCCAATAGCATGAGTTTTTTGCAGCGTTTTATCCAGTGCCTCGGCAGGCGCCTCGATTGTTTTAGTAACGATATCTTTATCTTTATTTTCTGCCATTATTACCGATTAGTATATCAGTTTTTAAACATAATCAGAAACGAAGGTTGACACAGGTAAAATGCTTATGTCACAATGGGCGTACACTTCGATGCAGCAGGTGGAAACCGCGAGCTGTAGAAGACAAAAAATAAAACAAAAAACAATTTAACTGTCTTATTGGTTTGGACAGTTTGCAATTACAAAAATAAAAAAATAGAAAGGGGCAGCCCAATGACTGTCAAAATTAAAGTTATGCACTCAAAAAAAGTGCGAGTGCCAGTGTACTCTAAGCGTCCTTCGTGGCAGCAGTTTATTAATTACTGAGCTGGCGCAGATTGAGCTTGGCCGGGGTTAGCCTCGGCGATGGCTTGATCAATGACTTTTGAAAACGCCTCAACACTGCGGTCTGGTGTCGGATCGAGTTTTTTGCCATTGATGAAGAATGTTGGTGTTGCTGTAATGCCAAGTGATTGGCCTGAGTTAATATCGGCATTAATAGTGCCATTCACTTGTTCACTAGCAACGTCAGCGCGGAATTTATTCATATCAAGACCAAGTTGTTGCGCGTAAGATTCCAAAATCGGACTAACGTTACTGCTCTCGGTCCAGTTTTGTTGTGTGCTATAAAGCATGTTGTACATTTCCCAGAACTTACCTTGATTTGACGCAGCTTCGGCGGCGCGGTGAGCGGCCATGGCATTTTTGTGAATTTGGACGAGTGGGAAGTTACGGAACTGAAATGTAATATCATCGCCATATTTTTGGCGAACCTGTTCAACGTAAGGATAGTAAGAGCCGCAAGCAGGACATTGAAAATCACCATACTCAGTGAGTGTTACTTTTTTATTGCCTGCGCCAGAAACATGGTTTGTTGCCTGCGCACTACTGTTACCGCTTGTTGAAGTTTTCGTCTTCTTGGCTTTGCTGAACCAAATAAATCCACCAAATAAAACAACCAAAACGGCCAGAATAATTAAGAAACGCTTGCTCATATATAGATAACTCTCCTTAGCAGTACTATGATAACTTTTTTGACCGACTTTAAAAAGTAGTCTCCAAACAGTATCATTAGTAACATGCTAACGTTTTTATTTGGTTTTCTCCTGGCGGGAATACTCTTCTGGAGTATTTCGCTTCTTAAAACTTATCATCACGTTCCTGTGAAAGAGCTGAAAAGACAAGCTAATCAAAACGATGAAATCTCAAAGATTTTTTATAAAGTTGTGGCCTTTGGCTTTAGTTTGGACATGTTACTTTGGATTATCATTGCACTGAGTGCCGGTGGCTTTTTTGTATTTTTGAGCAAAGCTTTTCCGTGGCCGGTCGCTTTATTTGGCTGTATCGCAACTGTGTGGTTTGGTTTTGCCTGGATGCCGGGTTCACACATTACCAAAGCCGGCGTTGTTTCGGCAAAAGTGACTGCTCGACCACTTGCCGCAATTTTGGAATGGCTACACACGCCGCTTTCCAAAACCTCACGAGTGATTGAACGCTATCGCCCCGTAACAATTCATACTGGACTTTATACCAAGCAGGATTTGCTGGAAATGATCGAGCTGCAAAAGGCCCAAATTGATAATCGTGTAAGCAAAAAAGATCTCGACATGGTTATTCAAAGCTTGTTGGTTGGTGACAAAAAAGTTGCTGACATCATGACGCCCTGGCGACAAGTAAAAGTTGTAGCCACGAGTGACGCTGTTGGTCCGATTACCATGGATGAGCTGCACAAAAGTGGCCATACTCATTTTCCGGTGTATCAAGGTTCGGACAAAAAGGACATCGTTGGTATTTTGAATATTGCCGATATGCTTGACGCGCGTGACGGTGGTTTTGTAAAAGACTTGATGACCAAGCATGTGTATTACGTTCATGAAGAAGACAAAATTTCTGAGGTTATCGGCACATTAGCCGAAACTAAACACCCATTGTTTTTAGTCGTCGATAGTAAAGAAAATCTAGTTGGTGTGGTGAGTTTGAGTGAGGTTCTCAAACACATGGTTGGTGAGTTACCGAAAAGTGACTTTGGTAATCACCACGATCGGAGCGCTGTTGCTCGCAAAAAGCAACCAAAAGTTGAAAGACATATTGATGAGACAATTGAACTCGAAGACGAGGATAAACCTGTCGAGGAACCGCTGAAGGAAAAACCCAAAGAAGAAACACAAGAGTCGATTGAAGAATCTATGCCCGAAGTTGAGCAAAAACCCGAGGAAGAACCAAGCGAGCCAGAACAGAAACCTGAACCAGAACCTGACGAACAAGACGAGGAAATTGAAGAAGAGCCAAAAGAAGAAAAAACAGAGACAGAATCAAAAAAATAGGGTATAGTACCACCTTGTAATGACCTATTATTTTGTTGATAACATAAATCTTCGGACCGCAGAGGCGCTAGCCTAGCGAGCGCATTTGCATGGTCCAAAATACGGCTAGAATCAGCAAAATTAATTCGGAGAATCCTTAAATGAGAACCCTTGCAAGTGATATCAAAAAACAAGTTGGAAAGTCAGCAACCATTGAAGGTTGGCTGCATAAAAAACGTTTGCTTGGCGGCCTGACATTTATTAATGTTCGTGATCGCAGTGGGCTGGTGCAAGTGGTGGTAGAAGATAAAAAAGAAGTTGAAAAACTTCGTGGTTTGCAGATTGGCACGGTGCTTCGTATTGAAGGCTCAGCACACGATGAAGAGCGTGCACCTGGTGGCGCCGAACTTCGTAAACCAACACTAACTGTTTTAGTACCAGTCACCGACGAACCGCCAATCGAAATAGACAAACCACTTTCTCACAAATCAGAGCATCTTGAAACGTTGTTTGACAACCGCGTGATTGGCCTTCGCAACCTGCAGGAAACGGCGATTTTTAAAATTCAGGCCGAAGCCTGTAGATTAATCCGCGAGTACTTTGACGAAAATGGTTTCACTGAAATGCACAGTCCAAAACTTTTGGCCGAACCAACCGAAGGTGGCGCCGAAGTTTTTACCATGGATTATTTTGGCAAGGTCGCTACACTTGCTCAGAGCCCGCAGTTCTATAAGCAAATTGCTGTGGGTGTATTCGAGCGCGTGTATGAGATCGCACCTGTGTATCGCGCGGAGCCAAGCGCCACTACGCGTCACATGACCGAGTATGTTTCGGTTGACGGCGAAATGGGCTTCATCACACTCAAAGATTTAGAAGAATTTTTGAGCGGCTTGCTGCACAAAGTTGTAGACGGTGTTTGGAAAAAATACGAGACTGAACTAAAACGTTGGAACGCTACTAAGCCAGTTATTGCTAAAGAAATTCCCGTAATTTCGATGGCTGAAATTCACGAAAAATATTCTAAAGCCACTGGCGAAAACTCAGTTGGAGAAAAAGATTTGCGTCCAGACGAAGAACGCTGGATTTGTGATTATGCCAAAAAGAACTTAGGTTCTGAGGCTGTATTTGTCAGTGAATGGCCAGCGGACGAGATGAAGTTTTACCACAAAGCTGACGAGAAAGTCCCAAGCCTAGCCGACCGAGTTGACCTGCTGTTCCGCGGCGTAGAAATCACCACGGGTAGTATGCGCGAAAACGATTACAAGAAAGTTGTGGAGCAACTCAAGAAATTAGCAGGCGGCGATCCAAATGATCCTGGATTCCAGCCGATACTCAACGCCATGAAGTATGGCATGCCACCGCACGGTGGATTCGGGCTGGGACTTGAGCGACTAGTACAGAAGATTATTGGCTTTAACAACATCAAAGAAGCCGCACTGTTTCCACGCGACATTAACCGCTTGGCGCCATAATGAAATTATATTTGGCTTCGTATCGAATGCCGACGCCTGATGACTTTGCACGATTGGTTGGTAAAGAGCCGGCCCAAACTAAGCTGGCTCTTATCAATAATGCCAAAGACTTTCTGGCTAAACGGGCCCGCGATTTTAAGGACAAAGATTTACTGAATTACCTAAAAGACAAAGGCTTTAATACTGAGCTTCTTGACCTGCGTGATTTTGATGAAGCTGAACTTAAAACTAAACTGCAGGAATTCGATGCGGTTTGGGCGGCTGGTGGCAATACGTTTTGCCTAAGATATCAAATGAAACGCAGCGGTTTTGAAAATATAATTCGAGAGCTGCTCGAAAATGGTTTGGTGTATGGTGGCGACAGTGCCGGTGCAATTGTCATGGGTCCAACTTTGAAAGGAACCGAAACAGCGGACGAGCCAAAATTTGCTGAGCAAGTAATTTGGAAAGGCTTAAATCTAACCGACAAAATTATCATTCCGCATGTTGATAATATGAGTTTGCACGAAGCATTGAAGCCAATGCTGGAACTTTACAAAAATAATCCAGACGCGATTAAACTAAACGACAACCAAGCATACGTGATTAATAACGATCAATCTCAGGTCGTAACCGGAACAATCTAGATAACTTTTTGCGATAGATTAACAATTCTATAACTATGCAGCAAAGAGTGAAATAGACTGGAAGGATTATGTCTGGTTGCCAAGCCCAAACGGCAAGTACTCCAAAAAAAGACGCGACGCCTTCAATGGCAAAAAACAGCGGGTCTTCGCTCGCAGGTTGTTTGTATGTTTTGACAAAGGTCGGGATATAACCAATCAAGTCTGCAAGCAGGCCTAACGAAATCGTAAGTAAACCATTCTTGGTAATAACGTAGGCAACGATTGCTAGTATACCTAATACCAAGCAGACTTTGTCCAAGGTCGATGATCCGCCAGTACCATACTTAAATGACATGGCCAAAATATATGTTGCACGAGTAAGGAAAATTAAGGCAAAAATTAGGCCTGAAACATTGTTGGTATGCAAAACTCCCAAGACTCCTGCGATACTCGCAAGCCAAACAATAAGTCGAGTTACACGGTGTGGTTTGGCTTTGCCGGCCAGCATACTTTTGGTGTACGAAATTGGCGAGATGAGTGACAGGACCAGAGTTCCAATAATCCAGAAGTTCATAATAGTTAATCTTAGTTTACAATAGGGCTATCGAACATTGGCAAAGAATATGAAAAATATACCAAAATCAGTAAAAATTCGGGCGATGTTGGCGGCGGTATTTATTGCTCTGTGTTTTGTGTTTATGGGTGTGTGGGTACGTATGATGAGCGAGAGTTTCACAACATCTCAACAGGTTTATATACGACTACTAGTTAGTTCAGTACTTGCATTTATTTTACTTAGAAGAAAATTCAATGGCTTGTTTTCTGGACTGTCTAAAAAAGATTGGGGCATTTATGCACTCAGGGCATTTACATACTACACAATCGGCGTCGGATTTGGAGCGATTGCCGTACAACACACCAGCCTCAGCACAGTTGCATTTATATCGTCACTGCCAGTTGCCGGATTGATGGCATGGATTATGTTTCGTGAGAAAATTCCCGCCAAATCAGCACCTTTTATTTTGCTTTCCATTCTTGGGCTCGGTCTAGTTGCTGGTGTAACACTCGGTGGTATTAAACTTGGGGTAGGTGAAATAGCTGCAGTTGCCAGCATGCTTGGTTTTAATATTGGCTTTATGTTATCGAGGCTTCACAACAAAGCTAAAAACAATTATGAAAACACGGCTATTCTTTTGATGCTTGCCTGGATTCCACTATTTTTGGGCGTACTCGTTACGCGCCAGCCGCTATTGCCAAGTTCTGTTAGCGCAAAATCAGCGGTTGCTCTTTTGATTTCATCTCTTATGAACATATTGATTATCGTGCTCGTTAACTTCGTCTTTAATACAATCAAAGCCTACGTTGCTGCAAGCTTACTGTTACTAGAAGGATTCTTTGCCATAATTATTGGTTTTATTTTGTACGGTGAAAAACCATCGCTCAGTGCGGTAGTTGGCGGCATTATTATTGTTGGCTGCGCATTGGCTATCAATAAAATTGAATTCAGCGAGAAAACCAGAAGCGAGACAAAAGTTACAGAGCAACCACTCGCTTAAGACTTGCGGCTTTTGCGCATGTCGACAACCTTGTCATACTCATCAACAATTTCGGCGTGCAGAATTTCTTCAATCACGTCTTCGAGCGTTACAATTCCAACAAAATTTCCGGACTTGCTGGTAACCACAAACAAATGACGACGCTGCTTTATGAATAAATTAAGTACGTCATCTAACTTTGCAGTACGGACGACCGTGCTAACTTTTTTGCGGGCTAATTGCTCGGCTGTTTTTTCAAAATCATTTAAACTAATTAAATCCTTGGCATATAAGACACCAATCACTGAACCACTTTTAATAATTGGAAACCGAGAATGGCCGCTGTCTTTAAGCTCACTAATTTTTTCTTGATCGATAACTACACCTGCGCCAATGCTATTAACGACTTCCTTGGGAGTCATCACACTGGCAATTGTCTTATCGCCAAATGTCAGCGCGCCAGTAGCGATCCGAGCTTCATCTTTATCAATGTCACTCACATCAGAATGTTCTTTAATAATTTGGGTGAGCTCAGCCTTGGCATAAAACGTTGGTAGTTCATCGCCGAGCATTTTATCAAGTACGTAGGCGATTGGAGCAGCAACTGGCCACATGACAATCATCAAAATTTCAACCAGCCATGCTAAACGAGCACCATATTTGAGTGCGTAACGAGAGAAAAGAGCTTGCGGAATAATCTCACCAAAAAGGGTAATGAGTGCCGTCGTTAAAATACCAGCAACCAGTCCGTGGAATTTTGTATCCAGCAAAATAGACAGTGCTGAAATAACGGCCACATTACCAATTAATAAACTAACAAGCAAAAGATTACCGCGTTTACGAACCTTGTAAACTTTAGCTGCATCGCGATTACCTTGTTTGGCTTTGCGCCGGAGTTCGTGCGTATCCAAACTCATTAAGCCCAAGTTCAGACCACTGAACAGGGCGGACAAAAGGATGAGAATAATGCTGAGAATTGCAATCATGCGCTTACGTAATATCCTACCATAAAAAGTTTCAAAACAGATACAAATAAAACACTTGACTTGTTAAGTATTCAGAGCTATATTGAGAATCAATGAAAGCTTTTGAAGCCCACAATGTCTATAAGACTTTTTCTGATGGTAACGTCAAAGCGCTAGCCGGCGTGAACATCGAGGCTGAAGAAGGCAAGATTTTTGGCCTGCTTGGTCCAAATGGTGCTGGCAAAACCACACTGGTGAACATGTGGACTACCCTGCTAGAGCCCGACAAAGGCGACCTACACGTTTTAGGGACTGATGTAATTAAGAACCCAGAAAAAGTTCGAACCCAAATTGGCTTAGCTGGTCAATTTGCTGCAGTTGATGGCTTTTTGACAGGTTATGAAAGCTTGTATATGGTTGGTCGTTTGTATCGATTGAATCATAAAGAAGCCAAAAAACGCGCCAACGATACATTAAAACGACTTAATCTTGATGATGCAGCCAAGCGACAAGTTAAAACATATTCTGGTGGCATGCGTCGACGTCTCGACTTGGGTGCCAGCCTGGTTGGGCATCCCAAGGTTTTATTTTTGGACGAACCGACAACCGGTCTTGATCCGCGAACTCGCCAGGATTTATGGGCGATTATTAGAGATTTAGTTGCTGATGGCACAAGTATCCTTTTGACTACACAATATTTGGAAGAGGCTGATGAGCTTGCTGATAAGATTGCTATTATTGATCACGGAAAAATTATTGCCGAAGGCACAAGCACCCAACTTAAAGCTAAACTCGGTGGTGATGTAGTGGAATTTTCGGTCAAAAATGATGTAGACGTTGAAGCTGCGCTGAAGATTGCCAATAAATTCTCAACCAAAAAGCCAACGGCTGAAGACACAACTATTACTTTACCGGCGCGTGACGGTTCACAAAGTTTGCTGGATGTCGTACGTGAGTTGGATCATGCCAATGTTGCAGTTGAGTCAATTGCCCTGCACCGACCATCACTGGATGATGTTTTCTTAACGCTGACCGGCGAAAAAGCCAAAGACCAAACGATTGCAAAAAAATCGCGAGGGCGTCCAAATGTTTAAGATGCTTTATGACGGTACTATCGATACCTGGCAAATTACCAAGCGAAATTTGTATCGCTATGTTCGCTTGCCACAGCTGTTGTTCTTTAGTTCAATTCAGCCGATTATTTTCCTGACACTATTTAACTTTGTGTTTGGTGGTGCTATTGGCGCAGCAACCGGCATACCAGGCGGTAAGTATATTGACTTCTTGCTACCTGGAATTTTAGTTCAGACCACGATGTTTGGTGCACTTAACACAGGCATTGGTTTAGCTGAAGATATGGGCAAAGGGATTGTCGATCGATTCCGCAGTTTGCCAATGGCGCGATCTGCCGTGATGGCTGGTCGAACAATTTCGGATATGCTGCGAAATGTCATGGTCATGACTATTATGCTGGTGATGGGTTCGATTTACGGCTTTAGGTTTCAAAATGGTTTATGGGGTGCAGTTGCCATGTTCCTGCTTGTTTTGGCCTTTAGCTTTTCACTGTCGTGGGTGGCAGCCTATCTTGGATTAAGTTCCAAAGATTCTGAAACTGCACAGCTAGCGGGCTTTGTGTTTATCTTTCCGCTGACATTTGCCAGTGCAGCGTTTGTGCCAATTCAAACCATGCCAGCATGGCTGCAAGCGTTTGCCCGGAATCAACCTGTCACGTTTGCTGTTAACGCCGCACGTGAATTAGCACTTGGATTGCCAAGTACCGGAGCTTGGTGGAAGTGTTTGCTTTGGATTGCCGGTATTTTGATTGTCTTTATCCCGCTTTCGATTTGGCGCTATCGCCAACGCCAGTAAGTTATAATACTTGCATGCGAGTTTTAGTTTTTGGTGACAGTGTTGTTGATGGCCGATGGGATAGTCAAGGTGGTTGGGTTGATCGGCTTAAGCGTGACTACAATAGGCTATATCTCGAAAAAAAAGATCGCAAACATGAAATAATGAATCTTGGTGTTGGTGGTGATGACTCGTCAAAACTATTGAAGCGACTTGAGCCAGAAATAAATGCTCGCTATTCGGCAAGTTGGCCTTTTGTGTTTGTGATTGCTATCGGCACAAATGATTCACGACTTGTTGATAATTTAGAAACTCCACAAGTTTCAGAAGACGAGTTTCGGGATAATCTTCAAAAGATAATCGAGGTATGTAAACGCCACGGCGACAAAATACTATTCGTTAGTCCAAACTCAGTCGTGGAAGATCAAACTAAATTCAAAAATCTCTACTTCCTTGTTGAGCGAATTAAAAAGTATGATGCAATCATTAGCGAAGTGGCCGAAAAAAATCATATAAGTAAGGCCGATGTCTTATCAGAATTTGAAAGTCGTGATAAATCAAAACTTTTTTTTGAGGATGATTTACACCCGAATGACGCTGGGCATGAATTAATCTATTCGCTTGTAAAGCCAGAACTAGATAAATTACTGGCGAGTGAGGGATAGAAAAGGTAGTATTAATAGACATGGTTACTGTAGAACAAGGGTCAATTCAGGATCAAGCGGCAAGTTCTGGTGTGCAAACACAGAATCCGCAAAGCTCTGCACCCACAAATTTACAACCAAACGTTGCCAACAACAGCAATTTGCAAAACGTTGTGAACACGCAGAGTTTATTTAGCAATCCAAACTCAAGCGCAACCATTACAGTCCAAACGAATGGTTCAAGCATTGAATCACTCTTAGCCAGCGAAGCTGCTCCAAATAATAGTCCAAGTAACCATACCCTTATGAACGTACTTTTCCTTTGCAGCGTGGCGATTCTCATTGTCGTCGGTAGTTTTTTAATTTTTAAAAAGCTGTCACCAAAGGCAAAACGATAAACATAGTTTAAATACCTCTATAAAGCATGAGCATTTTTTGCTAAAATGAATGCAGAAATTTCTCATGAACAAAAAAGACGACCAGTTTAAAAAGCACCAAGAAGAGCTCAATCAAAAGATTGAGTCAATTATGGGTCCGACCCAAAGCGGCGAAAAACCATACGATGAAACAAATATGCCGGGGACTGCGCCACTTGTTACGCAAACGCCAGCTAAGGAAAAACCCGAAACACCTGCGCCAAAACCAGCAGAGGTTATCAAGCCAGACTCTACAAAAACAGACGCCGCGGTTAGTGAAGGACCAAAAGATGAAGAATTGGACGAAGCTGTTGATGACATTGCCGCCAGTGATAGCGATGAAGTGCTTTTAGCCGAAGATCAAGAACGCGAGCGTGATGCTGCACCTCCGCCTAAACGCACCACGGGCGAAAAAATTAAAGATTTCTTCAAAGCATGGTGGGGAAATCCCAAAGCTCGCAATGCCACACTTATTATTATGATGCTCATCATTGCCGGGCTGGCAGTTTATCCGACCTCACGTTATTATTTGTTGAATTTGGCAACTGTTCGCAGCAAAGCTTCGGTCACCGTTTTAGATAATAGCACGCAACAACCACTCAAAAACGTTGAGGTAACGGTTGCTAATCAAACTGGCAAAACTGACGACAATGGTTATGTGCAATTGCAAAAAGTAAAACTTGGCAAAACAAATTTGGTGGTTAAAAAGCGAGCCTTTGCGCCAATTACAAAAGAAGTTACCGTGGGTTGGGGTAGCAATCCACTGGGCCAACAAAAAGTCGATCCAACCGGCGTGCAATATACGTTTTACACCACTGACTTTTTGTCGAACAAGCCGATTGAAAAAGCCGAAGCATCAAGTGGTGAATCGAGTGCATTTTCGGATAAAGACGGTAAGATTGTTCTTACACTAGACCAGTCCGACGTCAATGCCAGCAGCGTAAAAATCACTGCCGATAAATATCGTGATGAACAATTGCCGCTGAGTGACAATGTCGAGCAAAAAGTTTCAGTGAAAATGGTACCGTCACATAAACATGCTTTTGTTTCTAAGCGTTCTGGCAAATACGATGTTTACAAAATTGATGTTGATGGCACGAATGAACAAGTTGCTTTTGCTGGTAGTGGAACTGAGCGTGATGACATGGTGCTCGCACCACACCCAAGTCAAAATTTGGTCGCGGTCGTGTCGACTCACGACAATCAACGTAACAACGAAGGTTTTTTGCTCAGCAACTTAAATCTGGTTAACCTGGATGATAACAAAGTGAGTACGATTGCGACGAGTGAGCAAATTCAAGTCGTCGGTTGGGCAGATGGTAAATTTGTGTTTGTGCAAATTGCTCAAGGCGCTAGCGGAAATAATCCAAAACGTCAGCGACTTATGAGCTATGATCCCGACAAAAAAGAACTCAAAGAACTTGCGGCAGCGAATTACTTTAACGACGTAGCACTGGTTGCGAATACTATTTACTACGCACCGGCTGCAGCCTTCCAAAATGGTTCAGACACCAGTTTATTTAAGGTTGATCCTGACGGCAATAATAGGCAAACTGTTTATCAAAAAGAAACCTGGAATATTTTTAGGACTAACTACGATCAAATGATTTTTGCAGCACAGCAGGACTGGTTCCAGTACAATATTGGCTCAAATACGCAGCCAACAAAAATTGTACCGCCCGCAAATCCTAAAACTCGTGTGTATATTAACAACCCCGCAAATAAACGAAGTGTTTGGGTTGATCAGCGCGACGGCAAGGGCGCTCTTATTATTTATAATGTTGATGACAAAAAAGAAACAACGCTGCAAACCCAAAGCGGGCTCAAATATCCAGTGTCTTGGGTGTCAGATAACACGCTTGTGTATCGAATTAACACTGATCAAGAAACAGCTGACTATGTGCTGAATGTTGAAGGTGGCCAACCGCGCAAGATCAAAGATGTGACCAATACTGGTGGCATCGACAAATGGTACTACTACTAGCGCACTGTGCCATGCCGGTCTGTTTTCTGGCAGAGCCAGAAACTCCACCGGCACTCTTGACGCTCTGCGCTGTTGAAAACTCCAGTACTCACGTCACCGTACCACTTGTACGGCTTGTTCCGTGCTTCATTTTCACCAACACAGAGCACTCAAGCACAGCACGCTAGTGCGCTGCTACTGTGTGATTTTTGCTCTCGGGTTGTCAGATTATTTATGGTTCGTTGTCGTGCCAGGTAGCCTGAGGAATTTCTGTTGAAGTAACTGACGCCGTGGCTTCTTTATCAAGTACTAAAAGCGCATCACAAATTACTTGTGCCGCTATTTTTGCTGCTTCTTCAGCTATTGTTTCCCAGTCGGGATTTTTTATATCGTCGCTATCATCATCTATATAGTCATCATCATGTCGGTGCAATTCTCTGACAGCTTCGTCAGTGGCAAAAGTAACTAATGCATCGAACCCTTCAATACTTAAAGTCTCGGCTCTGTTTCCGGTATTCCGTCCTTTCCAGACAGCATCACGCGCTTGATCATAACTGAGATTGCGAATATCTATTCCCATACCTGTACTTAAACATGCTGCTCGCTTTTAAGCAAAACCATGTTTCAAGAGTGTTCGTTTGCTATGATGTAGCTATGAAGTTACGAAAAATTGCATGCTTGGGGTTTTCGGGTGATGAGCTCGAAGACAGTTATTGGAAAGAACTAGATGAATTAGCTGAGAAGCGCGTGCTGATAAAAACTGAAGACGAGCTTGATAAAGATACCGACGCACTGCTTGTAAAACTTGGCGCAAAAATTCCAAAAGAATTAATCGACAAGCTGCCAAACTTAAAATATATCGGTATGCTCGGCACGGGTTATGGTGGTATCGATGTACAGTACGCAGCTAGCAAAGGCATTACCGTCACAAATATTGCTGATTACGCCACCGAAGCAGTAGCTGAATTCACGTTCGGTATTTTGATTGAATGGTGCCGCGGTCTTGGCCGAGGGCTAAAGTTAGCTTGGGGTGGTGCATATGAAGATGATAAGCCGGGCATGGAAATCAAGGGTAAAAAGTTTGGTGTAGTTGGCCTCGGAGATATTGGCAAACGAACGGCACAGCTTGCACAGGCTTTTGGCGCCGACGTTTCATACTGGTCCCGCAATCGCAAAGATGATGCTGAGGCTCAAGGTATAAAATATGTCGAGCTCGACGATCTGCTAGAAAATTCTGACATCATTACCTTAAACTTAGCACTCAATCCTGAAACCAAAGACATTATTAACGCTGAGCGAATCGGCAAATTAAAACAAAATGCCATTGTTATAAATCCGAGCCCTATGGAATTAATCGACTTTGATGCGCTAGTTGCGCGACTAAAGAAAAATGGGATTGTGTTTATGCTTGATCATAGCGATGAAATGACTGAGGATCAGCTAAAACAACTAAAGCCACTTCCTACATGCCGAATTTATCCAGCCATTGGCTATATGACTCGGGAAGCTAGCCAACTCAAAAAGCGAATCTACATTGATAACATCAAGAATTTCCTAAACGAAAAACCAACTAATAAGGTGAACTAATGGCTGATATAGATGAAGTAGTTAAAGTTTGGAAAGAATACTGTGATTCGATTACGGATTGGCAGGAACTTGTAAAAAATGTGGAACCCAAAGATACCTACTGTGGGCCAGTTTATGAAATGCCGAACCCAATTCCAAATCGGCCGAATGAGGATTTTGCGGTTGTAGATATGCGAAACGTAAAAGTTGCTTCACCTCATTATCACACCAATAGAACAAGTGAAATTTACTTTGTAATAGCCGGTGAAGGTCTAGCAGTTCATGGTGGCATTGAAGATAAAATTCAAAAAGGTTCGGTTGTTGTAACACCACCAAACACAACACACTACGCAATTCCAACAAAAGATTTAATGATAGTTGCAATTAACACGCCGCCATTCAAGCCAGAAAACTGTATTGAGATTTCTGAAACCAGCGAAGAATTCAAATTTGATAAAGACCAGTACGAAAGGCTCACCAAAGACCTATGACTTATTACGAAGTAAAAATTAGTGCAGAAAATCAACAGCAAGCTGATAAAATTTTGAACTCTCTGCTTGAGAAAAAACTGGCAACTGGTGGACAATTTATAGCGCTGCCGGCTCGGTATTTATGGAAGGGCAAAGTGACAGATATGGATTATATGACCTTTACTTCTTTTACGACCGACAGACAAAAAGACAAATTGATTCAGGATGTAAGACAAACCAGTGTTGAAGAAGTTCCAATGATTACCTTTGTAGTAATTGATGATTTGAACCAAGAACTAAAAGATTACATCGACGGAGCACTAGCATGAAATTACCCAAAGTTATTTTAGTTCATGGAAATTTTGGCGGTACTGGTAGCGACAACTGGTTTCCTCAAGTAAAGAAAGAGCTGGAAAAACTGGGTTTTGAGGTATTAGCACCCACAATGCCAGACAATGACTTGGCACGAGAAAAATATTGGCTGCCGTTTCTTAAAGACAAATTAAAAGCCGATGAAAACACGGTTATTATTGGTCATTCGTCAGGTGCAGTTGCAGCGATGCGTTATGCAGAGAGTAATAAACTTTACGGTTCAGTACTAGTCGGTGCATGTTATACCGATCTTGGCGATGAGCACGAAATTAAGAGCGGATACTATAATCGACCATGGCAATGGGATAAAATTAAAGCCAACCAAAACTGGATTTTACAGTACGCTTCGACCGATGATCCTTATATTCCAATTGAGGAAGCACGGCATATTAATAAAAACTTAAAAACTGAATACTTTGAGGATTCCAATAAGGGTCATTATGGGAGCGATAAACAAGAAATGCTTGCATTTCCTGAACTCGTTCGGGCCATCCAAGCTAAATTTGGCCTATAATTAGACGCATGTGGAGTGAGGAGAACGGAAAACTAGCGAAAGAATTCAAGTTTGACGATTTTAAGTCGGCACTTGAGTTTGTGAATAAGGTGGGTGCAATTGCTGAAAAAAATAATCATCACCCAGATGTAGAACTTGGCTGGGGGAGGGTAAAAGTGCTATTGTTTACTCATAGCGAACAAAAGATAACAGAAAAGGATAAAGACCTTGCCAAAGAAATCGACAAAATCACGAGCTAAAAAAGTTAAAAGAGACATATGGTTTAAAAAGGTACGTGGAAGCTACTTGCCAGCAAGTTGGCAGGGTTGGCTCACCTATGTGCCGTTTATTTTGTATCTAGTTGCGGTGTTAATCGTAGCCTTTAATACTCAAGATACATTTTTTGGATATCTGATGGTGGTATTTCCACAATTTGTGGCAGCAACAGTCGTTATGACATACGTCGCCTCCAAAACTTCCTGACACGCTAGCCTGTTAAAATAGATTTGTGAACGACTTTCAGAAAACTCTTTGGGAGTATTATGATTCGCATGGGCGTAATTTACCCTGGCGCCACACTAATGATCCCTATAAAATTCTTGTTTCCGAGATTATGCTGCAACAAACGCAGGTTAGTAGAGTAATTCCGAAGTACCAAGAGTTTTTATCTAAATTTCCAAGCGCCCAAAAGTTGGCACAAGCACCTTTGGGAGATGTTCTAAAAATTTGGAATGGGCTTGGCTATAATCGGCGAGCAAAATATTTGCACGCGGCTGCAAAAAAGTTAGTTAGTGATTTTGGCAGCAAATTTCCACAAAAAGTTGAAGAGCTGACAACCTTGCCAGGTGTTGGCAAAAACACGGCTGGTGCAATTATGGTATATGCATTTAATCAACAGGTGGTTTTTATTGAGACCAATGTTCGCAGCGTTTTTATTTATCATTTTTTTCATGGTAGAACCGATGTTTCTGATCGTGAACTAGTTCCATTGATCGAAAAAACTCTCGATCAGAAAAACCCACGCGAGTTTTATTGGGCACTTATGGACTACGGTAGTTACTTAAAAACCCAAAGAAATAATATTAGTAACAGTAAACATTATGCCAAGCAATCAAAGTTTGAAGGTAGCTTGCGCCAAGTTCGCGGTAAAGTTTTGAAGCAACTTAGCGACAAACCTTATACACTCAATGAGCTTAAGCAAGTAATCAGTGACGAGCGCTTATCAAGAGTGCTAAATGATCTTGTCCGTGAGCACTTAATTATCAAAAACCCACACCTCTTCTCTTTAGGTTTACGGGTTTTCATAAATGAAACTAATTAGGGCATGAAAAAACAGCTTCAATTTATTCTAGTTTTGGGACTTTTTTTGACGACATTCACCGCAAGTTCATGGATGCCGTTTGCAGCTAGTGCTCAAACTGCAACCCCCACTACAACTTTGCAACAACGACTGGATCAATATAAAAAAGATCGTAATATTGACACGCATCAAAACACCCAAGGCATAAAGTTACGATGTCCAGTAGCGCAAGCAGCGATGAAAACGTTGCAAGTTAGAATTCTATCAGCGGAGACTAGCCACAAAACAGCGTATCAAAATATTGCTGACTCGCTGGCTAACCTTCAGAAACGATTGAACGATCAAGCTTTCGAAACGACGACGCTAAAAAATGTAACCGATACATACAATGCAAAGGTTGCAATCTATACTGCTGACATGGCTGCTTATAAACAGGCGGTCTCTGATGCAGTGACGGTAGACTGCGCAGCAGATCCACTTGGTTTTGCTGGTGCGCTGGAAACAGCTCGTTTATATCACGATCATTTAACGCCAGACGTTACAGATGTCCGTAACTATGCAACAACGACTGTTAAAGCAACGCTCGATGATATCAAACAGCGACTCAGCAGTGGTAACACGACAGGAGCAGGACAATAATGGATATCAATGATCCCAGGGCCAGACAAGTGAATCCAGACATTTCGGCACCTGAAGCTGCGGCAGATAAATTGAATTCTTTGCCAGCGCCACAAACACCCATGAACTCAACCGATGTCCCAACGCTGCCTATGGAGATGTCTATGAAGAAACCAAAGAATCATAAAAAACTACCAATGGTGCCGATAATTATTGCAATCTCTGTTGCACTTGTATTAATTGGACTGACAACAGCGATTTTTGTACTTTCCAGAAAAAAACCTGCACCTAAACCTGTTCAAAACAATAATCAAAATACGACTGCCTCAAATCGTGTATCGCCTGATGATGTTGAAAACGTCAAAGGCGATATCGACAAAAATCTTACGAATATTAGCGACTCAACTGATTTTCGGGTTGATGATCTGACAAACCAAACTCTCGGGCTTTAGTAATTAGTTCTAAGTTTTTTTAGACTTAGGTGATGCCTGATAAACGACCATCTTTTGGTATGGAACTTCAATGTTGTGCTGATCAAAAGCTTTGAATAGGCGCTTGTAAAACACACTTTTTACGCGCCAAGCGTCCCCAGTTGTTGTTTTGGCAAGGATTTTTAGTACGATACCTGAAGCATCATAGCCTTTAACACTCGACATATGAGGAGGCTCTTTAACCATGTGTTTCAGCTCGGGCATTGCAGCAACTTCTTCTCCAACATGATTAATAATGTGCTCGACTTCATTAATATCTGTATCGCGGCTAACAGTTACATCTTCATTAATTGAGCCGTGACCCATGGTTTTGTTAGTTGTCACGACAATCGAGCCGTTTGGTACGTGATGAAGATCGCCATTGAGCTCTCGGATTATAGTGGTTCTAATTGTAATGGCTTCAACTGTTCCTAAAACCTGACCAATTTGCACAATGTCGCCGACGCGGTACTGGTGCTCGGTGATAATAAAAATGCCTGTCACAAAATCTTTTACGAGTGATTGTGCTCCGAAGCCAACTGCCAAGCCGATTACACCAGCACTTGCGAGTAACGGTGCTGTATTGATGCCGAGTTCGCTAATGATCATAAAAATAGCAACCAGCCAAGTTACAACTTTCATGATGGCCGCAATAAGATTATCCAACGTTTTTATTCGTTTCTTTCGGTCTGCTTCTGTTGGGTATAGATCGGCACGAACTGTTTTATGAATAACGGTACTAAAGAATTTCGTTCCGAACTTGCGCAAAACCCAGCACAAAATAAGAATTATCAAAATATTGATAAGGTGTTGATCGAACCAATTCGCGATTGAATTCACTAAATAGTGAAGATGATCCACTCGTTTTTCTAAAAAGTTTTGTAACATATATTCAGAGATAGTATAAACCATAAGAGGTATTAATGGACATAAAATCATTGAGCGATCCAAAACTAATTGAACTGCTGAGTACGGGCAAAATTGGTGTAATCCCGAGTGATACGATTTATGGTGTGGTGGCGCCTGCAGCAGATGAGGCTGCTGTGGCTCGATTGTATGAGCTCAAAGAACGCGAACAAAAACCCGGTACCTTGATTGCTGCCAGCATTGAACAGCTTGAAAACCTTGGCATTAAACGACGCTACTTAACGGCCGTTGAGCAATATTGGCCAAATCCAATCAGTATTATTATTCCAACTGGCCCAACTTTGAACTATTTGCACCAAGGCAAAATGAGTCTGGCAATTCGCATCCCAAAAGATAATGACTTACAGAAACTACTCGAGAAAACTGGCGTACTTGTAACAAGTAGTGCGAACACACCCGGCGATCCGCCAGCAAATAATGTTAGCGAGGCCAAAAAATACTTTGGCGATAAAGTAGACTTTTATGTGGATGGCGGTGACCTCAGTAACAGACCGCCTTCAACCATTATTCGTATTATTGATGACGCTATTGAAGTTGTTCGGCCAGGTGCAATTAAGATCGATGAAAATGGTAGAATTACAACATGACCTTCGATGAATATCAAAAACAAGCTCTAACTACGGCCTACACCAATCCAAAATACGAGGACACATTAATGGACAAAACTATTTGGGCGATGGGCATTGTTGGTGAGTCAGGCGAAGTGATCGAGAAATGGAAAAAGATGGTTGCCTATAACGAAGGCAAAATTACTGATGAGTTTTTGGCTGATATGAAGAAAGAACTTGGCGACATTGTATGGTACATCGCCGTATTAGCACACAGTCTAGGCTTATCTTTTGATGAAATCATGGAACTTAATGTTAAAAAACTGCAAGACCGAAAAAAACGCGACGTTATAAAAGGGAAAGGCGACAATCGATGAATGTAGAAGAAATTATCCGAGAATCAATCCCAAAAGTTAATGTGATGCAATTTGCTAGCTGCACTAACAACCAGCCGTGGGTTTGCAATCTTCATTATGTTTCAGATGACGATTTGAATTTATATTGGCTGAGCACGCCAGAACGTCGACATTCTAAAGAGCTTGAAATCAATCCACGAGCTTCGGCCGTAATAATGGTGCACGAAAACACCAAGGCACAAGATTACGTCGTAGGTATTTCAATTGAAGGCCAGGCCAAAAAAGTTGATTGGCACAAGTACGAAGATATCATCGAAAAGTATCGCAAAAAGCACGGCAGCAGCAAGCCATTTTTAGATGCAGTGGTATCAGGCGAAAATCCACACAAAGTTTACGTGCTCGAGCCAACCAAGTTTGTGCTGTTTGATAACAAAGACTTCCCTGAAAAACCTCGCCAAGAATGGACTCTCAGCAAATGAAAGTAATTTTTTATCCAGCAATAAGTTTGGATGGCTATATCGCCGAGGCAGGAGGTGGTTCTGATTGGGTAGATGAGCAAGACGATGCACTATATCGAAAAGAAATTGAAAAAGCTGGTTGTTGCATAGTCGGTAGAGTTACATATGACCAATACAAAGAAGACTTTGAAGAAGATGGTAGAGTTACGTTTGTTTGTACGACTCATCCAGAAGACGACACTGACAAGGTTGTTTTTGTAAATGCTGAGCCAGCCAAAGTATTAGAAGAAATTGAAAAACGCGGTTTTAGTTCAACAGTTCTTTCTGGCGGTGGCGACACCAATGGACGTTTTGCTGAAGCTGGGCTTATTGACGAAATAATCATCAGCATCTATCCATTTACTTTGGGCGAGGGTATCAGACTATTCGGTGATTACAATATCGATATAAAACTCGAACTACTTAGCAGTAAACCAGTAGTAAACGGGATTATTCAAAACCACTACAAGGTTATTCGTTAGCCCAGTCGACAACACCGTCGCCTTTAGTGAAGGCCACAACATCGATATCGGTGGCTATTGGTTGTGTTTCGCAAAGGTCCTTAAGATCGGCTAAGAACTTTTGGGTGTATTCAGCTTGGTGATGTTTTTTCTCAGCCTGCTCATCAGCAAAACCAGCCATATGAATGAATTGAACTTTATTATCTCTTACTTGATAAATGTGATAGTTGGTTTGCGGCTCGTTTTTGCGGACGCCTTCAACGAATTCTTTTAAAACACCAATTGCGGCTTCGAGTGCGTCACTTTTAACACTATACGTAACAACTTTTTGAACCATTACTTGAATTCCTTCCTTAACCATTCGTCTAAACTATCACCACCACCGCCAGCCATGCCAACGACCATATCACCCGCACTCAGATGTTTTTGGATTGTCTCTTTGAGTTTCTCATTACGGTCCATTGGCTCAGCAATTTCGGGATTTGATAAATGCGAAATTAACTCTTCTGGTGAAATAACCCGCTGGCTAGGATCTTCACGGGCCAGATAACTCGGGATCCAATACACTTTATCAGCGCCATCAAAGCAATCTTTGTAATCATCTATCATGTAGTGTTGACGACGGTTGGTCAGGGGTTCGTATACGATAACTACTTTTTGACCGGTTTTGGCGGCCAGCTCAGTCGCAACAGATAATCCGCCACGAATTTTTTCGGGCGTGTGCGCGTAATCGCTGTACAGGTTTTCCACGATTTCTTCCATGCGACGCTGCAGGCCAGGGAATTTATTGACGATGGCTACCAGTTCCTCGACAGATTTGTCGGTGATGCGCTGCATGGATTGCACGACCAACCACGCATCGAGTCGGTTAAACATCCCGGGCAAGTCAATTTCGGCCTTTGTGGTTTCAATAATTCGTGGGTCTTGAATGTTCAGCGTGTCGTTTGGTTGCAAGCCAAGATATTGGGCGTCTTCTTCCCATAAAATAGTATGTTCAGATTGGCTGATAAATTCTTTGAATGCATCCTGGTAATCTTCGCGGGTTGGAAAAATTTCGTGGTGATCCCAACTAACACCAGTAATTAGACTAATAAAAGGCTCAAAGGCCAGAAAATTGCGATCAAACTCATCACACTCGTACACAAAATACTCAGATTTCGGATCGAACTCACCCATGTCAGCAAAACTGGTTTTGGCCGGCAGAATAAAACTTACGGGGAGGTCTAATTGTTTGAACATCCAGACCGCCATCGCAGTGGTAGTGGTTTTACCTTGGGTTCCGGCGATCGCCACCAGTTTGAGCTTGTGATCACTCAAAAATTGCGTTAAAAATACGTCGCGTTTACTGAACTTAATATCTTGCTCGCGGGCAAATTCCATCTCAGGATGCTTGGCGTTTTCTTTTTCTACGGCGGAGCTAAACACGATCCAATCAATCGGATTTTTGGCATGAAGTTCAGCGATAGCTTCCTTGGTTTGACCGATATGAATATCGGTAATGCCATGCTTTTTTAGATACTGAATATATTGAGAATCTTGTTTATCGGAGCCCGAAACATCATAGCCAGCAGCTTTAGCAACTTGGGCTAATGGTCCCACGCCGGCACCGCCAATACCTGAAACATATAGATGCATATCAATAGTCTAACAGATAGGTGATACAATGGTATTTGTAAAAGCATTAAAATAAACATATGGATAAAGCTAAATTGCATCACTATTGGCGTAAACTTCGTCCCATAACGTACTGGCACTTTTTAGCTTTCGCCATTATCTTTGGGGTCATTGGTATATTTGCAATGCGTCAAAACAACCTGCATGCAGTTAAACTGCGTGATCACGTTGTCCAAGTAGATAAAGATAATGGCGATGTCGAAACAGCACTGCGCCAGCTTCGTGAGTATGTGTACGCGCATATGAACACCGATCTTTCTACCGGAACTTCCATTCAACAACCAGTACAGCTTAAATATCGCTATGAAAGACTTGTTGCTGCCGAAAAAGCCAGAGTTGATACAGCGAACAATAAAGTTTATAGCGATGCGCAGGCAATATGCGAAGCTCAATATCCTGGCAGTTTCTCTGGTGGACCACGAGTGCCTTGCATTACTGAATATGTGACGACGCATGGTGAGAAAGAGCGGCCAATTCCAGATTCACTCTATAAATTTAGCTTTACATCGCCACGATGGTCACCTGATCTTGCTGGTTTTAGTCTGCTGCTTAGCGTTATTTTCTTTATTCTTTTTGTAATTCGCTTTGCCGTCGAGAAGTTTATTCGTCACGATCTCAAACAACACTTATAAAAACAGCTCCTGGTTTTGAGGAGCTGTTTTTATTTGCGTGAATCTAAACGCTAAGGCTTTGTATTTCCTTGGCTTGCAGCTGGCGCAGCAGTGTCACACTTCAGACCATTTGGATTCTGTTGCTGGAACTGTTTAACAGCTTTGACAACTTGTCCATCATCCTTCAAGTTTTCCCAGAAGATAACCTGATCATTGTTGATAACCATTTGGTCATATGGACCGTGAAGTTCACAACCAAGTTTTACAAGGCTGATATCACTGCTCTTTGGTTCCTGACCAGGCTGAACAGCTTGGTTAACTTTGAGATAGTAAATGTCATTCAAAGTTAGATATTTGCTGTTGGCGGTAGTAACTTTACCAAAGTAAACTTGGCCACCGTTTAAGAACACAGCTTGATATTTATCTTTAGCTACATATTTATCTTGACCATTTACACGATTACCAATGACAAAAGCGTAAATTGCCAAAGCAATAATAAGAATAGTCAAAGAATACAGCAACACAATTGAGAGAACCGGTAAGTTACCCCAAAAACGTGACTTTTTATTTTTTGATTTTGACGAACCCTCCGGACTGGAATGATCACTAGTCGATGCGGGACGACTCGTACGCTGAGAAAAATCCATATTTATCCCTACCTCTATTTTGTTTATTGATACATCAACTAGTGTAAAGCATAAGCATGGGACGACGCAATATGGATTTCCGACGCATACTTACCAGAGTATGAAAAGCTATCTCTGGCAAGTACAAACTTTTACAACAAACCGCTCGCTTTCAACAGAGGTAAAAATTATTCTAAGGTGTTAAAAAATTTAATAAAGTCAGTTAACAGGGTTGACAAACAAAAACCCCCCAGAGTATCGTAGGGGTACTATCGTTAACCTAAGAGGGAGAGTTATCTAAGATGGCTTACAAGCACACAAATAGTAAGGGTGTTACATACTACTTAAACTGCAAAGACGTTACACTTCGTGGCGGCAAACAACAACGAATTTATTACTTCAGTAAGGACCAACGCCCAGAGGCTTGCGACCTTCCTGATGGTTACTCAGTTAACGAAAACCCACGTAACGGTTTCTTGACTGTTAAAAAAGGCGCCTAAAGTCGCCCGAGAAGTCGGACAAGAACACCCCCTGATTGCAGGGGGTGTTTTTTATTTGTATACTAGCGACTATGTCTAAACCAATCTTAGTTGTAAAAAAGCTTCGCAAGGAGTACGACGGCAAGCCTGTCGTTAAAGATATTAGTTTTGAGGTTGCAGAAGGCGAGATCTTTGGCATTTTAGGACCAAATGGTGCCGGCAAGACAACTACGCTGGAAATGATTGAAACCATTCGCGAAATTGATGGTGGCTCAGCCATCGTGAATGGTCTCGATGTTAGTAAAGAACCTCAAAAGGTAAAGCACATCATTGGTGTACAACCACAAAGCCCGGCTTTTATGGACAAGGTTAAGTTGACTGAACAGCTTGAACAGTTAGCTTCAGCCTATGGGCAACGAGTTCAGGCTAAGCATTTACTCGAAGAAGTTGGTTTACTGGATAAAGCCAGTTCGTACGTAGAAAATCTTTCTGGAGGCCAAAAGCAACGCTTTAGTATTGTTGCTTCACTTGTGCACAAACCAATTGTGTTCTTTATGGACGAACCAACTACTGGACTTGATCCACAGGCTCGTCGTAACCTCTGGGAACTTGTGCAGGACATCAACAAAAAGGGTGTGACAGTTATTTTGACAACTCATTATATGGAAGAGGCTGAAATGCTTTGCGATCGTGTAGCGATTATGGATAACGGCAAGATTATTGCCCTCGACACGCCAAAGAATCTGGTTAAGCAACTACTGAAAAAAGGCTTCACGAAAGAGCAACATGTTGAACAGGCAAATCTTGAAGATGTCTTTATTGATCTGACAGGGAAGGAACTACGCGACTAATGAAGAAAAAATTTTTACCAGTACGAGTTTTTGCCAAAATTTCTATTAGGCGAGCGTTTCGTGACAAAACAGCTATCTTCTTTATCTTTTTGTTCCCACTTATTTTCTTGTTTGTGTTTGGTAGCATTTTTGGTGGTAGCCACGATACTTCGTTCCGCGTAGCATTTATTAATCAGTCAAACACCGAGTTTGCGAAGCAATTCGAACAAGAAGCTCACCAGCAAAAAGTGCTTAAGATAGATGGGCAATCAACCACTATTGAAAAAGCAAACGCAAAAATGAGTCGTGGCCAACTCGATGCCACCATTATTTTACCCCCAGAATTTGGGCAAATACAGCAAGGACAACAATATCCTTCGGGTCAGGCTAAAGTAATTTATACTCAAAATAACCTAGAAGCAGGGAAAGCCTTGGGTTCGATTTTGCAATCAGAATTTGAGGGTATTAATTCTAAGTTCGTTGATACGTATGTGCCATTTACCGTGACGACGGAACAGAGTAGCCAACAGGCACTGACGCAATTTGATTACACCTTTGCCGGATTACTAGGCTTTAGCATAATCGGCATGGGAATTTTTGGCCCGGTTAATGTATTTCCTGAGCTCAAAAAGCAGGGCGTCCTTCGTCGCCTTCACACGACACCACTCAAAGTTTGGCAGTTCTTTGCGGCAAATATGACTTCTCAAGCGGTCGTAGGGCTCATGTCAATTGCTGTCATGTTTATTGTGGCCATAACTATCTTTCATCTCAATGTAGTTGGTAATTACATTGAATTGGTGCTGTTTATTGTGCTGGGTATTACGCTCATTTTAGGTATAGGTTTAGGTATAGGTGGTTGGGCGAAGAATGAACGTCAGGCGGCGCCACTAGCGAACATGGTAGTTTTCCCGATGATGTTCCTGTCGGGTACATTCTTCCCGCGCTTTTTGATGCCAGAGTGGCTCCAGACAGTATCTAACTTTTTGCCACTGACACCGGTGATTGACGGTATTCGACTTATCGCCACTGAAGGTAAACACCTCACGCAACTTGGACCGCAATTGCTTCTGATTGGCGTGTGGATGATTGTTATCTACTTCATCGCCTTTAGAGTTTTCCGCTGGGAGTGAGCTTTCTGTCAGCCAGCCTGCTAGAATTAGCTGATGAACAAAGATTATCCGCTAACGCCTGAAGAGTTCAAGTCAATTTATTCAAAGGTACCACGTTTGTGTGTCGACATTGTTTTAAAGAGCCCAAAAGGTGTTTACCTGACTTTGCGCGACATCGAGCCATGCAAAGGCCAGTGGCATATACCTGGAGGTACGGTATTCTTTGACGAAACATTAGAGCAAGCCGTTAGACGCGTGGCCGAACGGGAGCTTGGAATTGTGATTGAAAAGGCCAAGCAAGTTGCGGTTATAGATTTCTCAAATCATGTTGAGCATAGTTTTGATCATCCAGTTAGCATCGTGTATGAAGTCGAAAAATACAGCGGCGACTTTATGTTTAATAAAGAGACTGCTCATGGTGAATGGTTTAACAAATTACCAGACAATATGCATGATGTGCAGGATAAGTTCTTACTAGAAAACGGCTATGTAAGCTAATCTTCTTCTTTTTGTTTTTTCTCGGCTCGGCGTTCCCAGATCATAATCATAAATATCAAAATGCTAAAAGCGGCGCCGATTGCAGCCGGAATCCAATATTTGACACCTAAATTAACACCGGTCCAGAACCAAAGCATGAGTACACCACTGAATGCTACACCACGGCGGACTCGACGATCACCCCAAAACAGCTGAATGAACCAAGCTCCAAGCAAACCGGCTACAAACCAGCCAACCAAATGGGTGTACGGTGCGCCAAAGTAATGGCCGGGTGTTTCCCATTTCCATAGTTGAAGCTTCACAGATGCTGGATCAAGAACGAGCGTTGTTGCAACGGTAAATATAGCGGCAAGCAGTGGCCTGAAAAAACCTCCGGTGATTTTACTGGCTAGCCAAAAAGCAGCGAGCAATAACAATGGATAAGCAATGCCAATTGTCCACGGTGCTCCACCAAGCACTTTATTGCCCAAAACGTTGTCATAGGCGTATTTTCCGTAAGGTAATCCTGTTTTGGTCGCAAATGTTTCGAAGGCAACTGCCATGATGCCCAACAAAATAACCAACATCACACCCATAAATATTCCACGTTGTCGTATCAAGGACACCCATGATGGTATAGCAAAAATAATCACAAAGATGCCAGCACCGTAAGTAAAAAGCTGAGTTAAAGGAACTTCAAAGCCAAAAACAGCAGTAGCCAATGTCGTCGGTAAAATAGCCATTCCTACAATTATTGCACAAAGTTTGAAATCATGCTCAAGGTTGTAAAATTTGGTTTCTTGTGGTATAATACAATCTATCATGTCAAGCCAAAGATATAACCCAGACCAAGATTACGAAGCCAGCCCTTGGCGCATTATTGATGACGAGGCTCCGGTTGAAAGACCTACCTTTGGCCCAAAAAAAGAAAATGACTCCAAGCCCAAACCACCTCAATCTGACAAAGCAGTTTTGAGAAGTGCATTTCAGCGTGAGCGAAAAGAGCGTTATGGTTCAGAGCTTGGAAGCGGTCCACGCGATCTAAAAGGACGCACAAGGGAACAGCTAGATCAACAAGCGGAAGGTGTACGCGAAGCTCGCGAAAAGGCTTTTGGTCATACACCGGTTGCTGACCAACTTGTAATGGACTTTGATTCCAAACCAGAAACATCAGAGGAAGTTATATCTGAAACCATGCCAAAGCCATTTGATGATTCTCGAGACACACTCCGTGAGGTCCGTGCGAGCAAAGTTGTTCCATTAAGCCCTCCACGACCAGTAGATCCCTCAAAATTACCATCAGCCCACTAATATACTCTGTTGCTCTCTGGCTAACAGATTAGTAGGGGACTAGCAGGGGAGTAAAACAGTAGTCACCTCTGTTAGAAGGGGTTGATACGCTCATCTTCTCTTTAGGCAGTAAATAGGAACAGTTTAAGCCCCAAGTGTAAAGAAATTAATACTTAACGTGTTAACTATTATGCAAAAGTTTTAGGTCTTATGAATATTGAGCGCCCCAGTCGGCCATTTTAAGCAAAATTGTGTGGAGCTCTTTCCCCTTTTGTGTCAGTTCATATCGGTATCTTCGTGGTCGTTCCACATATAATCTTTTAGATATGATTTGCTCAGATTCAAGCTTATTGAGGCGCTGGCTGAGCGTACGAGGACTAATACCAATTAAGGACTTTTCGAGCTGGCTGAACGAGGAACTATTCACAGTCAAATCACGCAGAATGAGAGGGGTCCATTTATCGCCTACAATCTTTAGCGTGCATTCCAGGCAACCAGGTTTTGATAGATTTTTTACAGGCATTAAATTAATTGTAACAAAGTGACTTTACAAAGTATAGCTAGTTACTATATATTGTAAAGTGAGTTGATAATAAAATACGGAGTCTATAAATTATGAGTATGAAGATAGGTGTTGTTATTTCTACTACCCGCCCTACCCGAGTTGGCCATCACGTCGCTAACTGGTTTATGCAAAAAGTTTCTGGTAATCCTGATTTAGAATTTGAACTAATTGACTTAAAAGAAGTTGATTTACCTTTTTTGAGCGAACCTGAATCACCATCAACCGGCCACTACACGCAGGATAAGGTAATTGCCTGGAGCAAGAAAGTTGAAGGCCTGGATGGTTTTGTTTTTATCACGGCAGAGTATAACAATGGAATTCCTGCGCCACTCAAAAATGCATTTGATACGATCTATCATGAGTGGGACCGTAAACCAGTCGCATTTATTGGCTACGGCACTTACGGTGCAACTCGAGCAGTCGAACAGCTGGTAAACGTGACAGCCAAAGTCGGCATGGCACCACTCAGTAAAACATTTGTCAGCATAGTGCATCCATGGGATGCGATTCACAAAGACGGATCAGTAGATGAAACAGCCGTTACCGGTAATCTTGATGGACTAATTGCCAATTTGACATGGTGGGCGCAAACTCTCAAAGCGAACCGCAGTCAGAGTTAAATTTTTAACTTCAATCTGTAAATTTATATAAAACCAAACTCAAAAATCCTAACTGCAGGCTTTGTTATTAACTCCTATACTGAAGTTGTTTAAGGAGGACTTTAACCATGGCACACACAGTAAGAGAAACTAGAGTAATTCACAGAGATGATGGTAGGGATTATTATGAAGACGATGTCGACCACACCACAAATGTGGCGGCGCGAATTATTAATACCATCGGTTCAGTAATTATCGGGTTGCTACTAATTAGGTTTGTACTAGTGTTGTTGGGCGCCAACTCAGCAAACGCGCTGGTTAATTTTATCTATACACTGACAACTCCATTTGTGGCGCCTTTTTTCGGAATCTTTAATTACACGGCCAAATACGGAATCGTTCACTTTGAGTTTGAGACACTCATTGCCATCGCAGCCTATGCATTGTTGACATGGCTGTTAATGCGACTGGTAACTGTTGGTAATCGACACGCCGAAGTTTAATCATTGATTCAAATCCATTGAGCTCCAGCTTGCTTTTATTGTTTGATTAAGCGAAAGTTAGGGTATGAAAAAGTGGACGGTGATTGCCATACTGGCGCTAGCGCAATTTGTGATGGTGCTAGACAGCACGGTTATGAATGTGTCGCTGTCTACTGTGGCGGCCGATCTGCACACCACAATTACTGGCATGCAAGTAGCGATCACGCTCTACACGCTGACAATGGCTGCATTGATGTTAACTGGCGGGAAACTTGGCGATATTTGGGGCAGGCGTAAAGCTTTTAAAATTGGCGCAGTTGTCTATGGTATTGGGTCTCTCACGACTGGCTTGGCACCGAATTTAACAATTTTACTGCTTGGTTGGTCCATTGTTGAAGGTTTAGGTGCCGTACTGGTAATCCCAGCGATCGCCGCTTTAGCAGCCGTAAATTATAGGGGAAAAGACCGTGTCGTGGCTTTTGCGCTTATTGGTGGTGTTTCTGGTGCAGCTGCAGCCGCCGGTCCATTAATTGGGGGCTTTATGACGACTTACCTATCATGGCGATATGTGTTTATTGGTGAAACGATTATTATGGCCTTCGTCTTGCTGGTGACAAATAAGATTGCTGACGAGAAAATTAAATCTCCACCAAAACTTGATGTGCCAAGCGTAATTCTTTCGACTGTTGGCATGGGCGTTTTAGTTCTTGGAATCTTGCAAAGTAAAGTTTGGGGCTGGGTGCAACCGCTTAGCGCGCCACAGCTTAATGGCAAACCAGTTACACCATTTGGTATTTCACTGGTTGCCTGGATGATTTTGTTTGGCGTTATTATTCTGTGGCGATTCTACAAGCGACAAGCCAGAATGGAATCAGAAGGCAAGCCAGCACTACTTAAAGTTTCGTTATTCAAAATCGCTGAGCTGCGCAGCGGTTTGTCTGTACTGATGTCGCAGTATTTAATTACGGCGGCGATTTTCTTTGTGATTCCAGTGTACTTGCAAACCATTTTGGGTTTGGATGCGCTGCACACGGGCATGAAAATCTTTCCGCTGTCCGTTGCACTGATTGTGTTCTCGATTGTTGGAACCAAACTGACGCTCAAGCATTCGCCGCGCAAAATTGCGCGCATTGGTCAAATAGCTTTGGTGTTCGGTAGTTTGTTGCTACTGGCGGCTATAAATCCTGAACTAAAAGGTGCAACGTTTGCGCTAGGCATGTTTACGGTTGGTGCAGGACTTGGTTTGTTGGCCTCGCAGCTCGGTAACGTGAATATGACAGCTGTTGGAGCAGAAAACTCAGCCGAAGGCGGGGGTTTACAAGGAACATTTCAGAATCTTGGTTCGTCACTCGGTACAGCACTGCTTGGTTCAATTTTCATTATGTCATTATCAACAGGGTTCGTGAGTTCAATTAATCAAACTTCCCTGCCCTCTGATGTAAAATCAACCATTAGTGAAAATTCTCAGTCAGGTGTACAAATTGTGAGCGAGCAACAGGCTTACAGTATTGCGCTTGATAAAGGCTTATCGCCAGAAGATGCCGAACAAGTTTCGCAAACTTATACTGATGCCCAAATAAAAGGGCTGGAAGAAGCGATGTTCTTTGTAGTGGCTATCGCCTTGCTGTCATTTATGCTTTCAAAAAATCTTCCCAACAAAAAACCAGCCTAAGAAACTTGACCCCGCAAATTGAGGGGATTCAATTTGTGGAAAAGGAAGGCACAAAAAGACCTCACCAGATTTTGGCCACTCGATTACCAAAATTAGGGTGAGGTTGTCGTGATGTCTGACGTGGTGGGGGTGCCTGGGTTCGAACCAGGGACCAATCGGTTATGAGCCGACTGCTCTGACCACTGAGCTACACCCCCGTAACAGATGTGAGTATAACAGAATATTGGTAAGGGTTGTATAATAGTGGGTACAAAATGTTTGAAAAAATCAAAAATCAAACCAACTATATAATCCATAACATCACCGATGTTCGGGTGATTGGTCAAGTGGCTTTTGGGATTTTGGTTTTGTTGGTGAGTTGGAGCTGCGTCAAAGCTATCCAAACAAATGCTGATCTGCAAAATCAGATTTCTAAATTACAGCAGGAAAACGAAGTAAGTAAATTGCAAAATGAAAACCAAAAGCTAAAAAATACTTATTTACAAACAGACCAGTTTTTAGAGATCGAAGCACGCCGGCAGTTAGGCAAAGCTGCGCCTGGTGAGAAGGCGTTAATTGTACCAACCAGTGTGGCGTTGGCGCATTCAATTGATTGGCAACCGGCTAGCGCAAAAACAAAACCTAAAACAGAAACTCAGCAACCAGGTTACGAGCAAAACCTCGAAGCATGGCGAAACTTTTTCTTCCGCACTGATAACTAGTCTTTTATGAAACTGTAGTAGCTTATTGTGAAGTTAGTGGCATTCGGAGCTGGTGAGTTGCCCCCAAGCGTTAACTGCACCGTGCCAGCCTTGCCGTCGGTATAGACAATAGTACCACTGACGTCATATTCACTTGGTGAATGGTGCATATGCATAGTATTGACGGGTTCGCCTGAGTAACTTGGGGTTGGCCGCGGATCACTAGATGGTACCTTTTTTGGCGTGTCGAGTGTGTATGACTTAATATCCTTACCGACGAGTGTTTTTTGGAACGCATCGACTGAACCAGCTGCGACACGCGCATCTTCATCAAGGAGCAAATAGGCACTTGAATAGTCTTTGTTTTGAAGTGCTCGCATAAATGCATTGCTGGTCGAATTAACTTGTTGAGTTTCGACATCACTTTGCTTTTGGGCTTGCTGTATATTGTTATCAACGGTATGTGTAAAGGTGTGGAGCACAATGCCCCAGACAATGAAGAAGAAAATAAGGAATAACACCATTAGTCCTGTAAGAATGCTGGAAATGATAATACTCGCAACTGCCAAACTTCTGTTTTGAACCTGTTTTTTCTTTAGTTCAGCGTTGGCAACAATACCGAGTGCCAGACCAGCCGGTGGCATAATGAAAGAAGCTACTAATGCAACAATAGACATTGTGTCAGTTTCTTCATGATGCGGATGATGCACAGATGTTGGTTCAGAATGTGAAGTTTTGTTTTCTTGTTTTTCGTCACTCATATTGTTTTAATTCTCTCACTAAGTGCAAACACAAGCAATATAGTTGACATAATTGAATAAATATTCTAATCTACCTCCTATGGTTAGCAATAATTTAGGCCACCGTTCAGCAATTGCAATGCCCCGAAGTTCGGGGATCCTCTTGGCTGATGTCTAAAATATTGTCACTAAGTTGATCACGCTAGTTTAAACCAGACTTTAATTTCTATCTTGCTTTTTAAGACCAGCCGAGAGGCTGGTTTTTTTCGTGAGATTGGAAATTAACATGAGGAATTCTAACTATGATTTTAATTTTGAAAAACAAAAAGCACGCCAACAAAAAAGTGAAGAAAAAGCTGGCGGCTTCCGCTGTAGTCATTGCAAAATTTGGGTTGGTTTTGATCCATTCATGGGAACCAACAATCGTAACCACTGCAATGTATGCTTGTGGTCAAAGCATGTCGATAACAAACCAGGTGATAGGCGTGAAACATGTCACGGTGGTATGGAGCCAATTGGGCTAACCTTTAAACATGAGGGGTTTGGCAAGCAAGGTGAGATCATGCTGATTCACCATTGCCGAGGTTGCCAAAAGATTTCTATCAACCGCATAGCTAGAGATGATCTAGAAAGCGAAATTGTAAATGTATTTGAAAATTCGCTCAACGAGTCCACTAAATTAGATCAAGACATTTATGTGCTAAGCGCGAATGATAGAGATGAACTAAACAGGCAGCTTTTTGGTAACTAACCACGCACGTCAAAGGATGGATCCTGAACAGCGGTCCATTCTTTGATGTTATGCCCTTCAAAATTATTACCAACATCAGGGATATTTTGGTTACCCCAAAAATTTTTCCATAAAAAACGAAGAACATTTATCGGTCGAGTCGGTTCGCTCAATTCTCGCTCGGTATTGCGTATGAGCCGTGCGGCCATTTCCTTAATGACCGGCTCGCAGGCTTCATTCACAATTAGTTCGGCACGCTGAATATACTCGAATTCGCGTTCCAGTGGAATTTCAGGAACTTCTGGCAAAGGCACTTTTGTTCTCCTCTCTCGGCAAATAAAAACCTCCCCGATTTTGGTGGGGAGGCTTGGTTCGCTCGAATTGATTAATTTAAACTGGCAAAAACCTAGGCACTCCCCGCTACTACCACAATCGTGGCCGCCGGCATTGACTTAAGAGCACAAAGGTTAATTGATACCATGTTTTGTAATGTACTCTTTTAAATCTTCTTGTCAACAAAATATTGTAATAACGCAAAACATGGTCGATAAATAGCTGCAATTTCACAATATACAGGTGTACAATACAAATATAAACAAGGGGGAATTATGAAGAGATTATTAGTGGCCCTCGCAGCTGCACTAACAATAGTGCTGGGTATGTCAATTGTTGGCATGGCTAGCGCGCAGAGTTTTTATTCGGGAAGTAATGCGGATGTAAATCAGCCAGTAACGGATTCGAGTGTTTATGCAGCTGGTAACACGGTTACGGTTAGCAACCAGGTTAATGGCGACATCTACTGCGCTGGCCAAACAGTTACGGTTTCGGGGACAGTTAATGGCGACATTATTTGCGCCGGCCAAACTGTAACAGTTAGCGGCAAGATTAACGGTAATATTCGTGTTGCTGGCCAAACTGTTAATCTCCTTGGTGATGTTAGCGGCAATGCTACAGTTATTGCACAATCATTTGTGCTTGACTCAAATGCCAAAATTGGCGGTGATCTAACTCTTGGAAACGCTATGGCAAATCTTAATGGTTCTGTGGGCAGGGATGTGGTAGCTGGCAGCGGAAGCTTAACGATTGCTGGCAATGTTGGCCGAAATGTTAAAACTTCGACAGATGATTTGCATTTAACTTCTACAGCACACATTGGCGGCAATGTTGATTACACAAGTAGCAATTTATTGACTAAGGATAATGGTGCAACGGTTGGCGGAGCTGTCAATCAGACAATTCCAAAACAGCAGAAGGACAATGGCCCGAATTTGCTTGTGATTGGCACGGGTATAAAGCTTGCCTTTGTGATTTATGCATTTTTTGCCATGTTCTTCACGGCAATGATTTTGGTACTGATCATGCCTCGATTCTTCGATAACGCCAGCAGCCGGGCAATGCCTCGACCTTGGAAAGCCTTGTTAGTAGGACTTGTCGCCCAGATCGTGGTACCACCGGTGCTATTTTTGATTGCTGTTACAATCATTGGAATTCCGTTAGCGATTCTTGGAGGACTGGTATGGCTAGTCATTATGCTGCTTTGTGGTCCCGTCGCGGCCTATTACTTTGGTCGATTGATGTTAAGGGGTTCAACAAATGCCCTGCTCATAATGCTCGTTGGCTCAGCAGTTTTACTCGTATTATTGTTTGTACCGATAATCGGCATTTTCGTGCTTGCTGCCACTGTATGGATTGGTGTTGGCTCACTGCTGCTTGAACTTCACGCACACATGCCAAAACCTCAATACAATTTGGCTAAACGACCTGTCAAAGCAAAAAACTAGCTACTCTTCCTGCGGACCTTGCTTAAATAGTTTCCACAAGTTTCGAGGTGTTTTTCGCCAGCCATCTTTTTTAGCGACTGCAACAGCAATTTTGCCAACTAAGAAAACACCGATAATACCAATAACGATTTGAATCGCCCAAACACTGAGTCGAAATTCACTTGCCGCACTGGCTGAGGTGAGCTGACCATTGCTTTGAGCTACAAGAATAATTACCTGAGCAAAAGGGAGCCAGGAAACAATCATCAATATAATGCCTAGACGGAGCTTTACCATACTTTGTCGAGCGAATTAGCCTTCAGTTGGAGCCGCAGGAGCGACCGGTGGGTTTTTACGAGGCATCAAATATGCGACCAAAAGTGACAAGAAAAAACAGAATAGACTCAGAATGAAAAAGAGCAGAAAGCTATAACCTTTTCGAGCGGCTACGCGAGCAGGCCAAAAAGCAATTGCGATCCAAACGATCAAAATAATAATTGCCCAAACGGTGCTGAGCGTAAAACCTAGTAATGAAACTGCTTCGAACATAAAAACTCCTAGTTAGTTATTTATATTGTACGCTTTTTTTAGCCAGTACTTTAATCTAACCCACAACCAACTTACCAATAAAATCTCGCAATGCTTCGTTTACTTCTTCAATAACTTCTGGGTATAAGCGATAATCGTGTGCGCTGTCAACTTCAAGAAACATTTTAGGATCAGATAAGCTGCTGTAAATTGATTTCACTTTGTCTATGGGAACAAATTCGTCTTTTGTCCCGTGAATTAAAAGTCGAAGGCCGTCGAAATTAGCAAGCGCCTGCGACGGATTATATTTAGCCCCATCTTCAAAATAGTTCATTGGTAGGTCAAAATGTTTTTGCTCTTTAGTACGCACATTTCCAGGTGGCAGGTCTCTGCCTTCTGGATGTACATTGCTTTCAACACTTGCCTGATCTGGGGCTGATGGATTGCCGTAGGCCGCATTTACCAGCACAAGGCCCACAACGTTTGGATTTTCAGATGCTAACATTGCTGTCGCGCCACCACGGCTGTGCCCAAGAAGTACGGTAGGGCGATTGCCAAAGTAATCAATCAACTCGTTTACGGTCTGTATATATGTACTGGTTGAGTAGTTGGCTATGTCTCCTGGACTGTCCCAGGTTCCTGGTACATCTATTGCTGCTGCGTAAAAACCTTCGCTGGCTAAAACGTTTAGATGACTAACAAAGTTTGCATAATCCTTAGTATCCAAACGGCCTGGCATTAATATGACGACTTGCTTTGCATTAGGATCGCCTTTTATATTAGCTGCTACCTCGAAGTTATTCGTTTCAAGTATCTGCATAAACTAATCATACCAAAATAATATCCCTATCTTACGATGAGGATTTTACTTTTTGCGGGGGCAGGACAATCGCACGTTAATCTGTACGCCGAGATTCTCTCGGGCAACAGACTAACGACCGAACCTGCGACTATTGTCTACTAAAGCAGCCAAGTCGCAGAACCGAATCTTGCTCCAATAAAGAAAAAAGTTCCACCATAATGGTGAAACTCTTTTCTTGGTTGCGGGGGTACATTCGAATTGGAACCTAATCAATAGAGAGCTAGTTAGGTGGTTACAGCTTTCTAGAGTTGAGCATCAGTTAGCATACTCTACCGCATAATTGTAGAACCTGTGGTCTTTATTCTGCCTCATTATATTTACTAAGAACCTTCAAGATTTGTTCTGCTTCACGAGACGATACTGTCAGCAAGCCTAACTCTGCCTCAACTTTTCTCGATTCCCGCACCTTAGCTAATAATTCTCTGGTTTCATCTAGTTTACGTTGTATATCCTCGCGAGTTGCTGCTCTACCAAGTGCATGTTCTGCAACTTTATGGGGGCCATGTTCAGTGTTTGTAACATGTCTTTCCAGACGAAAGGTTTCACCAGTATCACTGATGACGTGATAATTAACATGCGTAGCATAAATTAAATCAGCATCGTGTCTTTCACTTTGGGTAAATGTAACGATGCCGACAACACCAGTCCTTTGAGGCTGCCCTGACTCTCGGTCAAAATGTTGACTCACATACATGTTTGTATCAATACTTTCACTATCGGCTTCGGCTTTAGGGAAATGTGTAGCAATACTGTCTGGAACTTCGACTTGTTTATCACTAAAAGAATGGGTATCACCGTATTGCTTGCCTTGGAATGCAGTCAACTCACCAATTTGTGTGAATATACCTGCAGCTTGCTGTGGGGTAGAGGGCTGTTCAGCTGCTTGCTGATTTGGGTTAGTCATTAAGTTTTATAATAGCACACTCAATATGTCAAAATACTCGAATAATTTACTGAAAAACCTCTGCGATTAGACAGAGGTCAAAATGCTTATGGTTGCCCAAGTACATTCGGATTGGAACCATATCAGTAGAGAGCTAGTTAGGTGGTTGCAGCTCTCGAGGGGTGAACCAAAGATAAGTTACTCTACCGCAGCAGACTAGAACTTCTGAAGTTTATGAGGTGGGTTCAAAGTCATCGTATTCCAGGGTGTACTTTTGTTCCTGGTAGCTTTTTCCAGAGTTTACGAAGTGCAAAATATCTAATAAGCTCCTAGATTTATTCTGTAACCTTTCTATTTCACCCTCATTAATTTGAACTATTTTATGCTTGGCATCGTTAGGTGTTGGGATATCTTGTAAATCAACTTTGTGTACAAAGAATAACTTGTCATCAAAAAGCTGGTCTTCGTAATAATCTAATCTTCGAAAGACCCCACAATATGTGATGTTATCGGTTTGAGTTAGTTGTTTTGCTAGTAACCTGTGAACGGCTTCATCTTTTGCTTCTCCACTGTGTATCAATGTTGCTGGCCATTCCTTCCTTTTTAGAAAAGGTTGAGCCGAACGCTCAATAGCTACAAAATTTTTACCAACAGTAGGAACCACTAATATGTGTGGCCTAGGAGCTGTTTTGGGCTTGTCTTTTGTGGTGGCTAGGTATTGTCGTCCTTTTGCAGCTAAAAGGTACTCACCACGCTTGCCCTTTTCCAAATATTGACTGTTCAGAAGTTGACGCAAGTAATAGCCCCCCAAGTCTGTTGGGTAACCTGCTTCTTTGCATAGTTCAACAAATGTTCGAGAGTTCTGTTGCTGAAATGAACGGAGCATTAATAAGCCTGCATTTTGTACCATTCCTTAAGCATAGCATTAGATAAAAAGCTCAAAAAATATGAAAAACAATTCATATTAGTTATGGAATGTGTTTGTTAGGATGTCAAGGTTAAGAAATAAGGAATAACTATGCCAGAACAACATGAAGTCAAACCGTATTCAATGCCGCCACTAGACCCCAGTCACCTAATTCCATGTGAGGCCCACCCTTTCAATGATGAGGTTTTCCCACTGATAGAAGTAGCAGATAATCTTGAAGACTATAGAATAGCCATGCAGAGAGATATGGTAAGTGACTATAATGTAGCTCTTATCGGAATCTTAAGAGAGCTTTCGTTTAGAGAAGCGGGCTTGCCTAGAGGTGATGAAGCCAGCCAGGCAGAGCTGCTACGTGCGGCTGCTGACATAACAGCTACTCTTGGCCTAGATAGATATGTAACTGTGCATGAATATTGGCAAGAAACCCCTGAAGAAATATCTGAGCGGGTAAGAACTACTCGAAAGGAACTTGGATTAAACCAAACAGAATTTGCGGAGCGTTTAGGCGATAGCTCTCGTTTTGTAGTTAACCGCATCGAGCATGGAAAGGTAGATTTTAACTCAAAGCGAAGAGCTGAAATTTACAAAGCATTGGGTATAGACCCAAGGACAGAATTAGGGCCACAATAAGTGAAAAAATAAAGACCCCTGTCTGAACAAGGGTCAACATGCTTATGGTTGCCCACGTACACTCGAATTGGAACCAAATCAGTTGGGAGCTAGTAAGATGGTTACAGCTCTCTAGGGGAAAACTACAGTTAAGTTACTCTACCGCAGGGGACTAGAACGTCAAGAACTGATACGGCCTTAATGTACTAAATAATACACCGTTATAGTTATTGCTTTAGCTTGTCTGCAAGTCTATGATGTCTATAGTCGTAAGGGGTGGCTCTTCGACCAGAAACTATTACAAACATTCCAAACTTTTAAATGCAAATGTATCTATAAGCTCGGTGGTTAGTAATAGTACCACCAAGCTTACGGGCACATTTATTTTTTGGGGGGTTACCCATCTAATTTCCTTAGATGATATTGCTGGTCGAAGCTTGGTAACCCTCCTGGCCGAAAGGCAAAAAAAGAAAAATGATATAAATAAACCCCTCTCACTTAGATTGGGGTTTATTTATTTCCTTAGACGCTCAAACCACTGGCTTGATTAATTTGAGTATATAACATAATTCAATCTTGTGAAAACGGTTATGCACAGCAAAGTTTTTAGATATCACGAACGCTTCCGAAGGGCACTCGCTTGATTATTGTATCTTGCATGTTTGCCATGGTTGCAGGTATAACAGTATACTCGCCATACCTATTATTAACACGGTCAGACGCGATTGCGAGCGACCTTGTATCTAACCTTGTGCCATCAAATAGTCCAAGCTGTACTGGTGTTGCTGGGACTAGCCCAAACACTGAGATGTTTATATGCACTACACGGGCAGGGAATGAAACTGTTCTCATCAACCTTACACAATGCAAATATATATCTTGTGTTGAGTATAAGTAGCTCTTAGAACGTTTGCTCTTTCCCCACCAAGTTCCATTCTCAAACCCAAGGCCAAGGAATACTCCAGAAGCTTGATAGTCGTGTTTGCGGAGCCTTCTGCCAGTCTTCTCACACAACTTCATTAACAATCTTGCTACTTTATCTGGGTCACTTGTCTTATCGCCAACTGCATAGTCGTTTCCGAAGCTTTTAGTCTTAAACTTTTCCGAGTCGATTTCATATCCGCGTAATCGAAGAAACCAATAGTAACCAACGATACTTCTGAAGACTTCTTTCTTAAGTTTTGGCATGGGTGCATTTAGAAATTCTAATGGAGTATATATACCCGCAATATTCAGTCGTGCTTTATAGCGATGATTAATACCTGGTAAATCCATAAGGTCTAATTGCCCATATATATTATGGATGTCTTTGGCCGTAATTACGTCAAGTCCATCTGGCTTATCCATACCGGCAGCCACCTTAGCCAAGAATCTATTCGGTGCAATTCCTATATTTACGGTCACGTATTCGCCGAGCGACTTCTTTATATCTCTTTTTATCTTAAACCCCGCCTCAACAAGGCTCTTGCCCTCTCTGACAGTTTTTGAGCGTGTGAATTCAACGACAAACTCGTCGACAGACTTTGGTGTAACTTCATTTGTATATCGCTCCAATACCTCCCTAAACCTTCTATGTGCATCAAAGTATTTCTCAGGGTCAGGAGTAAGTATTACTAAGTCCTTGGTAATATCTCGTGCCTCTCTTATTCTCATGAGCTTAATGCCCAAACGCTTTGCTTCATATGATGAGGCGATTATGAAACCCCCAGGTGAGTCATATGCTGCAACACCCACAGGTTTATGTCTAATCAATCGATTAGCCTGTTGTTCAATGATTGCATAGGCACTATTGAGGTCTACATGCATTATCAGCGGGTCTATATCGTTAAGTTGCAAGTCCATCGCTAATAGCCTCCAGCGTCCAGTGTAAATTACTGCTATCTAGCCTCAGCCTGAACCACAGCGAAGTGTCTTTGTCGCACAACTCGAAAATATGTTGTTTCTCCCGTCCCTCCATGTAGTTGTGGTAATAATCAACTTTGCCGAGCATATAGTCCTTATTCTGCCAATACAGCATGTGTGGCACTGCCTGCTTTTTCTTGGCTGAATAGTACATCACAACGCTTACTTCTTGATTTACTTTTTCTCTCATTACAATCTCCTAGTACAATTAGTAGTATGTGCGGTCGTTATACACTCGATGTGAAAACCGGAAAGCTTGTGAAGCGTTTTAAAGTGGATAACAAACCGAAAGACATTCGGGAAAACTACAATGTGTCGCCTTCACAGGAAATGCCTGTAATTATTGAAGACGAAACCGGAAAGCGGCGTATTGAAACCATGCAATGGGGTATACCGCGTATGCTGGGAAAAGACTTAGTTAAAGAGCTTATTAACACTCGAGCTGACAAGGCCTTTGGGGGTTTCTGGAAGCGTACTGTGCTAAATCACCGATGTTTAGTGCCAGCCACAGGTTTCTACGAGTGGCGGGCTTCTAAAGACGGCAAAATACCCTTCTACATTCACCCTAAAAAGATCGAATTATATTCCTTTGCTGGGATCTGGGATAATTGGAAAAGCAAAGATGGTCATGAAATTAAAACGTATTCGATTATGACCACAGAACCGAATAAAGAGATGAAGGCAATTCACAATAGAATGCCAGTGATATTACATCCTGAAGCCGAAGCTTCTTGGATTGAGCCATCAAACGACAAACCTGAGAACTTAGAGTCACTACTGTTTCCGTTCGAAGACAATGGTCTAGAAATCTATGAGGTTAGCAGGGACGTAAACAGCCCTAGGAACAATGATAAATCGTTGCTTAAGCCCGTAGCTGCTTAGTGAGTTTGCCACCTTGTTAATAAGCATGTGGGCGATGGATGTTATACAACTCATACTCACATTGCTATTTCGATTGTATCACCAATATTGACCGAAAACATAAAGAGACTCCTTAATTGGATATCTTCATTATTTGCCGTATATACATATACGCCGGCGTATACAGTATCTAACCATGCTAACAGTACTTGATTTTTTAAGTATATAATGTGGGTGTGAAGAAATATCTTAGCGGTATAAAAAAAGTTACTAAAAATAACACCAAGCTATTAATTGGTCTATTTTTCGGATTGCTAATATCCCTGCCAGTAGGTATCTATGCCTTAAAATCCCATGATTCATTAAATAATCAAAGCAACCAAAATCAAACGTCAAATGAACAACCTAATGCTAAAGAAAAGACAACTACAACCAATCCTACAACACAAACAACAAAATCTGATAATAATAGTCAATCGTCTTCAACAAGTAGTAGCATTAAACCTTCAGTTAGTAGCAATAATCCGTCAGCTCCAACTCAGGAAACTATCTCTAGCCCAACACTTATAAGTTGTACCAACAACAATGATGTGCAGTATGAGACACATTCTTTATATAGAAACGGTGCTGGACATATTCAAGGTGTAAACGGCTGGAGTAAAAATTGTACGTACAGCGATGGGCACTCTACAAAAGAGACCTACGCCCAGCCTATAACTGAATACTTTTACGTATATTTTTATATACCAGACAGTAATAATGCTAGAAACCAATGCACCTCATATGTTGGTGTTAGCAATACTCAAGCAATTAATGAGTGTGTTGACATCGCTACGACATTGCATTAATAGGAGGGTTAAAAATATGGGTAGACCAACAATAATGACAAGCGAAGTGAGAAGCAAGCTTGAAGAGGCGTTTGCATTAGGCTGTACAGACTTAGAAGCCACCTTATATGCTAATATAGCCCCCGCAACACTCTATAAATTTCAAGAGAAGAACCCAAAGTTTCTGGAGCGAAAAACACAGTTAAAAGAAATGCCAATTCTTAAAGCCAGAGCTTCTGTTATTAAATCGTTTGAGAAAAGTCCTGACTTGGCATTAAAGTATCTAGAAAGAAAAAAGAAAGACGAATTTAGTCTAAAACATGATTTTGAACATACATTACAAGAGGTAAAACCCATACTAGGTGGAGCTTCGGTTAAAGCTCTGGTTCAAAATGAAAAAGAACATTCCAAATAAAAATATAGGAATGGACTACGACGTTGAGAAGCAGAAATTTATTATTTCATTTGGGATTGATGCTACGAAGGAAGAGTTTCTTCAGGCATGGGATACGTTTAGTGATGCACGTGCAAAAGTAACAGGGAAAAAGCACTATAAAAGAGTGAAGCCACCGAAAGACCTTGTTTTACTATATGGCGTGTATTTCTTAAGGAAACGTAAACTAACATTTAAAAACATACATGAAGCATATGCGAACGACGAGATACCATACTTTGATGGCGAATATCCCTTCTTAACTGAATTTGACTTACAAAAATACTACAACAGAAATAAGAAATATTTAAAGACCAGATAATAATTTTGTTTGTTGGGGCAGCTACATTCTGAAGTCGTACATACAATTGGGATGTGAGTACTGGCATTTCAAATATTTTAAGTAACAAACAACTGCCAATAGACAGTTCATCGGACACTTCAATTAAACAGTTACCAATTGAAGCCATTGATAAGCTTGCTGACGAATTGGTTGCTGAATATAACAATGTGCAGTTTCGAAAATGGTATTGCGGTGTAGTAAAAGACTTTGGCTATGCACAGGTCAACGAATGGCGTAGGCGTGCCTCAGAAGGAGACTTCCCAGGAAAATTATTCAGCAAGTATGTGAAAGAGGCTCGTACATTTAGCAGCCCTGTGAGGGCTTCTGATGCTCAATAGCAATGACTTGCATGAACCTCCCAAAACTACCGTCATAGAGGCTAAAAAACTGCTAGGACGCAAGTATAGTTACTTAACCGACCACCAAGTGCAAGAACTAGTTAATGTACTAACCCTAATAGCTAGAAAATCACTCAAATTATAGGTTCCAATAAATTACATGGTGTATTATGGAAACAAGTATGAATGAGTCCAAGAAAAAAGCAGTCGCTTACATAAGGATATCGTCACAAAGGCAGGTAAATAACGAAAGTCCTATTACGCAACGTGACAGTATTCAGAGATTTGCTGACCTAAACAATATACACATAGTTAAATGGTTTGAAGATATTGCTAAGTCTGGCAAGAATACAGAGCGTGATGGATTACAAGCACTGCTGAACTACTGCATTAAACACAAGTCTGAAATAAACCACTGGGTTGTTTACAACATGAAGCGAGCCTCTCGTGATAACGATTCATACACCACCAACGTCAAACTCGTGTTGAGGGCAAGCGGGATAACGATTCGGTCAGCAACAGAACCAGCTGTTAACGACACAAAAGAGGGGAGGTTTATGGAAAATCTGCTTGTTGCTCTTGGCCAACTTGATAATGAAGGAAAAGCTGAAGTGACAATTGATAACATGCGTTCATTAGCAATGCAGGGGTTCTATCAGCACCCACCTATTGTTGGCTATTTGCCTAATAAAATTCCTAATGATTTAGGCAAGCTAAGACCAACACTTAGAAAGACACCTATGGCTGATAAAGTAAAGAGTGTATTGGAAAGATTTAGTGTTGGTGATATTTCAAAGGCTGAGCTCACACGTTATGCAAAGCAAGTTGGGCTTAAGAGCCGATATGATAAATTCTTAGGCGAAGACAGTATACATAGGCTAATAAAGAACCCGACGTATGCAGGTTATGTATCGGATAAGTTTACAAACTACAAAAATGTCCAAGGTAAGCACCCTGCCATTATTAGTGAGGAAGTCTTTAAACGAAATCATAACCTGCTTTATGGTGAAAACTCTCGAAAAGGTGAAAGACATGACCACATAAACAGCAGGTATCCTTTACGTGGTTTGTTGCTATGCCGTAATTGTAATAAATCACTATACTCATCTGCACCAACCACGGGTAATGGACAGTCATCTCCAAGGTATCACTGTGCTCGAAAGTCATGTGTTGGTAAAGTTCCGTCGGTGAAGGCGGACATAGTACACAACGAGTTTGAAAAGATGCTCGAAAAAATTAAACCCTCTAGCGAAATCTTGAAGGTTTATAAGCACGTACTTGTTAAAGAGTCTAATGCTGCACTAGATAGTCTTAATGTAAGGATAGGCCTGAGCAGAGAAAAGCTAAACAAAATATCCGAACTGCGAAGTAAGGCAATTGATAAGTTCGTTGCTGAAGAACTTACAAAAGACGAGAAAGACGCGTATATAGCCGACCTAGATAATCAAAAGCTTGAAGTGACATCTGACTTAACAAAGCTAGAACAACAGCAAATGATTCGTGAAACCGACATTGAGCAAGCTATAAACGTTATGGAGAATGTAGACAAGCAATGGGCTTCTTCAGAGGTTGACTTGCAAATTAGGTTCCAAAGCATGTTGTTCCCAAGGGGTGTAGTGTATGACTCATCAAGCCATAAGTTTGGAACCTCAGAAATAAGCGAGCTTTACAGATGTATTTCAATACAAAAAGCCCCCGAAAGGGCTTTAAATTCTTACTTGGTTGCGGGGGCAGGACTCGAACCTGCGACCTCGTGGTTATGAGCCACGCGAGCTGCCGCTGCTCCACCCCGCTTCGTTGTGACGGAACTTTTTAGGCTTTGAATTTTAGTCCCAGTAATCTTATCAAACAGAGGTAGGCCTGTCAATGGCCTCTGGTTTGCTATACTGCGGTCATGACGACAAGTAATCATGTAATAGCTGGGACACTACTTGCAGTAACCATAAAGCAGCCGGCTCTTGTTTTGCCTTTGGCCTTTGCTTCGCATTTTGTGCTCGATAGCCTGCCACACTTTGGGTATGACGGCGAAGGCTATGGTGTAGCAATGAGGAATAAGATGATTTTTGTCATGGAAGGATTCGGCATCATCGGCTTATTATTGCTTTTGTCTACAGGACTTTATGGTTGGAACCTGGCTTTATTGGCCTCTGTTGTTGCGGTGTCTCCAGACTTTGAGTGGCCGTACCGTTATTATTTTTTTGAGCGTAAAGGGCTCAAGCCACCAAAGACATTCTTAACCGATTTTCACAAAAAAATTCAATGGTGCGAACGACCTTGGGGCGTTATTCCGGAAGTAATTTTTTATGTGGCAGGCTTTAGTTTGCTTATGTTTGTAACAAAGTAAGTTGCAATGCCGGAATTAAACTTAACATGACCAAGCCAGAACTTCTATCGTCAGATATAATAAGACAATATAGACATGAAGTTTTTGAGCAAAATTAAAAAGAACAAATACTTTCGACGCGGATTGCTTGCAGTTGGTTGGGGGTTTTTAGCCTTTGCAGTTATTAATTTGGTCCTATTGGTGGTGTATCACAATCGGACATACCCTGGTACGACGATTCAAACTCACAAGGTGGGCAGTGTCTCGAAAAATTCGCTGACTAATAATTTAAGCTCAATAGCCTTGCTCCCAGAAAATCTAGCGTTCAAATATCAGGATAAAACTGTGCAAATCAAAACAGGTAGTCTTGGCATAACACAAGACAATCAAAAAACTGCCGAGCAAGCAGTCAAGCAAAGGTCATGGCTACCGATCTATAATTTTATAAGTCCGCCAAAAGTTCCGGCTCAGACTACAATTGACCAGCAAACTTTTCATGATCAGTCGCAACAGCTGGTCGAAACATTCAAGCAATCGCCAATTGATGCACGAATTCAACTCAAAGATGGGCAGTTTTCGGTTGTTAACGAAATAAATGGTTATTGGCTGGACGAATCAAAATTACAATCAGCTATTCAAGATTCGCTTGCTCAGTACTCAGCAAATGTAACAGTACCGATCAAAGTTATTCCATCGCAGGTTAAAGGATCCGATTTAAGTAATCAAACCAAAGATTTGATCTCACGGACACAGGTTTCAGTTCTGTATAAATTTAAAGATAAAAGTCACAAATTAACACCAGCGGAAATCGCCAGTTTGCACGAGGTAAACGCCAATACATATATATTGAGTGAGGCTAAAGTTAAAGATTTCATTATTAATCTAGGACGAAGTTGGGGCATTGGCATTAAAAATATTACTGATCTAACGCGTGATACAAAAGCAGCGATACAAAACAAAACGTCACTTGATGCGTCGCTTGTTGAAGCACCGAAAAAAACGTACACCTATTGTGCCAATGTGCGCGGAGTTGATAATAGTGAACTATCGGGTTTCAGCAACAAAATTAACCAGGTTCTGAACAGTAACAATGGCTGGTCACTCAGCGGTCAGATTGAGTATGACAAGGTTGCTAGCGGCTGTGCAATTTCGTATTGGCTGACATCTGCCGATCAAATGGCTACTTTTGGTTCTATTTGTGACCCGGCTTGGAGCTGTACCGTCAGCCCATACGTGGTGATTAACTATGATCGCTGGAAAAACGGCACAGATTCGTGGAATCAAAGCGGTGGCAATATTGAAGATTATCGAACGATGGCTATTAATCACGAAACTGGCCATTGGCTTGGTTTTGCCCACCGGCATTGTCCTGGTCCAGGTCAACTGGCCCCTGTTATGCTACAAGAATCTATCGATCTTGAAGGCTGTAAGTTTAACATCTGGCCGACGCCGCCTGAGCTCGACACGCTTCGCCAACAACTCGGTTTGTAAAACTTTTTATTACATAATAGTTGACAAAAAAGCAAATACGTGTATAATAATGGGTATTGTTGCAACAAATAAAAACAATAAAACAATAAAAAGGGCACCAAAAAATGGAATTAGCATACGAACTGTTACCAACTACAGATAAAAGAATTTTAGAAATAGATCAAATCCTCAGCGAAGATTAATCAATCTCTAAAAATTATAAAAGACCCATCATGCGTGGGTCTTTTTATTTGTCGGATGTATTCCCCGTAAATTGAGAGGATTCAATTTGTTCGGAAGTGGTAGCGGCGACAGGGATCGAACCTGTGACCTCAGGCTTATGAGTCCTGCGCTCTAACCGGCTGAGCTACGCCGCCACAACTCGGTAAATATAACAGATTTCGCCCCTGTTTACTAGCAGAAATTGCTATTTCCTGTTAATTATAGTATAATAAGCGAGCAATGAGTGATTCCGCTGCGGAGAAACTGTTTCCTGATCATGCTTGGCATGATGGCCAAGTAGCATGCTGGCTTGATACTAATTTTGACGATTTAAGAGTGTTTGAAGTTGTTGGTGATCCCACAACCTTTAAAGAAATTTGTAATTCGCCTGGTGCCCCAGAGATTATTAAGCTATATCAACCAAAACCGGGGCAAATTGTAACGCTAACATTCCTTGATCCAGAAACGAATGAGGAATTAATGGATCAAGATACGGTTGTACTTAATATGTGCAACCCGGAAACCGAGCTTCGTGAAGGAACACGTTTTATTATGGATACTACAAAGACAACATATCCGGGTCCACTATCGTATATCGCCCATTGCATTGGTGTATCTCCTGACATACTTAACGAGTAATTTGCATGGTTTAAGCGTAACTGCTATAATGTACTTCTAGTATGCATACTAGAGACGTACAATTTGAAAATGAGTAATACCTCCGGAGCCGGAGGTATTTTTTTGTAACAAAAAAGGAGGGACAAAAATGATAGCAACGATTGAAGCAGGAGAACAGGCCGAACTCGCACTCGGATTTCCACAAGCAATTCAGGAGCGATCTGATTATCTTCAGATGTATCCAACGTTGGGACGACCTTTTGGCTCGTACTCTGTTTTTGAACCGTCTGAAACTCCTGACATTGGCGTGTTGCATGATAAAGTTCGAGAATTGTTTGCATCGTATGAAACTTTAACAGGTGCTGAATTTACCGAAGGTTTTAATTTGCGAGGTGAAAACGCTGTTGATTTCACCCAAGCTATTGAATACCGTGATGTATACGAGAAGTATCACGGAAAAGATATGCGAGGTGCACCGGTTAAAACAAGAGTTGAAGCCGATAGAAGCTACGAGCATTTCAAACATCATCTTGGAAGGTTATTAGATGGTGGCGAGCAAGCACTGCCAACCGGGCCACTTACGATTAACGGTCGAGATTACTTTAATGCACGAATAGACGGGCGAAGCTATTTCTTTGTTGTTCGACCCGACGGTAGCATGCGTCAATTTACGGGACTGGTTATGGAGCATCAGGCAACTCATGACGAATGGTTTGATCTGGGTGGCGATATACTGTTGCTTGCTGAGTACGGACCTACCGTTCAAAATAATGATGGCTATGACTTTATCAATGGAAGCTTGGGGAATCCTGCCAATTGGGACCCCTCTCTAAAAGCTAGTACTTGATATTTGTTATCTAAACAGAGTAATCTCTAAATTATGAAGTTGGAGAAACTGCCGGCTGGCAAATATGTGGTGGCGGTGAGTGGTGGGGTCGATTCGGTAGTGCTGCTGAATCTACTCGTGCAAAATCCAAAATTAGAACTTATCGTGGCGCACATCGATCACGGCATGCGTTTAAGTTCGGCAGATGATCGAATGTTTGTGCAAGGTTTAGCTCGTGTGTACGCCGTGCCGTATGAGTACGAAATTGCTCAACTTGGCCCGAATGCCAGTGAAGCGGTTGCGCGTGATGCACGATATAAATTTCTTCGTAAGGTGCTCAAAAAACAAAATGCCAAGGCAATTATTACTGCGCATCATCAGGATGATCTGCTCGAAACAATTATGATTAATTTACTACGCGGTACAGGTCGCAAAGGCATTACAGCATTAAAAGATCAGCCAGATGTTTTGCGGCCGATGCTTAAAAATACCAAAGCAGAAATTCTTAAATACGCTGAAGACAATGGCTTGGAATGGCAGGAAGACGAAACCAATGTGGACACAACCTATTTACGAAATTGGATTAGGCATAACCTTGTGCCGAATTTGTCCGATACTGATCGTAAGAAGTTTTTAAAATTGCATGCTGATCTTTCTAAGCGAAATCCGCAAATTGATAAATTGCTCGCTCAATATGTCAGCAAAGAAATTGTCAAAATCTCGCGACAAGAAATTGTCATGGCCGATCATGCATTGGCACGTGAAATTGTGGCAAGTTGGTTGCGAGCAAATCAAATTGGCAACTTCGATCAGCGCACTGTTGAGCGAATTGTGATTGGCGCTAAAACCCTTGGCAAAGGCAAACTTATTCCGGTAATGGGCAACTTGGTTGTGGAAGTTCAGAGTAAGTGGTTGTTACTAAAAGTTAATCAGAAGTAGCGTTAAACTCGCTCAATCTGTATAATAGGGCCACGTATATGGATAAAAAGCCATTTAAATCCAGTGGAAAGAACGATTACGGGAAAAGACGAGGTTTTAAAAATCTTGGTTTTATTATTTTAGTTCTCCTGATTGGTTTAGTGATCTTCGCGGCACTATATAAGCCAACCAAGCTGAAAGAAACATCTTTTTCGGATGTTATTAATCGAGCTAACCGTGGGGAAATTCAAAAGATTGAAATAACTGGCAACGATATCGTCATTACTAAAAAGGGAGACTCAGCTCCATCTGAAGAATCACATAAGGAGGCGGGTTCAAGTATTTACGAACAGGGGCTCACCAACCGAGATGTTGAAGTTGATGTAAAACCGGAATCAAACGCCGGTTCGACCTGGATGAATATTGGCATTTCAGTATTACCGGTGTTGCTGATAACTTTTGCGCTGTTCTTTATGCTTCGCAGCGCGCAGGGTCAGGGAAATCAAGCCATGAGTTTTGGTAAGAGCCGAGCTCGTTTGTATGGCAATGAAAAAGACAAGGTCATGTTTAGCGACATTGCCGGAAGCGAAGAATCCAAGCAGGATCTTCAGGAAATTGTTGAGTTCTTAAAGTATCCGAAAAAATTTGAGGGAATAGGAGCGCGGATTCCAAAGGGCGTTCTATTAGTCGGTCCTCCAGGAACTGGTAAAACGATGTTGGCGCGCGCTGTTGCTGGTGAAGCAAATGTGCCGTTCTTTAGCATTTCTGGTTCTGAGTTTGTAGAAATGTTCGTGGGTGTTGGTGCATCACGTGTGCGAGACCTGTTTGCCAAAGCCAAAAAGAATGCGCCATGTATTATTTTTGTTGACGAAATTGACGCTGTTGGCCGACGCCGAGGTTCTGGAATGGGCGGTGGTCATGATGAGCGCGAGCAAACCTTGAACCAAATTTTGGTTGAGATGGATGGTTTTGAGCAAGGCCAAAACGTAATTGTGCTGGCTGCAACTAACCGGGCTGATGTTTTGGATCCTGCCTTGCTTCGACCTGGTCGTTTCGACCGTCGGGTAAACATTGGTTTGCCAGACCGCAAAGACCGCGAAGCAATTCTAAAAGTTCATTTTGCCAAAAAACCTTTATCAAGGGCTGTTGATCTTGACGCGCTAGCTGCCAAGACAGCTGGAAGCTCAGGGGCTGATTTAGCCAACATCGCCAACGAAGCTGCCATTACTGCAGCGCGGCATAATCATAAAGAAATTTCTCAAGCTGACGTTACCGCGGCCTTCGAAAAAGTTGCCATTGGTCCAGAGCGTAAGAGCAAAATCATGAATGACCATGAAAAAGAGCTAACCGCATACCACGAAGCCGGACACGCTATTGTTGGCCATGTTCTACCAGACAGCGACATGGTTCACAAGGTTACCATTATTCCGCGTGGCGGCACTGGCGGCGTGACGTGGTTTATTCCACCAGAAGATAAAAGCTACCACAGTATTATTGAGTACAAAGATATTTTGGCTCGGATGCTTGGTGGTCGTATTGCTGAGGAACTTATTTACGGCAAAGACCGTGTTACAACTGGCGCTGGTTCTGATCTTCCTAAAGCGGCTGAGCTTGCCCGCGACATGATTGTGAATCAAGGTATGGGCAGCGGCAAACTACGTAACCAGGTTTTCCACGTAGAAGAAGGCATGATGCTAGAGAAAATGGTACACGAGCGAGAATTCTCTGACGAAACTGCTAAAACGATTGATGATGAAGTTGAGAAGCTTATTACTGAGGCTGCACACCGAGCTCGCGAAGTTCTCAAAGTAAACCGCGAAAAACTTGAAACGCTTAAAATTGCTCTTATTAAAAAAGAAACTGTTGAGGCTGAAGAGGTGATTGAAATCCTCAAAGGCTCCAAGATGCCGCATACCGCCGCATTATATTAGAGTTTAGCGGTTTAAATTTGCTTCGTCTCCCCCTATAATAGGTGTAAATGAAGTCACTATTTAGCCGAGCGAATAAGCGGATCTCTTTAAGTGGTGCGGCTGCGCTGCTTATTGGTACTGCTTTGATCGGTCAAATTTTGGGCTTTTTGCGGGTTAAGTTGATCAACGCGAACTTTAGTGCGATTGGTCCACAAAGTACCGACACCTTTTTTGCGGCATTTAAAATACCTGACTTCTTCTTTCTAACACTAGCGGCGGGTGCTTTGAGCGTTGCTTTCATTCCAGTACTGTCGGATCATTTTGAAAAGGGCGATAAAAAAGGCGCCTGGAATATTTCCTCGAGTCTGCTTAACTTGCTGGCTATCATCATGTTTATTGTTGGGTTAGTGATTATAGTCTTCGCTAAGCCACTGTTGCATTACATTGTGGCGCCTGATCTCACGCCTGAGCAGCTCAATAATGCGGCCACTATTATGCGTATCATTGCGTTTAACCCACTGTTGTTTACATTGGGCGGAATTTTAATGAGCATTCAACAAACTAAAGGTCGGTTCTTCTTTTACGCTATGGCGCCTTTGGTCTACAACCTCTCGATTATTATTAGTATTTTTGTGTTCCGAAATAACATTGGCATTGTGGGCTTGGGAATCGGAGCGCTGGCCGGTGCGTCATTTCAACTTATCATTGCCATCTTTGGTATGTTTGGCATGGGCTTTAGGTATAAGAAAAAGATTGATTTTAAAAACAAGGATTTCCACGTGGTGCTTCGGAATTTGCCGCCTCGCTCGATTGACCAGGGAGTCGACGCTATTAACAGTATTGCCGAAACTAACTTTGCTCGTCGACTAGGTGAGGGCAACATCAGTTATTACGAAAACGCTTTCATATTGCACACGGCGCCAATTTTGCTAATCGGAACTGCGATTTCAACGGCCGCATTTCCGCGCTTAACTGAGCGCATGTCACAGAATCGGCCGGATCTTTTTAGGAGTGATTTTCGAAAAATACTTCGGGCCATGATTTGGATTGCGATGCCAGTCGTGGTGGTGAGTTTCTTTGCGCGTGGCTATTTGGCTCGTATGATTTTTGCTAAAGACGCGCCGCAAATTGCACTGATTTTTGGCTTTTTAACAGGTGCAATTTTATTTAGAACAATTTACACGATGCTATCCAGATATTTTTATGCGCAAAAAGATACGCTAACACCGTTATTTGTGTCCCTATTTGCAATCGGCTTGAACATTTTCCTGGCTTTTAACTTGTCCAAAGCTGACGCATACGGTGTGGCTGGCCTAGCATTGGCTGAATCAATCGTAGCTTCAGTTGAAGTAGGTATTCTGGCCATTGTCATGATGTACCGCGATCCGCATATTTTTAACTGGGAGTTCGTTGGTGCCATTGTCCGCATATTGTCAGTAACTGGTTTTGCAATTGTAACTGCGTTTGTGATGATTTCGATATTTCCACTGCAGATTGCCGACAAAGGTTTTATCACACTCGGTTCCAAAGTTATCTTAATTACTGTCGTGACTTTTGCTGTCTATTTGGGCATGTCACTGTTGTTTGGACTTGAGGAATCGCAACCAGTTGTTAACCGTATTAAGAGTATTGTTTTGAAGCCAGTTAAAATCGACTGGTAGTTAACTGCGGCTTCGCCTTTTGAGAGGGGAATATCCCCTCTCAGCGCGCAGGGCAAAAAATGCGATTTTTGCTCTGGCTCTCTCCCCTGATAAAAATGCGGCTTCTCTGTTATAATGAGTCGTCATGAATCAGGACCACATCCGTAATTTTTGTATAATTGCGCACATCGACCACGGGAAATCTACCTTGGCCGATCGCTTGCTCGAATTGACCGGAACTGTTGAAAAGCGGGCAATGAAGAATCAGTTGCTTGACCGAATGGATTTGGAACGCGAAAAAGGTATCACCATCAAACTCGCCCCAGTTCGTATGCAGTACAAAGACTTCGAGCTAAATCTTATTGATACACCTGGACATGTTGACTTTAGCTATGAAGTATCCAGAAGTTTGCAGGCCTGTGAGGGAGCACTTTTAGTTGTTGATGCCAGTCAAGGCATTCAAGCTCAGACGCTAGCCAATGTGTATTTGGCGATTGAGCAAGACCTGACAATCATTCCAGTGCTCAACAAAATTGACTTACCTGCTGCAGATGTCGAACGGGTTAGCGCTGAAGTAATTTCCCTACTTGGTTGTAAACAAGAAGATATTTTAATGATTTCGGCTAAAACCGGTGATGGTGTCGACAAAGTTCTCGATACAATTGTTGAGAAAATTCCTGCTCCCAAAGCGGAAACTGATAAACAAACCAAGGCGCTGATTTTTGATAGCTACTACGATGATTATCGTGGCGTTATTTTATATGTAAGAGTCTTTTGCGGGCAGATTCCAAAGAACGGCGAAATTACCATGATGGCCACAAGTACCGACGGCATTGCACTGGAAGTCGGTGCGCTCAAACCTGACATGACTTCAACCGGTGACTTAAAAGAAGGCGAAATTGGCTATGTTGTCACCAATCTAAAATCAACCCGCGAAGCAAAAGTTGGTGATACAATCACGCTCACTAAAAATAAGGCGAGCAATCCTCTGCCGGGGTATAAAGATGTCCAACCGTTTGTGTATGCTGGTTTTTTTCCAGACAGCAATGAGAACTACAATTTGCTCAAAGAAGCGATTGAAAAATTATCGCTTAGCGATTCGGCACTGCGTTTTGAACCCGAAAATTCACCAGTCCTTGGCTTTGGTATGCGAGTTGGTTTTCTGGGGCTCTTGCACATGGACATTATTAAGGAGCGGCTGGAGCGGGAATACAACATCGCACTGATTATCACCAACCCATCGACTGATTATCATGTGAATCTTCAAAACGGGCAGGAACTTGATATAAGATCAGCCAGTGATTTGCCAGACCCGGCTACGATTTTAGAAATCAAAGAGCCATGGATTAAAGGCGAAGTTGTGGTGCCAAAACAATATCTTGGAGCTGTAATTCAACTGGTTTCAAGCAAACGCGGTCTGCAAAAAAATACCAGCTACGTTGATGAGTTGGCGGTGCTGGATTTTGAAGCACCATTGGCAAACTTGTTAACTGATTTTTATGATCAGCTCAAAAGCGTTACTTCCGGCTACGGCTCGTTTAATTATGAGTTAGCAGATTATCGAGCTGAGGATTTAGTGCGTGTCGATTTTTATGTCGCAGGCGAAATTGTTGAAGCGCTGAGCATCATGGTGCATCGATCTGAATCTCAAAGTTTAGGACGGGTAGTGGTTGAAAAGCTCAAAGACGTTATTCCACGCCAAAACTTTAAAGTCAGTTTGCAAGCAGCGATTGGCGGAAAATTCATTGCCCGCGAAGACATTAGTGCTTATCGCAAAGACGTTACCCAAAAATTATATGGTGGTGACGTGACTCGTCGTAAGAAACTGCTAGAGAAACAAAAGCGCGGAAAGGCACGTGCCAAAATGTTTGGCAATGTTGAAATTCCATCAGAAGCATTCACAGTTATGCTCAAACGCGACTAAGTGTGCTTACCCAGCAGCCCACAACGCGGCGATGTCCGAGTCACTGAGTAGTGTGTGTAGTACAGACACTCGGCGAAGGCTACCGATGAACTTTTGGATGCCGTCGTTGCTAGCGACAAACAAGGTGGTGGCATTGCTCGAACCAATACCGTCACCGCCACCTGCTCGCACGGCAACACCATCGAGATAGACTGAGTAGTCAAATCCAACATCATGAACAAAAGCGAGCATATGCCACTGGTTATTATTTAGTGCATTGCCACCCCAAGCACCGCGAGCTCCACTGTTCAGATACAGTTCGGCGTTGCCGTCATCACCGACGAAGTTAAGAAATAAACCGCCTGCATCGCCACCACCAGGGGTACGCCACATGAGCATCGCAAGCGTATCAACAACTGTTGAGGTTTTGAGCCACACGATCTCGGTTTTGGGTGCATGGAAAGCTGAGGTAAATGCCAATGCTCGCGAAGCGTCATAATTTCCATCGAACTGGATTGATGTACCATCTCCAACAATTGTTGCCGAGGCGGTTAGATTAAGTCCATTACCCGACGAATCTTGAATAGTGGTTCCGCTTGTCTCGGTCATAGGGTAATAAACATCAAGTGGATTGGAGATCAGCCCTGCCATGAGTGCATCGTAGGTACTCGGCGTCGATGCTGTGTCGCTGATCACCGTTGATGCAATGGCATCAGTGTCGACTGCGCGCAGAGCAACCGTGTACTCGGTGCCTGCTGTCAGGCCACTTATTGTGAACGGCGAGCCAGACGGAGTTGTCGTCCAGTCAGGCGACCATGTCGAACCGCCGTCATGACTGACTCGGTACTCATAGTGGTCGACATTGCCAGATGGAGAGTTAGTCCATGCGACGTCTATCGACGTTGCTCCGGGAGTGAGTACCAGCGCAGACGGTGGGTCAGGGCGAGGTGAACCGAGTGCCCTCAGGATTACGACGCCACTTCCTCCAGCACCACCAGGTGATGCCGAATAGATACCACCACCACCACTACCGGTATTTGCTGCGGCCGGTGCACCTGGTCCGAAATTGGCCCCGTTGCCGCCCCCTGCAGCGCCATTACCTTGGGAAGCGGTGCCACCACCACCCCCGCCTCCGGCATAATCGACAGATGAACCAGAGATTGACGATGACGTCCCTGCGCCACCGTCACCGCCATGCCCGTCTCCACCCGATGGATTAGCCTGCTGTCCAACTGCGCCAGAACCACCACCACCCGCTCCACATGTGCCTCCGCCAGGGCCACCACCATTATTGCCTTGGCCGACAGTGCCAGCTCCGCCACCACCTCCGCCTATGCCACCACCACCGCCACCCGAGCCTCCGGGATGGCCATTACCGATAAAACCTCCTGCACCACCCCCAAGAGCAGTGTGACCGTTCCAGACCGAGTTGCTGCCAGTTCCAGCGTTGTCGGCAGACGACGTTTCGCCTGCACCTCCTGCTCCGACCGTGACCGGCAGGTCGCCAACCAATACTGTGTCGGTACCTGTGAGTAGACCACCGGCTCCACCACCACCGACGCTGCCTCCGCCACCACCACCGACCACGAGATAGTCAGCATTCGTGTCTCGTAGCACGGTGAGCGTGCCGTTACCAGTGAAGGTGTGGATTTCCCAGCCGTCGATGAACACTACGTCGCCACCTTCGGCCCACGGACCGAGTGGGGCATTGGTGTGCCGATTTAATTCAGATGCAACTACCCCTAGTGGATAGGCACTCATGCACTCAGGTCTCCAACCAAGTACCAAGTGTTCGTAGCCTCTTTAATAAGTGTGGCGGCAGAATATTGGGCACGTGCTTTAAGCCCCGGTGTCGCATTAATCGTTACTCCACCTGCAGCAGCAACAGTTACTTGTCCAGCTCCTTTTTGAATCAGATCAATACGCGTACCTATCGGAAAGGCCACCGAAGCATTAGTTGGCACCGTCAGTGTAATCGCCGAGGCATTACTCAGTGTAATTATTTTGCCGTCGTCACCAATAACAAGCGTATACGTTGTGCCGGTCTGTGCATTAATGTTCTGATGATCAGTTACTTGTCCACTTGCCGTCACACCTGTTGTTGTCACGAGTTGATCAGTACTATCAACCGTAAGTGTGTAATCAGCAGAATTGCCGGCATTGCGCCAAGCAATAACCTCAGCGTTATTTAAGCGTATTAATCCGACACCCGGTGGATTACCTGAAGTATTAGAAAAATACCCGTCAACTTTAACTTGCCGTCCTTGATATAAACCTCCTGAGTGATTGACAACGGTGCTTGCACCCAAACTGTGAGTGACTGAGCTGGCCATAGTAACTGCACCATCAGAGGCAACTGTAAAGAGGGCTGTGGGGGTACTGTTTTGAAGTTCAAGTAGGGAAGTGGCTTGGGTTGAATGACCACGAACAATGAGCGGCTTAAAGTTGCCGCTAGGCTGGATAATATTTCTAGTGGAAGATCCAGGAGCCAGAATGACCGCGGCTGACGGAGAACCAGCCGTGCTATCGACATAGGTTTTATTGGTCAGGTCATCACCGGTAGTCGGCGCTGCATTTTGTTGGAGCTTGTCACCGGCTCCCATTGACAGTGTGTTTGCAGCCGTCCGAGATATGACCGTATCGGGGGAAGCCGATCCATCACCCCAACTGATTGATCCGTCGTGCAAGACTTGCCAGCGAACTTGAAAATCCGTCGACAGTGCCGAAACATAGGCATAGTCGCTTGTACTTGCGCCAAAGAGTAGAGCTTTGCCGTCCTGCCCAAAAAAGCCCCCGACATTATTACCGGTGGTGGTATCGGAAATTGAAAGGTATGACGAATTAAGAGAAGCCTGATGTAGACCATCATTCGTACTAACGTATAGTGCACCAGCTTCAAGATCTGATGTTGCTCCACCCCCATCATCAACATGTAAGCCGCCTGTCATGGTGTCGCCAGACTTGCTAACTTTAGTGCTTGAATCACCGCCTGCAGCTGTTACGGCTGAACTTTTTAGACTTCCATCAGAGTTATGCGACTGATCTAAAAAGTCATTAAGAATATCACCCCAGTTACCGGCATCACTTCCTGGAGTTGGTAATCTACTCATCTAGTTTTGTATCCTAAGTATTTTTTCTTTCATAGCAAAACATGCCCTCAAGAGCTTATGGTTACTAGTCTAACAGAGAACATTAGTGAGAGCTAGGATAAGTGTTGATTCCCCGGTCGTTACATTGCCGCGGCGTGGATGGCTATTCGGGCGTCTGAGAGAGCTGAGTTATAAACTGCCGTAAAGGCGATTGTTCCATAGGTGTTTGCATTGTCGCTATGAGGATAAATTTCTGTAACGTTACTAGGAGCGTTTGGTGTTGAACTGCTTGTGGCTACGGAAACTCCGTCAACCCAAAGTGAAACTACTCCAGCTTTGCGACGCAAAACAAGGTGATGTGCCGGACCCTTACTGATGTTTGTTGAACTGCCAACAAAAGCCACACCGCCCAATAAACCCAGGACGGGCAAGTTGGCACTTGGCCCATTAACATAAATACCAGCACCATTCGAACTAGAATCGCCAATATAAAATGCTAATCTGCCGGAGTCGTTGCCACCTGGCTGCCTAAACAAGCATTCCATGGTCCATTCTGAACCACTGATTGCCGACGGCGGGCCTGAATTGGTGGTTGAAAAGTGCGAAGGCGCGCCTGCTGATCCACTACCTTGAGCTACAAGCTCGCCAGCTGTAATCGCATCAAAGCGATATCTAATGGTGCCGGTTTGGTGGGTGAGGGCCGGCCCGTTATTGTATTCCTGAAAATCACCGGAGGCATCATCACCAACCCATAAGTATGAGGGCGCGTCGGTCAGCACGGCTGTGCGGTAGGCATACGCAGAACCACTGCCGTATATAAGATTTTTATACAGTTCGGCTACATTGTCTTCGGTGAGAATACCGCCATACCAAACAGCGACGTCACTTATCCAGCCATCGAATCGAAAATCGTTGACCACATTGGTACCAATCTGAATTGGCGTTGAGCCATTAGTTGCTTGAAAAGGGCCAAGAGTTCCTCCCAGTACTGTCGTGGCCAATCCATCGACGTAATGTTTACACTCATTCGTGCCATCGTCCATAGTGGCAATAAATAGGTGAAACTTGCCGTCACTTCGATAATCATTGTCGGTATAAAGTCCTGGTCCAGATTGGTTGTTGGCGTAGCCGTATAGTTTGTCCTGCACACTTGTTACCCACGGCCGATTACCACCATTATCTTGAGTTACTAAGTAACCACCATTGCCGTTGGCCTTAAACAAACACATAACTGAGACTTTTTCGGACCCGCTGGCTGTCATCGCAATCTCTGGCGTTTCAGGTATTGTTAGCCCAGAGAGTGACGTGCCGTCGAACTTAACAGCCAACCGGCCATAGCCACCAGTTTGGCCATTTGTTTGGTGGCCGGCTTGTTTTTCGATCGCATCGTGACCGTTGTAAGTCAGGTCTTGATAAGTTGTTTCGCCCGCAGATTCTTGCATCGGTAAATAAAGTGTTGGATTAAGCCGCAAAACGTTGTTCTCAAATCGTTGCGAGGCCAGAAGCGATGAAGTTATTAGTTTTAGCGCAGTTGTTCTCATTGTTTACTAAGCTGTTGCAAAGTCATTGCCTACCAATGACCCATACCAATTAGTTCCGCCATCAACTGTTACAAAAGTTAGAATGCATTCTCCTGATATTGTTGGGATGCTGCCATTGGCCCACTTTACGTTTACCGGCCAGGTTGGGATGCCGGTTACGCCACCAAGTATTAATAGAAACGAACAGGATGTACTGCTGGTGGCGCCAGTAAAGGTGTATGTGCAGGATTGGTTTTGGGTGGCTGTGTGGACATTGCCGTTGGCAAGATTAATGGTGACAGCCGATCCTGTACTGCCGTGGGCTTGGATGCCCTCTTTACCACCGTTTTTTGATTCAGTGTAGCCACGGTCCAACTTAGTAGGCGTTACAGACCCATCAGTCGGCACACGAGTATCGCTTAAGCGGCTGTCATTACCGGCAGCAACCGTACCGGCAATTGAGCCAACATTTTTGGTGGCCGAATCACCTAAGCCTAGATTTGTGCGTGCAGAGCTCGTTGAACTCACATCACTCAAATTATTGCTTTTCAGCAATGCGGAACTTGAAACAGCACTGTCTTTTAATGTCCCATCACTATTATGCGACTGATCTAAAAAGTCATTAAGAATATCACCCCAGTTACCGGCATCACCACCCGGTGTTGGTAGCCTACTCATTTATTATCCTCAAAGTTTTTTTCTTCATACCAAAATTTGCCCTCACGAGCTTATGGTTTATTGTACCAACTAGAGGAAGGACACACCAGCAATTATGAACAGATACGGTTCTCTAAGTTCAAGATCAGTCTTCTTTGTACCCAAAGGTTGTTGCGTACAGGGGATAGACGTTTACGATCTTATCGGCAAGTTCCTTATCCATTACATCACGCCAAGAGCCAATTTTTGCTTTGACCGATCCATCACCGGTATGTGGAAATTTTTGCTTCCAAATCGCATCAGCATCACGCTGACGATTTTTAACGTTCTTGAAATTCCATTTGAATGACTTGAGTTTGAGCGTGTCAGAAAGTTCGTCCATAGTCAGTTGTGGATTAACAACAAACGACTCATATCTTACAAAAACAATGTTTTTGGTCATTTGCCTGCGAATAAGATCCTCAATATGCCACATTGGACCACCAACCATAGCGTCCTTTTTCATAAAGTTTTCTGCAGATTCATAAAGCGTTTGGTCACCATCTTGCATAAACAGTGCCGTATCACGATGTCGGCTCTCAACAGAGGCAATCACATCACGGGGATCTCTGACGCACACAATAAATTTTGCTTTTGGCCAAAGCTCATCTACCAGCGGTCGCATTGAGGTCCAAAGGCGCCCCTTATCGATGACTGTTGAGTTAACGTCTTTGTACCAGCCCTCCGCGAAACTGCACATACCAGTTCTGTAACGCTCATAATATTGTGGATCAACAGAAAGTTCTGATTTTACTTCTTCATTATTGGATAAACATTGAGAAACTGATTGGACGCATGGTGATAGAGATGAAGTGCCCGATACCCACAGATCAGGATGCTGCTCGAGTACATTTGCAAGCAACGTTGAGCCTGCTCGCGGCAAACCACAGAGCATGTGAATACCCTTCATAAGATCCCACCCTCACAATTACAGTGAGATAGTTGAGCCATTTGAACGTATTTTAACATGCCCATCTGGGTCAAGCCAAACATCGCCATTTGCCGGTGAGCCCGGTGTTGCAACTGTGCCGAACAATCGAATTCCTACACCGACACGAAGTGAATCGGCGGTAGAGTTAGTACCTTTACCGAATTGGAACGAGTTTGCTGCTGAAGCAGTAACGGTAGTGCCGGATGAGGCATAGCCGTGAGCAAAGGCGCCCTTGGCTGAAGCAACAATGGTACCGCTGTTTTTTGAATAGCCACTGGCAAAGGATCCAGCATTGCTAGCTGTAATGGCACTACTTGCACCAATCGAGCTTCCTCTCGCCATGCTGCCATAACCACTTGATGTGATGACACCTGCAGAGAGAGTGTAGCCCTGTGCGAACGAGCCCCAGCCGGTTGCTTCAATTACTGCACTTAAATTTTTAGCATAGCCATGCGAAAAGGAACCGTTATTCGTAGTTCTTACTTGCCCAGACGATCGTGCATATCCACCAGCAAAGCCTCCTCTGCCAACTGCAGATACTCGAGCGTTTGAACCACTTGCAAAGCCAGTGGCTTGAGTCCCTTGTGATTGAGCCAATACAGAGCCACTTGCATATGCATAACCCCATGCTTGTGCACCTGATCCTGAAGCATAAACCGTTGAACTGGCACCCTTAGAGTAGCCATGAGAAATAGATCCGTACCCACTTGCTTTGATTGATCCTGATGTCCAAGCACCACCAGAAGCATGACCACCCTGAGCATTAGATCTGATTAGTGTGGTTGATCCGTAGGTATAGCCAAAAGCCTGTGAACCTTGTGCAATGGCTCGAACCGCACCGCCCGAGTAAGCATAGCCTCCAGCCCAGGTACCTTCATTCAACGATTCGATAGCACCACCTTTTTTGATTGAGCCAAATGAGAAAGCAGCTTGGCTAGTGTCAGACCTGAGTGTAGCGTCGACTCCACTCGCCCCAGAGACGTATCCGCCTGCCCATGATCCAGGGCCAGACGACTTAAGAAGTGCTGTGCGACCAGAGGTTGCACTGATGTATCCTGCACCAAATGCAGAGCCAGTACCTAGCGTAGCTGTCTCTGTCCCACCGGCCGCTGCTTTTATAGCTACCATCAACCCGCCCGACATAGTATCGCCAGTTTTACTTACAAAGCTATTAGTACCAGCTGTAGATACCGCACTAGATTTTAGTGTTCCATCACTACTAATAGACTGACTCAAAAAGTCATTAAGTATATCGCCCCAATTACCGCTGTCACTACCAGGAGTTGGAAGCCTGCTCATATTTGTTTCTCGCTGGGAAGTTCTTTCATTACAACAACTGTTCCTCGTATGCTTATGTTTTATTGTACCTTATGTTGTAGTCTCCAAGAAACCTTCTTTTTCGAGATACAGCAAGATGCGGTTTGCCAGTTCGTCAGGACTAAAGCCAACAGTATTAAGCACTAGCTCGGCGTCGGCCGGAGTCTCGTAAGGGTCGGAAACTCCGGTAAATGCTTTGAGCTTACCAGTTCGTGCTGCTGCATAGAGACCTTTGCGATCTCTTTTTTCACATTCTTCGAGCGGTGTCGCGACATATACCAGCACAAAGTTTCCGCCACTTTCTCGAACCATGGTACGAACCTTTTTGCGAATTTTATCGTAGGGTGCGATAGGGGTGCAGAGTGCGATTCCGCCATGCTTTGAGATTTCACTCGCTACGAAGCCAATTCGTGCTACGTTAAGATCTCGGTGCTCTTTACTAAACCCGAGTTCTGAGGACAGATGCTTGCGGGCATGATCACCATCAAGCAGCGTCACAGTTCGCTTTCCTTGTTCCATAAGTTTTACCATCAAGGCATTGGCAATTGTCGATTTTCCAGCACCAGAAAGGCCGGTGAAAAATATTGCCAAGCCTTGTTTGGGTCGCGGTTTATAGGTTTTGCGAAGCTCTACTTCCACCTCGGGGTAGGTGAACCACTTTGGCAATGGCCGACCATCAGCGAGTCTTGCCCTGAGTTCAGTTCCCGAAATACTCAGATATTCCGCTCCATCAGGAACTTCATCAATTGGCATGTACACGTCATGTTCTGGTACGAACACCATCATTTGGAAGGGAATTACCTTTACACCTATTTCCTTGGCATACTTGGCTGCCAGTTGCTGTGCATCATATGGTTCATAAAAATCATTACCTTTTGAGTTTTTACCCGGTCCGGCATGATCACGGCCAATAATAAAATGAGTTACTCCATAATTTTTGCGGATAATCATATGCCAGAGTGCTTCTCGCGGGCCACCCATGCGCATGGCGAGCGGCAAAAGCGAGATCATAGCCGTGGACTTGGGGAACTTCTTTAGGACTGCCTGGTAGACTCGCACACGTGTGTAATGATCAACGTCTCCCGGTTTTGTCATACCCACAACCGGATGTATGAGTAGGTTTGCTTGCGTTTGCTTTGCTGCCCGAAGTGCTAATTCAACGTGTGCTCGGTGCATAGGGTTTCGGGTTTGAAAGGCCACTACCTTGGTCCAGCCCAGCTTCTTGAAATGTTCGCGAAGCTCGACTGGCGTATATCTCAGTTCACTGAAGTCGTAGTAACGAGGTAGCTCTAGCCCAGTTATTTTGCCGCCTACATATGTGTCGTGTGATTTGTGGTGCAAGTATTGCACGGTTGGGTGATTTTGATCATTTGTACCGAACACTGACTTCGCTTCTTTACTTTTGTTTGGCTTCCACACATCACCAACTTCTAGCACGGCCAGGATGACTCCTTCTTGATCTCGGAGCGCGACACGAACACCTTTTTTTAAGTCCTTGGCAAACTTATCATCAACATCGAGCGTGATTGGCATGGGCCATAGAGTGCCGTCGGATAAGCGCATGTCTTTGCAGACGCTCTCGTACTCCTTTTTATTCATAAAGCCAGTGAGGGGCGAAAAGGCGCCAGACACCAACATTTCAACATCGCATAACTGCCTTGGAGTTAAATCCCAACTTTTGAAATTAACAGCCTGCTTTTTTAACTTGGCGGCTGATGATCCACTGGCCATCAGATCTACAAGTTTCCCTCCATGTGGTACATTTAGATGCTCCGCCACGTCTCCTCCACTACAATGTCTCAATGTAACACGTCACAACTGTCATCACAATCTGTTAGGCAATCGTTACCAACACACCGCCATAGTGCATCACAAGCATATGGTTGCTGGCCTATCTAAAAAGCAAGGGGTGTAACTACAGGTTTTATGATGAAGTACGACTAACGAGTTTGTCTAGAATTTCTTGCAAAACTTCCTCACGGCTGTTCATGCCGTTTACTTCAACGAGTAACCCTTTTTGTTTATAGAAATCCAAAACAGGAACTGTTTTATTGTTGAATTCGGATATGCGTTTATCGAGTGCTGACTCATCGTCATCTTTTCGTACACCCCTGTCGGCAAGTTGTCGTGAAGCTTCCCAACGCTTGTGAAGTTCATTTACCGTGATATCAACATAGACGACACATTTAATTGTATGTCCAGACTTTTCAGCTGCTGCCAGTACGCCTTGTTGTTCACCATCCCATCGGCCAACAGAGCTTAAAACAAGCGATTTACCCTGAAGATCTTCTCTTGAAAATACGGGTGTAATCATCTGCAGAAACTCATCGCTCGGGGCTAGACTGCCATCATCTACTTTAGCTTGGGTTGCCGCAAATTCGGGTGTGTTGCGCATAATATCGCCACCACCGATTATTTCAGCAGCGAGTACCTCAGCTAATTTTCGACAAACAGTATCTTTTCCGGCAAACGGCCGGCCAAAAATATTAATTGATCCATTGCCAAGCCACTCTTTGATTGATTGAATTTGCGTATTGCTCGCTTGAGCGTTCATAGATAGATTATAACGAAAAGACTAACAGGGGCGCAAGTATACAAATTTTATGTTGCTCACGCTTGCAATTTTAAAGATCACCCCATAAGCTCATCATATGAGTGCAAAAACAATGATTGAAGCGGGTGGTGAAATGGCAGTTGCAGTTCCTGCGGCTTTAGGCACTGGCGCAGAAATGCTTTCGGATGCAATCGCAATCGGCACAGAAGCCTTTTCTGAGGGTTGGCAAGGTGTAAAAAGTGCTATTGAAAAGGCCCGATCTGTATATCTATGGCAAAGCGTGGGTGAACTTACAATGAAACTACCAGAGGGGCCATTTCATAGTGACTGGCAAGGTAAACCGTTGACTGATGATGAAGAGGGCGGTATTCGAGGGCATGTGTCAAAGACTCCTGACAAAACAGTCGTAAATGTGTGGCGTACTGCTTTTCCAATTCCTAATAAGCTCTACACTCAGATTGTATTACAGCACGATGAACAACGCGGGAGAGTAACTGGACTTCACAGCTACGAGTACAATAATTCATGGATTGACGATTTTCGCTTTGGCACTAAGCGTGGCGTAAAAGCGACAGCTTACCGTATTGAAGAATGGAAAGACCAATCAGATCATGGCATATTACCTCTAGATCGAGTAGTCAGAGCGTTGCAGTTGGCAACTATTGCGACGGGGGCCAATCAAACACGCCAAGAAAGACGCGAAGAAAAACAACGAATGCAAAATGAAGAGCACGTTGCAGACATAGTTAACTCACTTCGTCGATTTAATAGAGAGAATGGGAAAGAGACATACAGCTCAAAAACCAGGACCAAGGGTGCAATTAACGTTTTGTATACAAGAGTAGTAGATGATGAATCTGGTGATCGCGATACATTTGCACTCGTTGAAGTATATAAGCTTCCTCGTTCTGGGATGCTTGAGTCTTTTGGGAAGACTGCAGTAACAGTAGTGGATGGTCAAGTAACTGAAGTTGCTTACGGTCAATATACTTCCCCTTATGAGGAGATAGAAATGGCACCTTTAGAAGGTACGGCAAGCAACGAAGCGCTTGCAAAAGTAGTCCGTAACCTAAGCTACAAAGTTGTTAAAGACCTGGCCACAAGGTAGATTTAGCACTCTTGACTTGCGAGTGCCAACTCACTATACTTAGCACTGTATGGATAACAGTGCTACTCTGACCGATCGTCAGCAAAAAATTCTAGCCGCTATCGTCGAGCAATACGCAGAGGTTGCGGCCCCTGTTGGTAGTAGTTTGCTGGCCAAAGTTTTTAATGTGAGTTCGGCAACTATTAGAGCTGAAATGGCGTCACTCGAGCGAAAAGGTTTAATTAAACAGCCACATACCAGTGCTGGACGAATCCCAACCGATAAAGGTTATCGATTTTATGTAAATTTGGTTCAGGAACAACCGGAAATTGCTCCAGCAAAACGTGCCGAGCGTGCGCTGTCAGCACGTGTATCAGGCACAGGGGTGCCTGAGCAAACTATTCGTAACGCTGTCGAAACTTTGGTAGAGCTAACTCACAACCTTGGTATTGCCACGATTGGCAATCAGTTATACATGAGTGGTCTGAGTAATTTGTTCAACCAGCCAGAATTTATGAATGCGGCGAGAGTCCAGGAGGTTGCGAGGCTTCTGGACAATTTGGAGCCATGGCTACGAGAAGCTGCGCCAAACAAACCACTTAGTGTGTACATTGGTTCAGAAAACCCAATCGGCCGTGGCGCTGAGTGTACGTTGATAATCAGCCGCTTCCGCAGCCCGTACTCTGATCATAGTTACATCGGTGTGCTTGGTCCAACCCGTCAAAGTTATCGCAATGTCATGAGTCTTGTTGGCCAGGCCGGCGAAGCCTTGGAGGGAGCGTTGTATGAGTAAAAAGCAACCAGATATTGAAGAACTGGCTGACAGAATTGATGAGCTGACCGAAGCATTGCAGCGCGAACGTGCCGATGCTGAGAACATCCGTCGTCGCCACGATGAGCAATACGCTGCGCTTCAAAATGTAGTAAAAGCTAAGGTAATTCGCGAGCTTTTACCAGCGATTGATAATTTAGAGCGAGCACTCAAGCACGTGCCTAAAGAACTGGAAGGCAACGATTATGTCAAAGGCGTGGAAGGTACAGTCAAGCAATTCGACAAAGTTTTAACAGATCTTGGTGTGACCAAAATTAAGACTGTCGGCGAAGTGTTTGACCCTGCCCTGCACGAAGCAGTGGGCATGGAAGAAGGCGAAGGCACAGTTGAAGTCGTCTCAGAGGAACTTCAACCTGGCTACGTCGTTGATGGTGAAGTCATTCGTCACGCTATGGTCAAAGTCAAAATGGAGTCGGCAAAATGAAAGCGATAGCTGAATTTAAACCGTGCCCAGGCTGTTACCTAAATGAGGCTCAAGCAACAATGGAGCCAGATGACTTTTTGAACATGGTCAACGATGCTAGGAGCAAAATTGATCCGCAATTGGCGCAGGACGGCAGAGATTATGATTGCAGTCTACTCGTAGCCATCCAAGCGGCCGCCAATAACAAAGGGGCTGAGTTTGGAGATGCGCTTTCAGTATGTGTTTCCAAGCAAGCTCTAGGTGAGTGTCGTGTACAAGTAGAGGTTGCAAAATGAGTAGGCCGGATATATTGCACAGTCCGGGTGTTGCTGACAACTGTGGCCCTAATTTATGCTCTATGGCTAATCAGACACTGAATCCTGGAGTTACCGAACTTGATAGTGAACTTCTAGTATCACAGTATATTGCAAACTTAACAGGAACCGAGGGCGCAGTCAGCGAAGAAGCTGCAAGGCGTTTTGCGCGGAGAGAAGGGTTTAGCTTAGAGCAAATTATAGCCGCCAAAGGATGTGCAGCGACGATAGTTAATGGCGACTGCCCTCGATTTTATACATTGCGAAGATCAAATAGCGTTTTATCTTTACTTGAAAAAGAAGAACCTAATAATTAAGGAGAAATAACATGAGCATGGAAACAATCAGTACCGAACCCGAAACATCATTAATAAAACAAGGTGTTCCTGTTCGACTTGGTGGAGAAACTGCTCGAGGCTTTTACGTTGGAGGAGTTTATTTTTCAGACAACATGGCCGAGAATCATCGCAAGATGGCATCAGGTGAATTACCACCGTACCATCAATTTAAGTACGAACAATATCTTGGACAAGTAGCAGCAGATATTGCAGATCAAGCTGCCAGGGCAAGTTTAGAAAATCAATGGGACATGGCATAACGAAAGGAGTAACCAATGGGAAAAATTATAGGAATTGATTTAGGAACAACAAACTCAGCAATGGCTGTAATGCAATCAGGTAAGCCTGAAATTATTGCCAACAGCGAGGGAAATCGCACGACACCAAGTGTGGTTGCGATTAATAAGAATAACGAGCGCTTGGTTGGTCAAGTTGCCAATCGTCAGCGTGTGACAAATCCAAAAAATACAATTTTTGGTGTGAAGCGGCTGATTGGCCGGCGTTTTGCTGACAAAGAAGTTCAAAAAGATCTTGAGCTGATGCCGTACGAAATTGTCAAAAGCGGCAATGGCGTAAAAGTAAAAATGGGTGACAAAGAGTATAGCCCAGAAGAAGTTAGCGCTATGATCCTTGGCAAGCTCAAAGCTGACGCCGAGGCTTTCTTGGGCGAATCAGTCAGTGAAGCGGTCATTACTGTGCCGGCTTACTTTGACGACGCCCAGCGTCAAGCTACTAAAGATGCTGGAAAAATTGCTGGTCTTGAAGTTAAGCGAATTATTAACGAACCGACTGCCGCTGCACTAGCTTACGGTCTCGACAAAGGTAAAGAAGAAAAAATTGCCGTGTTTGACCTTGGTGGTGGAACATTCGACGTTTCTATTTTGCAGTTGGGTGACGGCGTGTTCGAAGTGCTTGCAACCAATGGTGACACGCATCTTGGTGGTGAAGATTTCGACCTTAAGATAGTGAACCATTTTGTGGATGAGTTCAAAAAAGAGTCCGGCATTGACGTTAAAAAAGACAAGGCTGCTATGCAAAGGCTTAAAGAAGAAGCCGAAAAAGCCAAGAAAGAACTATCTACTACTGAAGTTGCTGACATTAACTTGCCATTCTTGACGGCTGATAGTGAGGGGCCAAAGCACTTTGAGTACAAACTAACTCGTGCCAAATTGGTTGAACTCGTGCAAGACATGATCGATAAAACTGAAGACCCATGCAAAAAAGCTTTGAAAGATGCCAAGCTTGATGCAAAAGACATCAACGAAGTGATTTTGGTTGGTGGAATGACTCGAATGCCAGCTGTGATCGAAAAAGTGAAGAAGATTTTTGGTAAAGATCCAAAGCAGGGTGTGAACCCGGACGAAGTTGTTGCCGTTGGTGCTGCTATTCAAGGCGGCGTATTGCAGGGTGACGTTAAAGATGTGTTGTTGCTCGACGTAACACCACTTAGTCTTGGTCTTGAAACACTTGGTAGCGTTGCCACCAAACTGATTGAACGCAATACAACTATTCCAACATCTAAGAGCGAAGTGTTCTCAACAGCGGCTGATAATCAGAACCAGGTTGAGATTCATGTTGTGCAAGGTGAGCGCGAAATGGTTGCCGACAACAAAAGTTTAGGACGGTTCGTGCTTGATGGAATTCCTCCAGCACCACGTGGTGTGCCGCAAATTGAAGTTACATTCAATCTGGACGCCAATGGAATTTTAAATGTGACTGCCAAGGACAAGGGAACCGGTAAAGAGCAAAGTATTACCATCCAAAACAGCGGAAACTTGAGTAAAGACGATATCGAAAAAGCAGCCAAAGAAGCTGAAGCTCATGCCGAGGACGACAAGAAAAAGCGTGAAGCCATTGAAGTTCGAAATCAACTTGATGGCGCTGTCTACCAAGCCGATAAGCTAAAGACTGACAACAAAGACAAATTGAGTGAAGATGATGTAAAGGCGTTAGACGAAGCGGTTGAAGCAGCTAAAAAAGTTTTGGCTGATGAGTCTGCGGACAAAGATGCGCTTGAGGCAGCCGCTAAAGAACTCAACGACAAACTCATGCCAATCGGTGCGAAAATGTACGAACAAGCTCAAAAAGAAGCTGGCGCAGAAGACGATTCAGATGATGAAAAACCGGACGACGATAAAAAAGACGAACCAGTTGAAGGCGAAGTCGTCGATGAAAAACCAGACGACAAAAAGGAAAAATAATGCCTGAAAGCCCTTGTTCAGAATGTGAATATTGGACGCTTTGTGAGAATAGTCCCAGAGCGTCCATTAGTACATGGCGACATGGGCTGACGATTGCTAGAAGTATTCTGGGCGATCCTGATGCTCAAGCAGAATTGAAAGAAGCATATGCATCTGAGGATGTAGACCCAAGACACATTGATGAAAGCTTGATTTGTGTACGTCGCAGACTTGAAGGATGCCAAAATGGCTGAGCGCGATTACAAAAAACTAACTGAAAAAATTGCTTTAGTGGCTGGTGTGCTTCAGCCACTCATGACTGTTCCACAAGTTTGGAAAGTTTATAGCACACAGAGTGTGGCAGGACTTTCTATAATTACCTGGGCTGGATATGCAGTACTCGGGCTTGCCTTTTTAGCATATGGAATCGCGCACAACTTAAAGCCTGTTTGGATCACCCAAATTCTGTGGTTTACTTTGCAAATGAGCATTGTCGTAGGAATATTAATATATGGATAAGTTTGATGAATCAGCTTACGATGCAGCAAGACGGCGCTACGTTGACGCTACTGTTAACTGGGTTGAAGAAGCAGCCAGACACTTATTTATTAAAAAAATAATTCGGTTGGATTTTGATGATGAGCCGGATGCTTACGGAATGGCAGAAGCAGTAAGAACTGAATTCGAGCTTAGTGAAGATCAAATGCAGCAAGTATTCGACATGTCTCGTGACGCAATTCGTGGAGATAACAATGGCTGAAGCAATTGATTTTGAAGCCAGGTTTAGGGACATTGCTGTTCATGAAGCAGCTCAAGATACGAAACTTCGAGGTACCCTTGAGTGGTTGCACCTTGGTTATACACTTTTAATACCAACAGAAATTGCTGAGACAACTGACCATGCAGATCTCTCAGTTGATATTGCTGAAAAATATTCTCTAACCGAGCCAGAAGATGTCGAGCGAGCTTTTCAAATTTGTGAAGATCAAATTATGCAGGAGGCTTCTGGTGGCCAAGCGTGATTATTACGAAGTTTTAGGCGTTGGTAAATCAGCTAGTGCCGACGAAATCAAAAAGGCTTTCCGCAAGGCTGCTGTTGAACACCATCCTGACAAAGGTGGTGACGAAGCCAAATTTAAAGAAATTAATGAAGCGTACGAAGTATTAAAAGATTCAAACAAGCGCCAACGTTATGATCAGTTTGGTCATGCCGGAGTAGGGAGCTCTGCGGCCAGTGACGGCAACCCATTCGCGGGCGGTAATCCATTTGGTGGCGGCGGACAGAACATGCACTTTGATTTTGGTGATCTGGGACTGGGTGATATTTTTGAGAACTTTTTTGGTGGTGGCTTTGGCGGGGGGCGTCGTGGTAATCAGCGACAATCGCGCGGGCACGATATACAGACAAATGTTGATCTCACATTTGAAGAAGCGGTTTTTGGCACCGAAATAGATCTGCACCTAGACATTGAAGACACCTGCGAACATTGCAAAGGCAAAACTGTCGAACCTGGTTATGAGCTTAAAACATGCGAAACCTGCAAAGGTTCCGGCCAGGTTGTTTCAGTAACTCGTACTGTTTTTGGGAATATTCAACAAGCCAGCGTTTGTCCAACTTGTCATGGCGCAGGAAAAGTTCCTGAAAAAGTCTGCACAGTTTGTCACGGTAAAGGTGTTCAGCCTAAGAAACAAGAAATCAAACTCAAAGTTCCAGCCGGTATTGATGATGGTGCAACAATTCGACTTCGCGAACGCGGCGAAGCTGTTGCCAACGGACCAAAGGGTGACCTGTACGTGAATATACGTGTTAAGCCGGATAAAAAGTTCACGCGTGAAGGCGATTTGATTTTGAGCGAACAGCACATCAGCATGATTGATGCGGCACTTGGCACAGAAATTGAAGTCGCCACAGTTGATGGTCCAGTCACGATGAAAATTCCGACAGGTACGCACAGCGGCACCGACTTTAAATTGTCAGGACACGGTGTACCACACATAAATTCAAAAAATCGCGGTGCTCACATTGTGACTGTGATCGTCGACACACCTCAAAAGTTAACTCGCAAGCAGCGCGAATTACTCGAAGAATTTGAAAATCACAAAGGCAAACTCTGGAATTAGTCGCCTTGCCGACGCCCGGTATCTTCATCATCACCATTGGGGTTTACGAATATAACTTGATTTTTCCCGTTTGTCCGCTTGCCTTTATATAACGCAGTGTCAGCTTCATCGAGCATATCAGAAACGCGGGCACCTTGGTCTGCCTCGATCGCGCCAATAGTTAGACCAATACCTCTTTTTTCTCGAATAGAGATTGCATTCACGAGCTTTTGAATTCGCTTTAATACTTTTTCAGAACTTTCTCTTGGGGCATCTTGAAGCAGTAAACTAAGTTCGTCTCCACCAAACCGACAAACAAGTCCGTCAGAAATTAGCCCTTCACGAATGGCCTGATGAAGTTGAGAAACCAGAACCTTAACTGTTTTATCAAGAACTTCGTCACCGCCACTGTGCCCGTATGTATCATTTACGCCTTTAAAATTATCAAGATCACAGATTGCCAGGGTATGCTTACGACCGCGATCTTCTCGTCGCCGTACGTGACCTATCCTACGACTGGCTTGTTCTAGAAAAGCAGCACGGTTCAAAATATCAGTTTGCCGATCGTGTGTTGCCTTGTATTCAAGGTCTGCTTTTTCAATCTCGTGCAAACCAATAATGGCGTCTTTTTCTTCGCCTTCACTCTGCAGTTGTTCCAATTCCTTCTTGGACTGCATACCATCAACAATTGCTTTTGCGCCTCTAAAAGCCATTTCATATGCCTGTTGTTCCATTACTGATCCATCCCCAAAACGATCGGGAGTTGGTGACACATTATCTGCCGGCATATCAATACCCATATCGGCGATGCGGTGGAGTTCGTTAGTATTGGGTTGATCATCAGTCATCATAAGCGTAATGAAGTTTTTATTTTTTAATTTTCTATCTATAATAATATCAACATGACAAAACTTAAGCAAAACCAATATGGCTTTATTCCGCTGATTATTTTTATGGTTCTTCTGATCGTGGTTGCCATTGTTTTCGTATACCTGCGCGTTCTCCACTCCAAGTAAAATTTTGTGCTTTCACTACTGTTGTAAGTGGGGTACCATATGGCCATGATGCATGTTGAGAAAATAACGACGGCCAATTTGCATGACTTTCCAATTTCTTTGGCAAAAGACGCTATCGGTTTGCTTCAGTATTATGAGCAAAAAGGTTTTGAAATTGTTCTGAGTGAAACCGCACCGAAATACCAGGCAGCGTATTTTATTGCTCAAAAAGGTAATTCTCAGACAATCATCGCCAGCATTCAGGGTTTGTTGTACACCAAACTCAACTCTCGAATTAGTTATTTTTTTACAGCCCGAAAATCCAAAACCTACAATTACTTAAAACAGGCCAACGTTTTAGTGCCAGATTATTGCTTTGACTCTGAAAATTACAAGTCGTTGCTAACCAAAACTCCTTTGGTTGTAAAACCTGTCAATGGAACTAAGGGCGAAGGTGTCTCGATGAATATTAATGAAGAAGCCGCGCTTCAAGAGGCCGTTCAAGAAGCTAAAAAATACAGCGACCGTGTTCTTATTCAGCAACAAGTTGCCGGCCAAGATCATCGTTTGCTGTTTATTGGTGGTAAATTTTTTGCGGCAATTCAGCGCGATCCACCTCAAGTTAAAGGTGACGGTCAACAGACACTTGAGAATCTTATCAAGCAGTGCAACGAGCAAAAAGCGGCGGTTTACCCAGACTATGCCAAAACTCTTGGTCAAATTGATGTAAATCATCTTGATAAGAGTTTAGATTTACAAGCTATACCAATGCAAGGTGAGACAGTCGTGATTACTAGTGTTGCCAATATAAGTTTAGGCGCAAAAGCTACTGATGTGAGTAACCAGGTAAATAAGTTATTGATATCTCAGCTTGAGTCTATATTATCAATGTGGGGACTAATGATTTGCGGTGTCGACGTAATGTCTACCGATATTAGTAGCAACCCAGATGAGCAAAAATCATACGTTATAGAAATCAACAGTTCGCCAGGTTTGGTGCCACATATGTATCCCGATTCAGGAGAACCTAAAGACGCCTTTGAAAGGGTTTTCAGCCAACTCGAAACAGGGTAAAAGTATTGATAAATAAGCCAAAATCTTGTATAATTACCAAGATTTTGTAGCTGGAGCAGTATTATGGCTAATAAATTACCAATCACATACAATCAAAAACTTTCTCTTGGTTCGGTTTACCGCGACCAGCTATTCTTTTTGCTTTACAGCC
>CAZPVO010000001.1:22531-247892 GCA_964590205.1 uncultured Candidatus Saccharibacteria bacterium | reverse complement strand
ACGCCTTGCGGCACTAGTTCCTAAGACTAGCGTGTCTACCAATTCCACCACATCCCCGTGGTTGATAACGGTACGATTTTACCCTGTTTTGCTATAGAACACCAGAGTTGCATTGCCATAAGCCTTTTTCTGCACGATTTGCATGTTTGGCAGCGGAGGAATTTCTACATGTGTTGGCCAGGACAGGACAAGTACCCCTTTTTCTGCCACATGGCGGGCGATTTTTTCAATCAGCAGACCCAAAACAGCATCATATGGTGGATCGCAGAACACAATATCAAACTGCCTCGTTTGGTTTATATTGCTCCAACCCTTGATATTGCCCCGTATTATTTCGGTTTGATTTTCCAAGCCTAAAGAAATTGCGTTTTCTTTAGCTATATTAAAAGCATTCTGATCCAGTTCGATCATTAGCGCACAGCTGGCACCACGGCTTAAGGCTTCAAAAGACAACGCACCGCTGCCGGCAAAAGCATCGAGTACCGTTAAACCCTCGATATCGCCGAGAATATTAAAGACAGCGCCACGAATACGCTCACTCATAGGATGCGTCGTATTGCCAGATGGTGCATCAAGTTGGCGCCCACCAAGGCTACCAGATACTATGCGTAATTTCATAAGTCTATTTTGCCGGCTTGACGAGTCCCGCGTCAATAAGCGCTGAGTACCATGTTAGGCAAACTGTTTGCACCATTGTAGGACCAAGTTTGTGGCGAATATCGTACACCAGCTTGGTGGTCCAACCTTTTTTACGGTAGCGTTCATAAATATCTAATACGGCAATTTCGCGAGCCGAATGTTTAAACCACTCACCAACGCCTCCGTCATGCATAAGTTTTATTTCGCGATCAGTTGGCACAGCTTCTGACATGCTCAAGGGGGCAATAATGGTTGAAACACCAATCTCAAATAGCCCGTGTGTGGTCATGAGTCCGCGCGAGCCCCACATTTTCCAGGTTTTGTGAAGACGCTCACGGCGAGTTGCACCTGGTGGCAAAAGCTTGGTCTTAACCGTGGTTCGTTCTTCTTTGTCCTGTCCCCAAATTTCTTCAAGCTTTTCCTCGTATGGATAGTGATGAGCCGGCGTAAGCCCGTCGACCAGCGCATGCGCCAGCCAAGCAGCCTCGAACGCCGAACGCTCCACATTTTTAGCTTTTAGTTCAATAACCAGTCGATCGTAATGGTCCTTGATAAGATTGATGAGCTGTGAATCTTCATCGTCAAATGGGCTGTAGTAGTGCCATGGCTCATCTTTTGATGGGCTTTTACGCTTAATCGCATCGGGGCCCTTACGACCTTCAAAATGAAGAATCTGACGAGATTTTGGAAATAAGGAATTATCCGAAAGGATCTTCTCAAGGTGATCGCGAGCCAAGCGGTCAATCTTTTGATGACCACCGAGAACACGGCCTGAAAATCTAGTTAATGTTGTTCCTGAATACATATTGCGCCTTAGGCTTTTACTGAGAGACTTTTAGTTTAAGTGAACGACTGAGCGCAAGTTTTGGACACGCTCATATAACTGAGGATATTGTAGCAAATTTGGGCTGCTTTCGATATAGTTTTTGGCTGCTTCGCGAGCTTCAGCGATCAGTTTTGTATCTGTTAATTTGGCAATTCGCAAATCGAGTTCGCCATGTTGCTTAGTGCCGAATAAAGCACCGGGACCACGCAGCTCAAGATCAAGCTCTGCCAGTTTAAAACCATCCTGGCTTGATTCAATGGCTTTTAATCGTTTTGTTGGCGGCTTACTGTCGCTTAGCAGTAAATAACAATAGCCCTGGTGTCCACTTCGTCCGACTCGACCGCGCAACTGATGCATCTGTGCCAAACCAAAACGTTCAGGGCCCTCAATGAGCATAATTGTGGCGTTCGGCACGTCGACTCCAACCTCAATCACAGTGGTTGATACCAGCACATCCAGCTTGTGATCCACAAATTCCTGCATAACTTTTTGCTTTTCATCAGATTTCATACGACCGTGGAGTAAGCCAACTTTATAGTGGGGAAAAACTTTTTTTACACCATCAAATACTTCAGTAGCTGATTTTGCTGCAATACTTTCCGACGCTTCAATCAGCGGGCTTACCACAAACATTTGTCGACCTTTTTTTAGTTCTTCATTAATCTCATCATAAAGTTTTGTACGACCAGCTAGGGTAACAATTTTAGTCTTGATTGGTTTACGATTACTTGGTTTGTGTGCCAGCACCGAAACATCCAGCTCGCCATACAGCGTTAAGGCCAGACTTCGCGGAATCGGCGTGGCTGTCATGCTCAGCACATGTGGCATATGACCAGCCTTAGCAATCAGAGCTTTCCGCTGCTGTGCTCCAAAGCGATGCTGCTCATCAATAATTGCAAGCCCAAGGTTATGCATGTCAACTTTCTCTTGAATGAGCGCATGTGTACCAACGAGCAATTTTGCGTTGCCTGTAGCTGCCTGATTATGGGCTTGCTGCTTTTGAGATGATTTTAGTCCACCAACCAGCAAACTAACTTCATTGTGTAAATTCAGTGGTTTTAGGAGTTCGTACAATGTATCGGCATGTTGACGAGCTAAAAGTTCGGTTGGTGCCATCAGTGCAACTTGAAAACCCTCCTGCATAGCCATCACAGCTGCCATTGCCGCAACTACTGTTTTACCCGCACCCACGTCACCTTCGAGTAAACGATTCATCGGGTGCGTGTTTTCCATGTCTTTATAAATACGATGGGCAGCCACACGCTGATCATCGGTTAGTTTAAAAGGCAGGCTTTTCACAAATTGTTGAGCTATTTTCTCATCAAACTTAATGGCCAGTGATTCTTCGGCAGCGATTTCCTGTTTATTAAGTAAGCTCGCCAAAATAAGCGTAAATACCTCTTCAAAGCCAAGTCGAAATCGAGCTTTTTCTAAACTTTTTTCACCCGAAGGAAAATGCACTTCGTGAACAGCATCATGAAACGACACTAGTTTGTGCTTTTTTATGACTTCTTCGGGCAACTGATCTGCTAGTTTTGTCGACTTTAAAACACTTCTGAGAGCGCGACGAATTTGAGTTGAAGTAATACCTTTTGTCTGCGGATAGATTGGCACAATGCGAGCAGTATTAACCGGAAAATCACTCACCAGCTCCACACTTGGATTTAAAATCGACATGCGCTTAGCTCGGAGTCCAAAGTCGCCCGAAATATAGTAAGGAACATCTGCTTTCAACGCTGCTGCTCGGTAAGGTTGATTAAACCAAACTAAACGGACACTACTTGTTTCATCGCTGGCGACAGCTTCAGTAATATGCAAACCGCCTCGAACATAGTGCCCCTTGGCTTGCTTGATAACAGCCTTAATGGTGACCTGCCCAGGCTTAATTTTATCTATCGGTGCGATGTGCGAGTAATCACTGTAGCTTCTTGGGTAATAATGGAGTAGGTTGTCAACTGTATTCACACCAAGCGTGGCAAATTTTTTTGCCAGCTCTGACCCAACCCCCTTTACGGCTGTTACTGATTCCATCACATCCATAATCTTTAGTATAGTTTACTGGCCGTTTTTTCAGTGAGTCTGGTAAGAATTTAACGCACAGCTTGTTAAAAATGTTACGGCAATTTTTACTGACTTCACCTATGCTGAAAGGCGTTAACGGAGGATAGGTATGCTTTGGACAATTGCAGGAATTTTAGTTGTATTGTGGCTATTAGGATGGCTCACACACATCGGCGGTGGGTTTATACATATCTTATTGATAGTCGCCTTAGTAGTACTGGTTGTTAACTTGATCAGCGGTCGACGAACTGTCTAGGTGATTATTTGGCTTTTTTAACGAGCAGCCAAATACTTGGGCCAAAAAAGGTTCGCCCCAATGGCCGCTGTAGTACATTTTCGATTGAAAGCATCATGCTTTTTGGCATGACTTTTTTAAGGGTTGTCGAGCGCAAGTTAGAAACTGACAGAATCTTCTCAACTTTCATGCCGGCGTGGGCTAACTGCTTAATCACCGTGTTTGGGTTGTGATTCACAAAAGCAATTTCTTCTTCGTTCTTATTCTTCTCTGAGCGAATATCAACCGGGTCAATCGGCATTTTTTTGCCTTTCATGAAATGTTTAAAGCGGTTTTTAAAGTGTCCGTAGCTGGCGATTTCAAGAATAAATGTGCCGTTATCTTCTAGGCAACGAGCGATTTCGCTAAATTCTACGCTTGGATCAGGTAAGTGATGCATCACTCGAACCATAGTTATAAGATCTAGTTCGCCATCCTTAAAATCAAGCGCATCAGCTTGAGTTAATTTTCGGTCAATTTCAGAGTGACCTTTTAAAAAGTCCTTTGCAATATCTAGTTGTTGCTGACTTGGTTCGGCCAATGTAACGTGATCAGCATAGTTTTCCAAAAAAACACAGAGTCGACCATAGCCACCGCCAATGTCAGCAGCGTGCTTAAAATGCTTACCGGCGAGAAGTTTTTTGATAGCTATGCGTTCAGAGGCGTCTTCGTAATCACGACCTTCCCAATACTTTAGGTAATTATGGCTTGGGTCGTTATATTGATCGGCTTTCTTTTTGGTGTTTGTGGGAGTTTTTTGATTCATAACTGGATTAGTATACCACGAGTCTAACTAGCCGGGCTTGAAACGATCACCTTACTCTTGAACCACACCGCAAAAGGTCCTCTGTGCTCCCAAAAGCGGCTTAATACTGGCTCGGCTTTTAATAGCATGTCGCCCGCCTCAGAACCCCTATGCTCTTTATGATAATCAAATGTCATGTCAATACTGCGATCAAAGTCATAATGGAAGCCTGTCATTAAATCTTCAGTGCTTGTCGCCAACTCCTCGGCAAATGCAACCGCATCAGGCAAGTCTGGATCATCAGCGTTTTCTTGACAAAAGCTTGCGAATTCTCCCAAATTTTCGATAATCATGTGCCCCTCCTTGTTGACTATTACTAATATTAGTATGTCCCAAACAAAACCAAGATGCTACTTATGTTAATTTATTTCCAGGACAGCAAAATTATTTTTGCCGCGTTTAATAAGTCCGTACTGTCCGCTTAGCCGGTCATGAATGGTTAACTGATAATCTGATGAAACTTGTTGACCATTAACGTAAACAGCTTTCTGCTCAAGAAAGCGACGAGCCTCTGAATTAGAGTTGGCCAGACTTGCTTCAACCAGCGGGGTAATTAAGTCGCTAGCTACTTTGGTTTTGACGACCGGCAATTCACGTGCCAACACTTCAAAATCCTCAGCTTTAAGATCCTCATAATTACCCTTGCCAAACAGCGTTTCACTGACGCGCTTGACGGAATCGGCCTGCTTTTCACCGTGCACTAACTTTGTAACTTCGTAGGCTAATGTTTTTTGCGCTAATCGGCTAGCTTTATCTTTGTTAAACTCAGCTATTAATTTGTCGTAAGCCGGCTTTTCAATTTCAGTGTAAATTTTAAGATAATCTTCGACGCTTTCATCGTCAACATTAAGCCAAAACTGGTAAAACTTGTATGAACTAGTCAGTGTTGGATCAAGCCACACCGCACCGTCTTCACTCTTACCAAACTTAACACCTGTGGCTTTATTAACAATTAATGGAAATGTCCAGGCATGAGCTTCTTTACCAGTTTTGCGACGAATCAGATCCACGCCCGCCATGATGTTTCCCCATTGATCAGCACCACTCAGCTGTAACGAAACATCATGCTTTTCAAACAAGTGAAGGAAATCGTAGCCCTGTATTAAAGAATAGCTAAATTCAGCATAGCTAATGCCAGCTCCGTCTTCGCCAAGTCGCGACTGAATAAAATCTCGAGCCAGCATGGCACGAAGCGGTACATGTTTACCAACATCACGCAAAAACTCAAGATAGTTAAAGTCTTTAAACCAATCATAATTATCAACAACTTTAAAGTCCTCGCCCTTAAAGATCTGCTTGTACTGTGCCACCAACGCGGCTTTATTTTTAGCAATTTCCTCTGGCGTTTTTAGATCGCGCTCCTGTGCTTTGCCATCAGGATCACCAATAAGCCCTGTTGCGCCACCAACCAACAGGTATGGGGTGTAGCCCTGTCGCATAAAAACACGTACCATCATGGCAGCAGCCAAATTTCCAACAGTCATCGAGCTGGCACTCGGGTCAACTCCCCAATAGAATCTCAGCTTTTTCTCATCTAAGTCTTTTATATTGGTGAGAGTGGTTTGATTGACGAATCCACGCCACGTAAGTTCTTCAGAGAGTTTCATAATTACGCTATCGTTTTTCCTAACTGATCCGAGTATACCTTGAATGACGCTGCTCGCACAAATCCACAAAAAATCTATCTATGTGCACATGCTTATTTGCTATAATAGGAACAATTAATGGAGTCCAGATAAAACCGCATGAATACATCCAGGCGCCGTGGTCGCGTCAGTAAAAATCAGTTCACCACACGCAGCGGCAAGACATTTAAGATTCACCGTAGTTTGACCGAAAAGTTTCAAGCCCGTAAAGATGGAAAAGCTCGTCGTAAAGCCGAGCGATTGCAGGGTTTACCAAAATCTAGGGTTAAGCGCTTCCTTTATCATTTTCAGCCAAAGCGCATGTATCATTATTGGTTCTCTCGTGATGGCGGCATCATGGCGCTCAAGATTATGGGCATCGCTTTTATTGCTGGCTTCTTATTATTAGTCGGCTTATTTGCATATTTCCGAAAAGACTTGCCGAACCTTAAAGACATCTCTGGCAATAATATTGGTGGAAGTATTCGTTATTATGATCGTTCTGGCGGGACCCTCTTGTGGGAAGATTACGACGCCGTAAAGCGTATTCCGGTACATGACAATGAAATTAACCAAAATATGAAAAACGCCACTATTGCCATCGAAGATAAAGACTTCTATAAGCATGGTGGTTTCGATGTTCGTGGTATTGCTCGTGCTGGTGTGAATGACGCCATTGGTAAAGGTGGGACGCAAGGCGGTTCAACGATTACCCAGCAACTAGTAAAGTTAACACAAGACTGGTCTAAAGATAGAACTATTACGCGTAAGATTAAGGAGCTGATTTTAGCCGTTGAGTTGGAGCGCAGTTACAGCAAAAATGAAATCCTGACTGGCTATCTTAATACTGCGCCGTATGGCGGTATTGAATATGGCGTTGAAGCTGCCTCGCGCGATTACTTCCAAAAGTCGGCCAAAGATCTAACCTTGTCTGAAGCGGCGTTTCTGGCATCTATTCCTAAATCACCTTCTTATTACTCACCGTATCAAACAGACTTTGCCACCAGTCAAGGTAAGGCAGATCTGGTTGCTCGCCAGCATTATGTACTGGACCAAATGGCTGATCAGGGTATGATTACCCGTCAAGAGGCTGATCAAGCCAAAACAGTTGATGTGGTTGCCGAGGTTAAACCTCGCGTACCAAAATTTGCAGGTATAAAGTCCCCATGGTTTGTACTGGCAGCTAAAGAAGAACTCGAATCAAAGTTTGGCGCTCAAACTGTTAAACGAGGTGGCTGGAAAGTCACCACAACCGTTGATTTGAACTTGCAGGGCATAGCTGAAGATCAAGTTAACAAAGGTATGCGACAGGTTCGTGCCCAGGGAGGTGATACAGCGGCGTTCGTTGCAGAAGATGTTAAGACCGGCCAAGTCGTAGCTCTAGTTGGTGGCTCAGACTTTAATGATCCGACCTTTGGGCAAAACAACTATGCAGCAGACTATAAGTTACCGCCGGGTTCGAGTTTTAAGCCATACGACTACACCGCATTAATCGAAAATAGTAATAATTTTGGTGCCGGCTCGGTGCTCTATGACACTGTTGGACCATTGCCTGGTTATCCATGTACTAACCATGCTCATAAAACTGGTAACTGTCTGGAAGACTACGACTTTAGGGCACCAGGTCCAATGACGATTCGTTATGCACTTGGTGGTTCACGTAACATTCCAGCCGTTAAAGCTATGCTTACGACGGGCATCGATAAAACTATCCAGACTGCTGACAAAATGATGAATAATCAAAGTGGCTACCAGTGCTATACCGACGAACAATTAACTCAGCCAGGTCCTTGCTATGCTTCATCGGCTATTGGCGATGGTGCCTATTTACACGTAACTGACCATGTCAACGGTTACAGTACCATTTCAAGAAATGGCTTGCAGCTGCCGCAGACATTTATTCTGAAAATTGAAGATGCTAGTAGTAAAAAAGTTGATGAGTGGAAGCCACCAAAAGGCGAGCAGGTTGTCCGAGCAGATGCCGCTTATATTGTGGCCGACATGATGAGCGATCCAAACGCCAGCTACTTCCCTGCTGGTCGCAAGCCACACCGCTATAACAACGGCCAGGGTACCTGGAAATTTGCTATGAAAACTGGAACAACAAACGACGGAAAAGATGGTTGGATGATGGGCTTCTCAACACAATACGCCGCTGGTGTGTGGGTCGGTTACCATAACCGTCAGCGAGTTATGAGCGGCACGATGGAAAATATGACACAACCGATCTGGCAAGGCTGGATGGATGCTGCCCACAAGAACCTAAAGCCTGAGGACCGTGTTAAGCCTGCCGGAGTTCAGACATTACCTGCTTATGTAACTCGAACACATGTTGGTATCGGTTCTGTTGAGCCAAGTCCAGCAACCGATTTGTTCCCTTCTTGGTATCAAAATAATAAGAAAGCAAGTAATGCCAAGCGAACCATCGATAAAGTTTCTAATAAACTAGCGACCGACTGCACGCCACCTCTGGCTCGTCAAGATGTCACGGACGCGGCTGCTGATCAGTTCTCGGGTGATCAGTTCACCGGTGCAGGCGCGAGCGCCGATACTTCCTCGCAAGATGACGTTCACAATTGTGCAGACGTAAAACCAAGCATTAGTTTAACTGCAACCCCTAACGGTGATGGTAGTTATGAACTCAGTGCAACAGTTGCTCAAGGAACACACCCACTGTCTGGCGATAAGTTTAAAGGCACGGTTATTTTCTCGGTCAATGGTCAACAATTACCGGGCGGATCATACGGTATGGATAACCCGGGAACTGTCACATACCATAGTTATAGACCAAACGGCAGCGAAACGGTATCTGCGCAAGTTATTGACAGCGTACTCTACGATGCAACTGCCAGTACTCCAGTAAGTGGCGGAAGTGCGAGTACGGGACAATTAGATAACCTGCATCGGAGTGGCAGTAATACATATACTTGGACTGGTGGAACAGGCACAGTAACCGTTTTTAAATCGCCAAGCAATACTTTTATATGTTCAGCCCCAGCATCAGTCCAAACTTGCTCAGGATCGGGTAGTGGAGCTTATGGAGCAAGAGACGACGCTGGTACGGTAGTTAGCGGCAATTAAATCTCTAAGAATGTATTAAGCGCGGTTCGAATGTGATTGACGCCGTGCAGTAGAGCTGGTTTTTTGCCCGTCTTTACTACTGGGCCTATTGCTGCCTCAAAACCAAGCTTTTTAGCCTCAACGATTCGTTTTTCGATATATGGCACATGACGAACTTCGCCTGAGAGCCCAACTTCGCCAAATACGACGGCGTTTTTCTTGAGGCTCATGCCTTTTGCTGCAGATGCAATTGCCATACAGACAGCTAAATCAGCTGCCGGCTCAGTAATACGAATACCTCCAACAATATTGATATAAATGTCTTGATCAAATAGTGATAGTTTAGTCCGTCGCTCAAGCATGGCAATCAGCAAGTTAAGTCGATTCAAATCAATGCCACTGGAAGCCCTTTTTGGATAGCCGTAGGCTGTTTTATTAACCAGCGCCTGAACTTCTACCAGCACTGGCCGTGAGCCTTCCATAGTCGCCAGCACGACAGAGCCATCAGTAACCTGCCGCTCAGCTAAAAGTGCCTTGGATGGGTTGTCGACTGGTTTTAGGCCCTCCTCAACCATCTCAAATATAGCTACTTCGTTTGTTGAGCCGAAGCGGTTTTTTATGCTTCGAAGTACTTTAAAGCCACCGTAGCGATCCCCTTCAAGCTGCAGCACAACGTCAACAATGTGTTCTAAAATTTTTGGCCCAGCAATCGCACCTTCTTTGGTAACATGGCCAACTAATATAACAGCCGTATTGCTCTTTTTGGCTGCCGACATAAGTAAGTGTGTGCTGCTAGTGATTTGACTGACCGTGCCTGCAGCACTTTTTAGTTGAGCACAAGTAATGGTTTGGATTGAGTCAACAATCACCAGATCATAATTGCCACTGAGCATACTGGCGGCGACGTCATCTGCAAAATTAGCCGATGTGATCGAAAGTTTGGCACTGCTTGCTTTAAGCCGTTTGGCGCGGAGCCCAACCTGGTGCGTGGATTCTTCCCCACTCACATACAGCACATTATGAGATTTGGCGACTGCATTGCTAATTTGTAGCAATACGGTACTTTTACCGATGCCTGGTTCACCAGCCATTAAAATAACACTGCCAGGCACTACTCCTCCGCCAAATACCGTATCTGTGTCACCAATATTGATGTTGAAGCGTTTATTGTCGGAGCGAATCGCTTGGGAAACTTTTTCAGTCGTTAATTTGTGTCCTTGCGGTTGAGTTACCGCCGTTTCACTCAATTGTTCCTCAAGAGTATTCCACTCTCCGCAAACATGGCAGCGGCCAGCCCACGTTGTGGTTTCAGCCCCACAGTTGCTACACACATATCTCGTCGTATTCTTAGCCATAGCGCCTAGTTTATATCAAAAACTTGCGATATGTAAAAGAAGTAAGTAATTCAATAGATTTCAGGGGAGAGAGCCCGAGCAAAAATCACATTTTTTGCTTGGCGCGTTGAGAGGGGATGTTCCCCTCTCAAAAGGCAAAGCCGCCGTTATTGGCTGGAAATCCCTTGCGGACGAGAATCAATGGCTTTGGCTAGGTCGTTAACCTCTACGGCCACAGCGTTTCGTTGGGCAACAAGATTGTTGTAGTTGGTGATTAATTGACTGGTTTGATCGGCAAGAGCGTTGTATGCGCTAACCTGTCTATTAAAGGCATCAACTCCGCTGTTATATGCTTCAAAATTACCACTCTGTTTGAGCTGATTAAGACGTGCTCTTTCTTGTTTAATCGCCTCTGACTGGGTGGCCAAGCTTTGTTGGTTATCATCAATCTGTTTTTTCATAGTGGCAAGTTGAGCATCGTAAGCACTCACTTTGGCCTGACGAGAGCTAAACTCGCTTTCGTAGCCTTCCGAATATGCCACAATCTTCGAGCGATCATCAAAATAGCGCCTATAGTAATTCTCTAGTTCTGGTGGCAAATTACGCACTTCTGTCCCCAAAATTGAGTGAAGCTCATTAGGCACAACACTTGGATCCTGTTTGCGGTATTGTTCAACTGTGTCCTTGATGCGCTGGTCAGTTACTTGGGCATACGCTGCTTGTGTCATCTGATCAACACTTGTCCGTTCATCCGGTGACAAACGATCGTATTCAGCATGCAGTGTCTCGTGTGCAGAAGTAACTTCTTTAACGCCATTCAACCGTGCATCACTCACGTTATAGATAAAAATGCCTTTTCCATTAATATAACAGCCTAAAACAATGGTTCGCTCAGATTCGCGACAATCAGAACTTAGCTGCTGGCCATCTTCAATTGCAGGATGATTGATATAAAACACTTTGCGAGTGGCATCATTCATTGTCGTATTGGTTGCGAGTGTCTGAACTTCGGCCGACGGCGTATAATTGCGTAGCCGCCACCAGTCGTAAATCTTCTGGTGATTGAGCCAAAATATAACTGGCAACGAAATTAACACTGCAAAAAATAGCAGCTTGCCAAGAAACTTACCAAACGATGATTGATTTGGTCGCATTACATTTAAATTATACGAGTTATTCTGAGATAATGCTGTAGCTTAATTCTTTTAGTTTGGAACCAACTTCTACGATATTGCCTTTTTGATATTTTTCGCTTAAAAGTTCAGAGGCAATGCGGTCTTCGATGGTATCTTGAATAAGTCGTCGCATCGGCCGAACACCATTTTGGGCGTCGTAACCATTTTCGAGCAAGTAATTCTTTGCTGCACTAGTTAGCTGCAAACCGAGGCCGTGTTTAATAAGTCTGTTGCGCAGTTCGGAAATTTGCATGTCAAGAATTCGCAAAACATCTTTTTTAGTCAGTGCACGAAAAACGATAATCTTATCAATTCGATTCAATAGCTCCGGCCGGAGCATTTTTTTGAGATCGCCTTCAACTTTATCTTTGTTGTTAGCATGAAGCTTATCAAGATCTTTAAAGTCGCTGGCGTCACTGGCTGAAAAGCCCAAGTTAACTTCTTTCTGTAGCTTTTCTGCACCGAGATTGCTGGTCATGATCACGATCGTGTTTGTAAAATCAATCTTGCGACCTTTGGCATCTGTTAAATGGCCGTCTTCAAGGATTTGCAGCAACATATTAAAAACTTCCGGGTGGGCTTTTTCAATCTCATCAAAGAGCACTAAACTATACGGCTGTCTACGAATTTTATCTGTTAGTTGGCCACCTTCTTCGTAACCAACGTAGCCAGCTGGCGCTCCTACCAATCGCGAAACAGTGTGATGTTCGCCAAATTCGCTCATGTCAATTTTTACTAAGGCTTCCTCGCTGCCAAAGAATTCACGGGCCAGTACTCGAGCTAGTTCAGTTTTACCAACACCGGTTGGGCCTAAGAATACAAATGAACCGATTGGGCGTTTACCGCTACTAATGCCAGAGCGATTACGTCGAACAGCTTTGGCAACCACATCCAAGGCTTCTTGCTGACCAATAATGTGTTTACCTAGTGTTTTTTCGAGATTTAGTAAGTACTTCGCTTCTGAACGGATAACTTTCTTTACAGGCACACCAGTAGTTCGAGCCACAATTTCGGCAATATCTTCACTGGTCATGACAATTCGCTTAGTCGCTTTCTCGTGAGCCTGGAGTTTTTTCAGCTCACTATAAATTTGACTGGCACGAGTCTTGTACTGTGCCGCTTTTTCATAATCTTCAGCGTCAACGGCATCCTCAATGCGATCATTTACGAGTTTAAGCTCTTTCTGTAGTTTGCGAACTTCTGGTGGTGTGCGTCCTTTATCAATGCGCAAATGCGCGGCTGTTTCATCGAGCAGGTCAATAGCTTTATCCGGCATAAAGCGATCATTGATGTAACGGCTGGCAAGATTAACAGTATCTTCGAGCACTTCGTCGCTAATTTTTACACCATGGAATTTTTCATAATGCTTTTTAAGCCCCTTTAGAATTGCGATTGTTTCGGGAACAGTCGTTTCGGGAACCTGTATTGGCTGGAATCGTCGCTCCAACGCTGCATCTTTTTCGATGTGTTTGGTGTATTCAACTGTTGTTGTGGCGCCAATAACTTGGATTTTTCCGCGAGCCAATGCTGGCTTAAGAATATTGCCGGCATCCATCGCACCTTCGGCAGCGCCAGCGCCAACGATTAAGTGCAGCTCGTCAATGAAGATAATAGTTTTGCTGTCGTTCTCGAGCTCGCCCATAACTTTTTTAAGACGTTCTTCGAATTCACCACGATATTTGGTGCCAGCAATCATGCCTGCAAGATCCAACAGTACAATTCTCTTGTCCAGCAGGCTATCCGGCACATCTTCGTTTACAATTCGCTGCGCTAAACCTTCAACAATGGCGGTCTTACCCACACCTGGCTCGCCAATGAGCACAGGGTTATTCTTGGTCCGACGGTTCAAAATAGTTACAACACGACGAATTTGAGCTTCGCGACCCACAACTGGGTCGAGTTTGCCTGAACGGGCTTGAGCTGTTAAGTCTGTTCCAAAGAAATCCAGCGCTGTTTTACGACCTTTTTTCAGTCGTCTGGTTGCTGCAGGGTTTGATTCGCCATCTTCATACTGCTGACGATTCAAAAATTGCTCTAATTCGCTAACCAATGCATCGATATCAATACTCATATCTTTAAGCAATAAGGTTGCGCGCGCGTTCTTTTGGCTGAGAATACTATATAAAATATGTTCCGTGCCGCAGTGTTCTTGATTAAAGTCCTGCGCAATGTCATATGCCATCTTGAGCGTCAGTTTAGCTGTTTCGCTCAAACCTTTAGCACCCATGTTTATAACCATGGTTTTTGGTGTCAGATTTAAAGCTACACGGGCACGGTCGAGTGTTACTCCAGCGTTCTCGAGTACTTTAGCGCCCATCGAACTGTCTTGTGCCAATACACCAAGCAGTAAATGCTCCGTGCCAATGTAGGCACTGCCGAAACTTCTCGCAATAGCATCGGCATGTTTCAAACTTTGCAGTGCATTATCAGTTAAATGCTGCAGAAAATCTTGAAAGTCTGGTGAACTTGGCATCATAGATATATTTTAACCCTATCCCGCGATTAATTTTAGCATCGCTACCACTTAATATAGCTCAAGTATTGGCACTCGTCAACCCAGAGTGCTAATTTATTGTAAGAACAGTCCAAAAATCTCGTCAAGTGTGAGATCGTTTTTTGGCATCGGCATAGTACCGACAGATTCTGGTTTTGTATATACGACGTGTTCGAATTCGTCTTGATCAACAAGCCGTATTCCAAAGTGTTCCTCAGCAGCCATAACGATCTCACATAAGTCCAGAGCGTCGACAGTATCGTCGCACTCTGATACATACTTACTAAAGTCGGTTGGAACAGAGTCAATGGGTTTAGCTAACACCTTACTCACAATATGTCGAAACTCACCTGCTGCTTCAATGTAGGCTTCTTGTTCTGGTGTGGACATACCCTTACTCCTTGTTTTCTTCGGTGTCTTCAGTGCCGTGTTCGGCGATAGCTTCGAGCAAGTTAGATTCCAGCTCTGATTTCTTCTTTAGTTTTGGTGGAGCTTTTGGCTTGTCATCAACAGGTTCAGCTGGCTTTTCTTCAGACTTTTTTGCACCTTCTTCTTTTTGGGCAATATCAAGCTCATAGCCAGTTAGTTTGCTGGCTAAACGGACATTTTGACCGCTTTTACCAATCGCAATACTTAACTGATCCTCAGGAACGATAATTGTCGCCTTTTTATCTTTTTCGTTGATTTCAACTTTATCGACTTTGGTTGGGCTGAGTGAGTTGGTAATAAATGAGGCTGAATCTTCATCCCAAATGATGATGTCGATCTTTTCTTGCTCGCCAATCTCGCTCATAACTGCATTTACGCGGGTTCCGTGTCCACCAACGAATGTCCCGACAGGATCAACACCAGGAACAGTGCTGTGTACAGCGATTTTGCTTCTTACACCGGCTTCACGGGCGATTTTCTTGATTTCAACGGCACCACTTTCCATTTCTGGAACTTCAGCGCGGAATAACCATTCTACGAATTCTGTACTGCCACGAGAAACTATCAACTGCGGACCACGCTGACCACGCTCAACATCTTTTAGATATACTTTGACTCGTTGTCCAGGATAATAATGTTCACCTTGAATCTGCTCTGAGCCTGGCATAATCGCCTGAGCCTTGCCAAGATCAACCCGAACCATACGCCCTTCCACTCGAGCCACAATTCCATTAATAACAGTGCCGATTTTATCTTCATATTCGGCCATAATAATCTCACGTTCTGCTTCACGAAGCCGCTGTAAAATAACCTGTTTAGCAGTCTGCGCAGCCACACGACCAAAGTTTTTTACTTCTTCGTGTACTTCAATTTCTTCACCCACTTGAGCGTTTTTACGACGCACTTGAGCTTCTTTCAGGCTAATCTCGGTTCGTTCATCAGTCACTTCATCAACAATTTGCTTGGTAACATATGCATCAACGTCACCATTATTTAAATTCATGGTTACGCGCACTTCTTGTTCACGATCGCCGTAATCTCGGCGATAAGCAGCAGCGAGAGCCTGCTCGACAATATTCTGAACAGCTTCTTCAGGAAGGTTTTTTTCCTCGGCAATAGTCCGCACGGCTAGTGCGAGTTGTTTCATATCAAGTTCCACGTTTTTGGTCCTTTCATTAAAAAAATCGACCTGCTGGCCGACTTGAACAGATGTATTGTAGCAATAATCAAAACAGAAATCAACCGCACGTGCGTGATAGAATGAGGTACATGGCTAAGCAGGTAAAACGATTATTTGAACAATTTGCCCCTGAGAACTACAAACTCGAGCTGTTTCCTGACAGATCGACTATGTTATTTAAAGGCAATGTTACTATCACGGGCAAAAAGACCGGACGACCATCAAACCGCCTAACATTTCATCAAAAAGACCTAACAATTATTGACGTTACTATCCAACAAGCCGGCAAACCAATTGAAGTTGATCGTATTAACACACATAAAGGGTTTGATGAGGTTCGCTTGCATACAAAAGAAATGTTACGTCCGGGTGAGTATACAATTCATCTGGAATTTTCAGGGCTTATTACACCACCAATGAACGGCATTTATCCGTGTTTGTTTGAAGAAAATGGCAAAAAGAAACAGATCATTGCTACTCAGTTTGAAAGCCACTACGCAAGGCAGGTTTTCCCATGTATTGATGAGCCGGAAGCCAAAGCCACTTTTGATTTGACACTACATACCCCTAAAGGCGAAACAGTGCTGGCCAACACACCAGTCAAAACTCAAAAAGCTGCCAAAGATATCACGACCACAACATTTGAAACAACTCCGATAATGTCAACGTATCTATTGGCATTTGCATACGGTGAAATGAAGTATAAAGAAGCTAAAACAAAAGCCGGCACAGTGGTGCGAACCTACAGTGTGCCAAACAAAGTCGATTTTACAGATTTTGCGCTTGATGTCGCCGTAAAGTGTCTTGAATTTTATAACGAATACTTCGGCCAGCCGTATCCTCTGAAGAAGTGTGACATGATTGCACTGCCGGATTTCGCCGCTGGCGCCATGGAAAACTGGGGCTGCATCACCTACCGAGAACAATGCATGTTAGTTGATCCAGCAAACAGTAGTGTCGGCACAAAACAATATGTCGCCATGGTTGTTTGTCATGAATTAGCTCATCAGTGGTTTGGTAATTTGGTTACCATGCGTTGGTGGACCGATTTATGGCTCAATGAAGGTTTTGCCAGCTGGGTTGAGTATTTGGCAGTAAATCACATTTTTCCTGAGTGGCAAATGTGGACACAGTTTATTGCCGACGAGCAGCAGGCGGCCTTTAAGCTAGATGCGCTTGAGAACACTCATCCTATCGAAGTGCCAGTAGCCCATCCCGACGAGATCCACTCAATTTTTGACACAATAAGTTATAGCAAAGGTTCGAGTGTTATTCATATGCTCGAGCACTATCTGAGCCCCGATGTTTTCCAAAAAGGGCTGCAATTATATCTTAAAAAACATGCCTACAGTAACACCGATACGGTTGATTTGTGGGCGGCACTTGAACAGGCCAGCAAAAAGCCAGTCAAAGATTTCATGCACGCCTGGACATCTCAGCCTGGCTACCCGATTGTGGAAGCAAAGGTTGACAGTAATAAGCTTAGCTTGTCTCAGCACACCTTTATTGTGAGTGGCAAAAGCAAATCAACAACCAAGTGGCCAATTCCACTTCTGAGTAGTGATGAACTGCTTAAAGACAAATTGCTGGACAAATCCAACGCGTCATTTGAGCTGAACGAAAGTAGTACTCTTTTACTTAACACCGAGAGAAGTGGCTATTACCGAGTAGCCTATAACTCGGAGCATGTCAGTCAACTTGCCGAGAAAGTGAGTGCTGGTGAGTTAAGCGTTTTAGATCGATTAGGATTGTTATCTGACGTTTTTGAGGCTGCAAAGGCCGGCTATACAAAAACCGTCGACGCACTGACACTTTTGGCTGCTTTTGAGCACGAAGATAACGCAGCAGTTTGGGATATTATTGCCTCTGGAATAGCTGAGCTCAGAATGGTTATGGACAATGAGGATCTGCGTGATCTGATGAAACCGTACATCCGGCAATTAGTAAACAAGCAGCTTGAGCGTTTGGGCTGGCAAAAAGTCGAAGGTGAACCATATTTTGATACGTTGCTTCGTCCAACAATTTTAGGCATGGCGTCATTAGCTGAAGAACCTTCTGTGCTCGCAATTGCCAAGCAACAATTCGAAGCAATGAAAAAAGCTGAAGATATTCAACCAGACCTTCGATCTGTTATTTACACAACCATGGCACGCAATGGTGGCGAAGCTGAATTTAAAAAGCTACTCGCCCTACATAACAATTCTCATGACAGTGAAGAGCGAACTCGCTTAACAGCTGCTCTGACAGCATTTAAGCAACCAAAACTTATCGATAAGGCACTCGGTCTTATTGATAAACCTGAAGTTCGTTTACAAGATGTTTCTTACTGGGTTGCCTACAGTTTTATGAACCGTTTTGCACGTGATAAAACCTGGAAATGGTTAATGGGTCACTGGCCATGGTTAAACGATAATCTTGGCTCCGACTTAAGTTTTTTTAGATTTCCAGTCTACGTTGGCCGAAGTTACAGTGACAAAAAGTTCTTAAAAGAATATCTGGCATTTTTTCATAAAGTAAATGCGCCTGGGCTGGAACGAGCCATCAAACAAGGTCAGGAAATGATTGAGTGGCATGCTACTTGGAAAGATCGTGACTTAAAAGCTGTTACAGAATTTTTCAAAGCCAATCAACAAACTCAGTAACCCTAAAGTCTGTGCCAGCTACTTCTATAGCAGCCAGGTTGTAATCCCCATCCCAGCTGTGTTTTGAAACCCAAAACTCGGCAGCGTAGCGCATCTGCCTTAACTTTTGCGGAGTAATGTAGTCAAGGCCCGAACCTTGCATATTATTGATGCGGTACTTTACTTCAACAAAGTATATTGTGCCGTTCCTCTGAGCAACAATATCAATTTCACAAAATCTCGTACGCCAATTTTGCTCCAAGATTTTAAAACCGAGCTTTTTTAGATGCTCGGCGGCTACGTTTTCAGCTTGTCTTCCTGTATTGAACGATGTCATAACAAACTTTGAATGGGTTTGTATGATAGACGATGAATTGGGCTTACGCCAAATTTTTTAAGTAAATCATTATGAAGCTTCGTGCCGTAACCAACGTGTTTTTGAAATTGATAATCAGGGTATTTTTTGGCTATGTCGGTCATAAATCGATCTCGCTTAACTTTGGCATAAACACTTGCTGCACTCACAATCGGATGCAGTGAATCAGCCTTAATGATACAGCTAACGTTTTTAAAATCTTGTGGGCAGTAATTAATGTTGCCGTCCATAATAATAGTTTCATCATGCGAAGCGTTAAGCATCGATAGAGCTCTTTTGACAGCTAAAAACATCGCATTTGTTAGCCCAAGTTTATCGATTTCTGCAGGCTCCACCCATCCTTCACCAATGTCGCAGGCGATTTCGATGTCATAGTAAAGTAACTCGCGCTTTTTCTTGGTCAGTAGTTTGGAATCCTTAAGAGTGGTTGGTAACTGGTTGATTTGCCTTGCTGCGACAACTAAAAGTGGTCCAGCCCAGCAACCTCTACCTACTTCATCGATGCCGACTATTTGCCCCATGATCTTAGCATAACAAATATACTTTCAAACCTGTTATACTTATTGATATATCTAAAAAAGGAAACTCTTCATGGATCCAAATCAACAACCTGCACCAGCACCAACACCTGCGCCTACACCCGCTCCAGTTGCGCCAGAGCAGCCTGCCGCACCAGCACCTACTGGCGAAAACCCAGGCAAAACCATGGGAATTTTGAGCTTAATTTTTTCATTGCTTGGCTTTGGAATCGTTGGCCTTATTCTAGGAATTGTTGGTCTTAAAAAATCCAAAAGTGCCGGTATGAGCAATGGCCTGGCCTTGGCCGGTATTATTCTTGGCATTATTGGTATTATTGTGGGCATTATTTTCTTATCACTCGCTATTTTTGGCGGCAGCAAACTTGTTCAAAAGTGTAAAGAACTTGGTCCAGGTACACACGAAGAAAACGGCGTTACATATACTTGCTCATAATTCTACTTGCTCATAAAAAAACCGCCCTTTACGGCGGCTATCAAAATTGAGGGGTAAAAATTATCTCCCTTTTTTGTCTTCTGTTTTTGGCTCTTCTTGAGCTTGGTCGTGTTGTGCTAGCGCTGCTTCAACTTTAGCATCTTCTTTTGCTTGCTCCTTGGCCTTTTCAGCTGCTTGTTGTTCATGCTTGGCTTCTGCTTCTGCCTTAAGCTTAGCTTCTTCGGCTTCAGCCTTTTCGTCATGGACAGTGTTAACTTTTTCTTTATCAAAATCTACGCCTGAAAGCCGTGCTGATTTACCGGTTCGCGCACGCATGTACGTGAGATAATTTCGGCGAACTTTACTTCGCTTGGTAACTTCTACTTTAGTAACAAGTGGTGAATGCATGAGGTATGTTTTCTCGACGCCAATACCACTGGCTACTCGACGTACAGTAATTGAACTGGTGTGGCTGCCTTTTCGATCAGTTCGAATAACCAAACCTTCAAAAATCTGAATACGCTCTTTGTTGCCTTCTTTAATTTTTTGGTGCACACGCACAGTATCACCTGACCGTACATCGACGACCTGGCTTTTTTTATACTTTGCGTTGATAGCTTCCAAAACTGTTGGCATAACTAGACAATCCTATCATTTTATCGTGCCTGATGCAACCCCTGTTAGCCCTCGTGATCACTTGCTCTCAGATGAGCCGTATCTTTATTGTTAGGTAACCGTGCAAGCAGCCGATCGATAGCCGGCACTCTACTTACATCACCTAACAGAATGCGGCTCATCATAGACGTATTCAGCGCAGCCGCTTTTTCAAGTGTTGTATCGCTATATGTTGTTTCATCCATTTCGGAGACAGGTCGTTCACCAATTGTCTCGTTGCCACGGCCTGGAAAATTAAGAAGTTCGCCCACTTATTTTCTTTCGTTTATTTTATGAACAAAGCATTAATTATACATGAGTGATATTATGTGTAAATATGGCAAAAAATTTTGGGAAAATTGCATTACAAAAACACAAAGAACTTAAGGGTAAGCTCTCTGTTTCGCTAAAGGATGATCTGGACACACAGGATAAGCTGAGTATTTATTACACACCAGGTGTCGGCACTGTTTCGAGTTATGTTTCTGAACATGAAGATCAAGCTCGAGATTATACATGGCTAAACAATTCTGTAGCAGTTATTAGCGATGGTACGGCCGTACTTGGTCTTGGTGATATCGGCCCATACGGCGCGTTGCCAGTTATGGAAGGTAAATGCATGCTGTTCAAACACTTTGCCAACATCGACGCCGTGCCAATAGTTTTAGACGTTCATAGTGCAGATGAAATTGTGGCCGCAGTAAAGGCCATTGCACCCAGTTTTGGTGGCATAAATCTGGAAGATATTGCCGCGCCTATCTGTTTTGAAGTCGAAGACCGACTCAAAAAAGACTTAGGTATTCCCGTCATGCACGATGATCAACATGGCACAGCTGTCGTGGCACTTGCCGGACTTATCAACGCCGCAAAAGTTACTGGCCGTGAGCTTAAAGATTGTAAAGTTGTTTGTGTTGGCTCGGGAGCGGCCGGAACTGCTGTCATGAAATTATTGTACAAGTATGCAAAGCCAGAAATTCTGGCAGTTGACAGTAAAGGTATCGTTGCAGAATCTCGAAAAGATCTGAACAGCGAGAAAAAGAAGTTGCTTACATTTACAAACAAGAACAATCAAACGGGTTTGCTAGCTGACGCTATGAAAGATGCCGATATATTTATTGGTGTGTCAGTTGCTGGCTTGGTAACCCCTGAAATGGTCAAAAGTATGGCCAAGGACCCGATTATTATTGCCATGGCGAATCCCGTACCAGAAATTATGCCTGATATTGCCAAAAAGGCTGGCGTTGCCGTGATGGCAACCGGTAGATCTGATTTTCCAAATCAAGTTAATAACGCCATTGCTTTTCCAGGAATTTTTAGAGGAGCACTTGATAATAAAGTGAAGCACATTACTGATAGACATAAAATTGCTGCCGCCGAAGTAATAGCCAGTTTAGTTAACAAACCGACAGCTGACAAAATTATTCCATCAGTCCTCGACGATCGTCTAGTCCCCACCATAGCTAAAGTTATCACATAATATTGCATAACTGATAACTTTCGTTTATTATCGCGTTATATGAAAGCTCTTCAACTCCCTATCCAGCATGTTAACGGTTTTGAATTGCCTACATTACCTCAAGGTCTCCTAGGAGATAGATATACTGAAATTGGCATTGCCACACCTCAATCCCTCGTCATTCGAAGTGTTGTGAGTGATGTTGAAACAGGAACACTTGAACATCTCGAAGAACTTGGTATTGGGCATCTTGACAGAGCGATAAGCTTTCACTCTCTGCGTTTTGTTTTAGGTAGAACGACACATATAGACGACGAAGGCCAAACGATTGTTGATAATCCAAAACTGACAGCAACCATTGAGCGTGGCAGCCCTAATTATCTTTCACGAATAAATTTTAGTGGCCTTGGATACTGTTTCCGTAAATTGCGTTCAGACGAAAGAAATGGCATAACTCGCCCAATCAGCTCTGAGCTGATGGTAAAAGGATCCATTAGACCTTATGAAGGTGGATCTGTTGGACAAATGACCGTCACGCCAAAACAAAATAAGGATTAGCTAGCCGACCACACGGAAGACTTCGTCCATCGTCGTCTCACCAGCAACAACTTTGAGGATCCCATCTTGCAGCATAGTGCGCATACCGCTTTTTATCGCCGCAGCTTCGATATCCTGAGTTGTCAGATTTTTTGCGCCAGATTGCATAAGTTTGGCCAGATCGGCCGTCATTGTAAATTGTTCACGAATTGGCACTTGACCACGATACCCATACGGGTTGTCGTCAGACTTACCCGCATCAAATAGCTGTAGCTTTGAAATATCAGGCTGTTTGATTTCTTTCGGCAGTGTTGCTAACACTTCTTTGATTTTAGCGAGTTCTTGTTCGGTCGGGTTGCGTGGCTTCTTTGTTTTGTCATCTAATTTTCGCACAAGTCGCTGAGCCATGACTAAGCGAATAGCCGAAGCAAACAACGGATTTTCACCAACAACGTCCATAATACGAGTTAAGGCCGCAGCGGCTGAACTGGCGTGGAAAGTCGCCAGCACCAAGTGCCCTGTTAAGGCCGCCTGCAACGCCGTTTTTGCGGTATCAAGATCACGAATCTCACCAACCATCACGATGTCTGGGTCTAAACGAAGTACGGCCCGGAGTTTGTCGGCAAAATTTGTTTCCTGCCCGCTGGTTGAATAGACTGGGATTTGCGTAACGCCTTCGAACTGATATTCCACCGGATCTTCAATGGTAATAATTTTGCGCTCTTCAGAATTAAGCGTGTTTAAAATCGAATACAGCGTGGTTGTTTTTCCGGAACCGGTCGGACCAACAACCATAACAAGTCCAGTAGGTTTGCTAATAATTTCATCGACTTTTTTGCGTTCCTCAGATGACAGCGCAAGTTTGTCGAGCGTGTACATTCCTTGCTCCATATTGAAAAGTCTCATCACAATATCAATACCGTTGACGGTTGGCACCGTTTCCAAACGTAAGTTAACATCAACATCAGTGCCGTCCGCCATCTGAATTTTTTGCGAAATATGCCCCTGTTGTGCATCGCTTGAAGCCGTAGAAATATCACCAGCACTGGCAATTGCAGACAACAAAATATGTTCTTTCATGGGTGATAAACGTGCGATTGGGTGTAATACTCCGTCGATACGCAAGCGTATTCGCGCATAGCCACGCTGTGACTCAATGTGGATGTCAGAGGCCTTTAATTTGTGCGCCTGCTGGACAAGGTAAGCTAGCATATCGTTGGCTTTTATAGAATCGAGCGTACGTGAAACTTCTTCAATTAAAGCTTCGGTTCCGGCTGTTGGCAGCTCAATATCCTGATATACAATTGGCTTTGGTGGATCATACAATCGCATGTAATCTCGAAAACCAGTATCAGAAATAATTGAGAAATCTAAGCGCTGATCCAGAAATCGCTGTTTGAGTGTATCTAGTGTATGGTTTGAAGTCGTCGTGGTAATACCGAACGTAATATGTCCCTGCGCCGAGTTGATTGGGATAACCTTCATGCTGTAGAGCTCAGGCACGCTCAGAAGTTTTGGATACAGCAACTTATCCTGAATTTGTGATGTATCAATATATTCAAAGCCCAGCATACGAGCTCGCCGTTGGGTCAACTGCTCTTCATCGCGTCTTGCGTCATGACTCATTACCTACATATTATAACCATAAGCGAGTGATATTTCCCCTAATAAATGTAAAATAGCTATCATGCGCGAAATTATTCTGATAGCACATAATCTAAGAAGCACCCATAATGTCGGTTCACTGCTCAGAACTGCTGACGGATTGGGAGTAAGCAAAGTATATTTAACTGGCTATACACCTTACCCTTTGGCTGAGAATGATAAGCGAATGCCCCATGAAGCCAAAAAACTCGATGCACAGATACAGAAAACAGCACTTGGAGCCGAGAAAACTGTCGATTGGCATCAGCGCAGCGACATAGATTCATTAATCGCTGAGCTTAAAAAAGCAGGCTACAAGGTTGCCGCATTAGAGCAAGCAGAAGGTTCTATATCCCTTAATACTTTCAAGCCTCCTGAAATGCTGGCCATTATTTTAGGCCGAGAAGTGGAAGGACTCGAGTCTGAGGTACTCGATTTATGTGATTTTGCTCTCGAAATTCCGATGAAAGGGCAAAAAGAATCCTTTAACGTAGTCCAGGCTGCTGCCATGGCGCTCTACCATTGCACGCTTATGCCGCTTTAGGTTATAATTTATTCATGCCCGCGCGTAGCGTGATCAGGCGTGATAAAAGAAATCATTCAAACTTACGCCCAAAACACAAACATACTAAACAATACCTTCAACATTACTGGCCATACTTGCCGCTAGTAACGGTGTTAGTTGTTGGTCTTATGTTGCTCAAACCAGTTGTCTTTAAGCCATCGCCACATTCCGTACTTGCTATCTCTACCAATACTAACTCCCAAGGTCTGCTTACGGCTACAAATAAAGACAGAGCCAGTAATAGTAAGGGTGCTTTGAGGTTAAACGATCAGCTAAATTCAGCAGCTCAAGCCAAAGCCGAGGATATGGTTACCCGCAATTACTGGTCGCACAATACCCCTGATGGCAACCCGCCTTGGATATTTATAAGTAATGCTGGTTATAGCTATCAAAAAGCTGGAGAAAATCTGGCATATGGATTTAAAGATAGCAGCGCAACTGTTGATGGCTGGATGAATAGCCCACCACATCGTCAAAACCTCCTTGATGGTGATTTTTTGGATGTTGGTTTTGGTATTGCCAGTAGTAACAACTATAACAATAGTGGCCCCTCGACTGTTGTTGTGGCCATGTATGGTCGCTCGTCAAGTGAAGCGCCAATTGTTAGCTTCACCAGTACCCCTTCGGGGAGTGTATCTAGTACGTCATATAATACTTCTCAGCAAGGCTCTCCAACTTCAAAGCCACAAACTGTCAGTCGAATTGATCTCTTGACGGGCAGTAAGTACCCATGGATCACTCCTACAATTACATTTGTTATGGGTGCAGCCATTGCGATTTTTGCCCTTAAGCATAGTCTGGCTATCAAACGTTCGATAAAGAAGGGCGAGAAGTTTGTCGTTACTCACCCGGCTGTCGATGTCATTTTGGTACTTGTTATTCTTGGAAGTTTCTTCTTTACCAGACAAGTCGGCCTGATCTTGTAGCAACTTCACACTTTAGACTCAGGTGCAGTTTTTCTTTGAGCAATGGACTGAGCTGTATAGATAATACTGCTCAGGAGTAGCGCAGAAGAAAATTGTGCATGAGTCAAAGAGATCAGCAGCGCAGCCAGCTCTGTTGGATGACAGGCTGATCGGTGTGAAGTTAGCTAAGCTAGTTTGACGTTGTCAGCACCTATAAGCTCAATAATATTGTCCATTGCCTCATTTTCGGGCGAAAACTTAACTGGCAATTTAACGACTTGTTTGCCTTCATCTGGACCAAGTACAAGAACTACTTCATGATCACCTTGATTTGCATCAATTGTCTGTTTGAGTGTCAGCAATAGATCGCTGTCCTTGCTATCGAGTAAACGTAAGTATAATCGATGGGTTTCATTCGTTACCGGCTTGCTGGCGCTAGAAATATGTTTAGCCTTACTTGCCTTCGGAATTGGTGGTTTTTTGCCAGTTGGCTGATAAGCGGAAGCTTGTTCATGCGTCACTTCACGCGCATCGTCCGCCAACACTTTAAGTTCGTTCGATGTATTACCGTCTTTATCCTGGGCAGAGACTTTACCTTTAACAATAACTACTCTATCTCGCTCCCAAATGCCCAGTGTTTGCTGGTAAATACTTGGAAACAGTACGACTTCAATTTCTGAATGCTCATCGCTAATTTTTACAAAGGCCATTTTTTGACCGTTTCTGGTAATTATCTCCCTGGCATCGACAATACTGCCACCAACAGCAACACGTTTATTGTGATGATCCACATTTAAGCTACTGATAGGTGCGCTCTGCTCTGCCAACAGCGACTTATATGCATCGAGTGGATGTTGCGACAAGTAAAGCCCGAGCAGTTCACGCTCCCAGAGCAGTTGTTCACTCAAAGGAATTTCATCTTGCTCACTTTCGAGCTTTAGTTGTGGTTTACCGTGATGATTGAGTTCCTCGCTATTGCCAAATAAATCAGTCTGGCCAGAAGCTAGCTGTTTATGAATACGGCTGGCGTATGCCAGTAAGACATCAATGTTATGTAAAAGCGTTGAACGATTATCAAACTTATCAAATGCTCCGGCTTTAATAAGACTTTCGATCGTTTTGCGGTTTACAACTCGCGGACTCACCTTGCTAAAGAAATCCTCCAGACTCATAAATGTTCCGTCGATTTGTCTGGCGCGCAGGATTTCCTCTACTGCACCCGTGCCGACATTTTTAATGGCAGCCATGCCAAAACGAACCTGATTTTTGTGCGGCACGACAGCAAATTCAACAAAAGACTCGTTTATATCAGGAGGCAAAACGTCTATACCGATATGTTTACACTCATTGATTTCAATTGCGAGCCGATCAGTGTCATCAAAGTCACTGGTCATTAGTGCAGCCATAAATGCTGCTGAATAATGAGCCTTTAAGTAGGCAGTTTGATAAGCAATCAGGGCATAGCATGCCGCATGCGCTTTGTTAAATGAGTAATCAGCGAAAGGCTGAATAAGCGCCCAAAGCTTTTTAGCTCCAGCTTCTGTTAAACCTTGCTTTAAACAACCTTCAATAAATCGCGGTTGCTCAGACTCCATAATGTCGCGCTTCTTTTTTCCGATGGCTTTTCTAATAAGGTCAGCTTCGCCCGGGCTATAGCCAGCAATTAATTGCAGCAATGCAATAATTTGTTCTTGAAAAACGATCACGCCGTACGTATCACCCAAAACCGCCTTAAGCGATGGATGCAAAAATGTAATGCTGGACGGATTATTTTTGCCTTCAATGAATCTTGGAAATTCCGCCATCGGCCCTGGTCGATACAGTGCAACCATGGCGATAATGTCTTCGAACTGGTTCGGTTTAAGCTCTTTGAGATATCTTTTCATGCCAGCCGATTCAAACTGAAACACGCCCGTCGTGTCGCCAGCTCGCAGCAATTCATAAGTCTTTGAATCGTCCATTGACACGCTGTTAATATCGATGTCTTCACCATAAACACGTTTTATAATTCGAAGTGTATTTTTGATAATTGTCAGGTTAGACAGTCCCAAAAAGTCCATTTTAAGCAACCCGAGTTCTTCAACAGGTCCCATAGAATACTGAGTGGCAACAACACCCTTTTGAGCCATTTCAAGTGGCACAAATTTTACAATTTCGTCCGGTGCAATCACCACACCCGCTGCGTGAACACCGTGTGAGCGAATTGTACCTTCAAGTCGCACCGCTAAATCAAAAACTTCTTTAGTTTGTTCATTAGATTTGTACTCCTCAGCTAGTTCTGGATTTTCTTTAAGTGACTTCGCAAGTGGAATATGACGACCCTGAACTGGCGGCGGAATTGACTTAGCCAATCGATCGGATTCGGCATAAGGAACCTGCAAAACTCGGGCGACATCCCGCACAGCGTTTCGCGCTGCCATCGTACCAAAAGTCGCAATGTTGGCCACGCGATTAGAACCGTACTTTTCGACACAGTACTGGATTACTTCGTCGCGCCTGCTATCTTGAATATCAATATCAAAATCAGGCATTGAAATTCTATCAGGGTTTAAAAATCGTTCGAACATTAAGTCGTATTTGAGCGGGTCTAGTTCGGTGATTCTAAGACCATAGGCAACAATCGAACTTGCGCCGCTACCCCGTCCCGGGCCAAAAACAATTCCTTCGTTTTTACCCCAGTTAATAAAATCCTGTACAATCAAGAAATAACCATTAAAGCCCATGCGATCAATTACACCAAGCTCATACTCAGCACGCTCAACAACTTCTTTTGGTAACTGTTTCTTGATGGCACTGAGAGTTTTGGCAGGCTTTTCATCCGGCGAATAACGCTGAACGAGGCCCTGGTAGGTAAGCATATCTAAATATGACTTCTCGTTCTCACCCTTTGGTACTGGAAACTTCGGAATTAAATATTTGCCTAGTTCAATTGTCACGTCACACTTGTCGGCAATCTTTTTAGTGTTTTTGATCGCTTCGGGATTGTCGGCCCAGCGCTTTATTACTTGCTCGGGCTCCATTACATGCAAATCAAAATCGGAAAGTGACATTCGCTTTTCGTCGCTCAAAAAAGATCCGGTTTGCACACAAAGTAAAATTTCGTGCGCAGTTTGATCTTCATGCTTCAAATAGTGAGCATCGCAGGTTACCACACATGGAATATTGAGTTCCTTACTTATTTTTTGTAGCTGCTCGTTGACTGACATCTGCTCTTGCCACTTGTTAGGATGCTCAGGGTGTCCGTGGTCCTGCAGTTCCAAGTAATAATCATCACCAAATATTGATTTATACCAACTGGCAATCTCAACAGCTTTGGCGTATTGATCCTGTCGAAGCGCATCACCAACCTCACCACCAATACAGCCACTAAGCACAATCAACCCCTCATGGTATTTTTCGAGTAACTGATGGTCGATGCGTGGCTTATAATAAAACCCTTCCAGGTTGGCAATTGTACTGAGACGCATCAAATTTTGGTAACCAACATTGTTTTTAGCCAAAATTATCAAGTGGTAATTTGGCTTGTCCTTTTCAGGCTCTTTATCAAGGTGCGTTCGTGCAGCAATATAGGTTTCCATGCCGATAATCGGTTTAATTTTGTGTGCGTGTGCTGATTTATAAAATTCGATGGCGCCCGAGAGAGTACCATGATCAGTTATGGCCACAGCTTCCATACCCGATTTTTGTACAACCTCCATCAAGGCCGGCACTTTTGTTAATCCATCGAGCAAGCTATATTGTGTGTGATTATGTAGGTGCACATAATCACTCTGTTTGAGCGTAACTTTATTCCCCATTCGTAAGTTCAATTATAGAGAAAATCAGACGCACAGGCTACTTTTTTTGTTGTTGCTCAACACTGTGATGAAAATTATCTACAACTGGACCAACAAGCGGAATATTTTTAAACAACGATAAAAGCCAGAGTAGGATTGTAACAACGATTGCTGCGCCAATTACCGCGCCCACGCTAAAAAAAATACCACGCCAAAAGTTTGCGATGTAAAGCTTCTTTTTATCAACATATTCGGAAGCAAATAAAGCTTCTAAAGCCTTAGCGGCGTCTTGAGATTCTTTCGCACTCAGTTTTTTTGTTTTATCGGGCATTACTTATTGCCGAGATACTTGAGCAACGTAGCTTTAGCGGCATTAGCATCTTTAACGGCTTTATCAAGCTCAGGGTTGTCGGCTTCACCATTTCGGATTGCGGTTAAGACTTCTTTGACTTTTTGTTGAGTTTTTTCCGCAGAGTGTAGCGCAGTTAAAAGTTCTTTTTTGACCTTAGCGCCCTCTTTTTTTGCGACAGTTTTACCCTTTTCGATGGCGTCTGTTAATTCATTGTAAAGTTCTTTTAGTTTCTTTTCGGCTTCTCGTGTCACTTTAGTGGCAGTGTCCTTGATATCTTTGCGAGTTTCTTTTCCACTCTTTGGCGCTGTTAAAACACCAGCTATAAAACCAGCTGCTACTCCAATAGCAGCACCGATTGCTAATTTCTTAGTTCCGTCCTTACTCATTTCTTCCTCCTATTGCTTAAAGTTGAAACAATATTACTCAGCAGTGTCCCGACTGCCGTGCTTACAGTTGTTTTACGAAAAAACTCACTGACTGCCTCAACATCATCCATAACTGCATCAGCTTTCGCTGTAATCCCACGCACTTGATTAACTAACTTGATTAAATATACGGTCAAAACAATTGCAGTGACCAAAAAGATTGCGAGCGTTATTGACAAAATAATAACTAATGTTGAATAAGCATCCATAATTACTACTTTACTCTCTTTTTAGACGCTCCTCAAGAAATGATCTGAATTGATCGCCAAGACCTTCATGTGCAAGCGCCGTATCCACAACCGCCTCCAGATAGCCAAGCTTGTTACCTGTATCGTAATATTTGCTGTTTTTCAGTTCACAGGCATACAGACTTTTGCCATCTGCTAGCATTGGCTCCAGCGCGTAGGTACTCAAGTAAAACTCAGCGTCTTTTGGCAGATTTTTGCGGCTTTCAGTGGCGTAGGTAAAAACATCTGGAGTCAATAAGTAACCTCCGATGCTTGCCAGATCAGAAGGTGCGTTCTCTTTGCCAGGTTTTTCCACCAAATGACTCATTTTAATCACACCGTCACGGATTTTTTCACCGCCGACAATACCATAACGCTTGTACTCTTCATCTTTTTCGATCTTAATGCACGGTAGGATGCTGCCGCCAAATTCTTCATATAAATCAATCATCTGTGTAAATCGGTTTGGTGTGCTAGGGATCAGATCGTCTGCAAAGATAAAAATAAACGGCTCGTCACCAATTAAGTGCGAAACATTTAAAAGTGCGGTTGCGGCACCATATGGTCCCTTTTGACGGACGTAAGCAAAGTTGGCCAGATCAGAAATCTTTTTAGTCTGTTCAAGTAGTTCTGTTTTACCACCTTGTTTTAAGTTGGCCCTAAGATCGCCACTTAAATGATCAAAGTGATCCTCGATTGAACGCTTATGATAGCCGGTAACGATCACGATATCCTCTATACCAGCTTCAGCTAATTCCTCAACGATATACTGAATGATCGGCTTGTCGACCAAAGGCAACATTTCTTTCGGCATCGCCTTAGTTTGTGGCAAGAAGCGAGTTCCAAACCCAGCGGCGCCAATAACAGCTTTTCGTACTTTTTGTTGGCTCATCGGAGTAATTGTACCATGGGCAAACGTGATATTTGAGCATATAATTGGTCTTGATCGAAAAAGTATGGTGGCGTCTGTTGGTCAGAACTTGGGGATAAAATGGCAAAGAACTATTTAGGCTCACCTGAAATTATAATCGTCTCTAATCGCTTGCCAGTTAATATCAGCAAAAAGGCCGGTAAGTTAGTTTTTAAGCCGAGCGACGGCGGGCTTGCTTCTGGTTTGTCGGCACTAACCAAATCAAATTCGCTTTGGATTGGCTGGCCAGGCATTGCCAACGAAGAACTTACTGCCAAAGAAAGAAAACAAATTGTTCAAGAATTGAAAAAATTCAACTGTTTACCGGTATTTTTAAGTGAAGCTCAAGTGAACAATTATTATTATGGTTACGCTAACGTTACTTTGTGGCCGTTATTTCACTATTTCACGCAGCATACGGAGTACCGGGCAAAATACCTAAGAACCTACCGCGAGGTAAACCAACTTTTTGCCACTGCAGTTCTCAGCCGACAACGCAAGGACACGGTCGTGTGGGTTCACGATTACCAGCTCATGCTATTGCCTGGTCTGATACGAGCCAAAACGCCAAACAGCACAATTGGCTTTTTCCTGCATATTCCATTTCCATCATTTGAAATTTTTAGATTATTGCCCAGTCGTGCCGAAATTTTGCGTGGACTTCTCGGTGCTGATTTGATCGGGTTTCACACATATGATTACACACGCCACTTCTTGAGTAGTGTTCTGCGAATTTTGGGTCTTAAAAATAATCTTGGGTTGATTAATTATCAAAATCGAATTGTTCGCACCGATGCTTTTCCAATCGGCATTGATTACACAAAATTCGCAACCTACGCTAAGCGAGCTAAGGTTCAAAAAGAAGTTCAAGCGCTTAAAAAAGGTTTGAAAAATGCCCGGCTTATTCTCTCGCTTGACCGTGTTGACTATTCCAAGGGAATTTTAGAACGCCTCAAAGCCTATGATTTGTTTCTGAGTAAAAATCCTGGGTATTACGGCGAGGTTGTTATGGTAATTATCGCGATTCCATCACGTATGAAAGTTGCTGCCTACAAGTCGCTGAGGAAAGAAATTGAAATTACCGTCAGCCGTATTAATGGAAAGTATTCTGAGATGGGCTGGTCACCGATATCTTACTATTATCGCTCGATTCCATTTGAACAACTTATTGCACTTTATTCGCAGGCAGAAATTGCCCTCATTACACCGTTGCGGGATGGTATGAACCTAGTTGCCAAAGAATATGTAGCAACAAAGCAAAGCGGCGATGGCGTATTAATTTTAAGTGAAATGACCGGAGCGGCTAGTGAGCTGCCTGAAGCGATAATCGTTAATCCAAATCACCGCGAATCGGTAGCTACAGCTATTAAAACCGCGCTGAAAATGCCCAAAATAGAGCGGAAGACGCGTATGAAACATATGCAAAGTCGAATCGCTCGATATGACACAAAAAAGTGGGGCAAAGATTTTATTGACCAGCTGCAAAACACCAAAAAAGTTCAGCAGGAACGTAATGGGCAATACTTAACGGGTGTTGAGCAACAAAAAGTTATGCGGGCTTTTAAAAAGTCCAAGCAAAGTTTAGTGCTGCTTGACTATGATGGGACTCTGATTGATTTTGCGTCAGAGCCGTCCGAAGCCAAGCCTCCGAAAGAACTATTGACCATTATCGAGAAGATTAGCACGAGCGCGACGAAAATTGTCATTATAAGTGGTCGACCAAAACAATATTTGCAAAAAATTTTTGGAAAACTGCCGGTTGACATAGTTGCAGAGCACGGCGCCTGGCAAAAAGTTGAAGGCAAGTGGCAAAAGCAAGCTCAATCATTTACTGCTTGGAAGAAAAAACTTTTGCCATTGCTGGATTACTATGTCGATAGAACCGGTGGTTCATTTGTTGAGGAAAAAGAATATGCGCTGGTTTGGCATTACCGCAAAGTACCGCCGGCACTTGCTGAAGTACGTAAAATAGAGCTGCGTCACGACATCCAACAGCTCATTAAGGATAGTGAAGTTGGCCTGCACGACGGTCATAAAATTTTGGAAGTTAAACTAAAGAACATTCACAAGGGTGTCTTCACTGAAAAACTTGTTGCCCAACAGCCTTGGGATTTCGTTCTAGCGATGGGCGATGATGCAACTGATGAGGATATATTCAAGGTTTTGCCCAAAAAGGCTTTTAGCGTAAAGGTTGGTTTTGATCAGTCAGCAGCACGTTTTAGCATTAGCACCCCTGAAGAAGTCATAAATTTTTTGCGTAAACTATCGAAGTCCTAGTTGCTTTTTGATCAGTTGTTGAGCCAAGCCGGGGTTAGCCTTACCTTTTGATTCTTTCATAACTTGACCAGTAAGGAAGCCAATGGCTTTCATTTCACCGTTCTTTACATCTTCGGCCGCCTTTGGATTTGCTTCCAGAACGGCTTTTACTATGCCATCAATCTCGCCTTCATCAGAAACTTGCAAAAGATCTCGCTCCTGAGCAATCTTCATTGGGTCACCACCGCTTTTAACTAACTCAGTGAGTACTGCCTTGGCGCCAGTTGAGCTAACTTGGTTATCGGCAACCAGCTTCCCAAGCTGCATAAAAGCCACCCCATCAAGCTTGGCAGTCTCCCACGTTAATTCTTCGTTGACAACTAGTGCTTGCACATCGCTCGTCAACCAGTTGGCAATTCGCTTGGTTGTTTTATCATCACTTTGCTCTAAAATCTCGAGCATAAACCGTCCGGCTGGCAATTCGTCAACCAAAGTTTCAACTGCTGATTTATCAAGTCCCAATTTTTCGAGCTTAGCGCGCAATAGCTGTGGCATAACTGGCATGGTTTTGCCAATATCGTCATTCATTTTTTGTGTTAATGACACTGGCGGGATATCTGGCTCTGGAAAATAGCGATAATCGTGAGCATCTTCTTTGCTTCGTTGGCTAAAGGTTTTTTGTTTGCCATCGTCCCAGCCGCGAGTTTCCTGAGCAATGGTCTCACCTTTTTCTAGCAGATCAATTTGACGTTTAATTTCAAACTCAACCGCTTTTTCAACGCTTCTAAATGAATTAAGGTTTTTGGTTTCTGATCTGGTGCCAAAAACTTTTGGATCTTTACTCACACTCACGTTTACGTCAAAGCGCATGTTGCCATGAAATAAATTTGCCTCTGAAACATCAGCGTACCTCATGAGTAAATATAATTCTTTGGCATAAGCTTTGGCTTCAGCGGCATTATGCATATCCGGCTCGCTGACAATTTCTAGCAACGGCGTGCCTGCTCGGTTTAGGTCAACCAAACTATAGTCAACACCAGCAGGATGCGTTGATTTGCCAGCATCTTCTTCTAGATGCGCACGGGTAATGCCAATTCTTTTTTGCTCGCCATTAACAGTAATATCAACATTGCCGCCTAAAATAACAGGCTCATCAAACTGTGTAATTTGATAGCCTTTTGGTAAATCAGGATAAAAGTAGTGTTTTCGATCGAACTTACTGAAATGTTGTGCTTCTGTACCAAGTGCAAAGGCTGCGCGTTGCGCGAGTTCAACAGCTTTTTTGTTGAGAACCGGCAGTGCGCCTGGCATGCCTAAACAAATATGGCTAATGAGCGTGTTCGGCTCTGCATCCCGCGCATCGTTACTCACGCCTGCGAAAAGTTTGGTTTTGGTTTTAAGCTGCACATGACACTCAATACCAATTGTCGGCAAATAACCTTTCACCAAATACTTTTCTTGGTCGCTCATAACGCTCCGAGGTCCTTCAGTGCCCTATGAAAACTCAGCAAAGCCTCTTTTACTTCGGATTCCTTGAGTTTTAGCTCAGGATCTTCAATGATTTTCTTAGTGAGCTTGTGTCCAAACCACACATCATCATTATTACTAAATTTATTCTGTGCAGATACTAAACGCTCACCCATATTCTTACCTTTAAATCGTCTCTTTTTGAGTGCTTCATCCAATAGTTTATCTGCTGCCTTCAGGGCCTCAGGCCATGTGTCCTTGTTTTTGCAGTAAGCTTCCAGGTCTTTCCACTTCAATGTAAATTTGTCGGGCTTAAGCTTTCTTGGAACTTTTTTAACCACAAACTTACTGAGAATCACGATAAAGGTTAGACCAATTATTACAAGCCCAACAATGGCAGTAATCGCTTCTACACTCACGTTAGCAACCTTTCTGTTTCATTCGCTAATGATAATAATGCACGGTCCTCTTTTTGAGCGGCCATGAGCTGCAGACCAACTGGCAAATTATTGACCTTACCTGCCGGAACACTAATCCCAGGAATGCCGACCAAGTTAACAGCTACAGTCATGATGTCCTGTAAGTATAGCTGCAGCGGATCTTTACTGTGCTCACCAATTTTAAATGCTGGCGTTGGCGCAACCGGACCAACCAAAAAATCGACTTTTTTGAAAACATCGTTAAATTCATTGATGAGTTTAGTGCGAACCGTTTGAGCCTTCTTATAATAAGCGTCGTAGTAGCCGCTACTCAGGACATACGTGCCAATCATAATTCGTCGCTTGGCCTCTTCACCAAAACCCTCAGAACGTGAATTCTCAAAGCTTTCATCCAGATTTTTCGCGTCTTTGGTGCTAAACCCGTATCGTTGTCCATCATAACGAGACAAATTACTGCTAACTTCTGCCGGGCAAATAATGTAGTAAACCGCCAAAGCCAGCGGCAGCGATGGAAGGCTCACTTCTGTGATTTGTGCACCGGCAGCTTTGAGCTTGGCAATAGCGTCTTCAACAACTTTTTTAACTGACTCGTCCAGCTGATCAGTAAAGTATTCTTTTATAACACCAATTTTTTTGCCTTTAACTGGCTGGTCAAGTTCAGTGTATGGCGTATGGTCGCGTTCAATTGTTGTACCATCTAGTGGATCTCGACCACTGAGAACATCCATCACAAGTGCTGTATCTTCAACAGAATTTGCCAGTGCACCAATTGTATCTGTACTGCTGGCCATAGCAACCACGCCGCTCCTGGAGACCAAACCATAGGTCGGCTTATAGCCGACAACACCGCTCAAGCTAGCCGGTTGACGAATTGAACCACCCGTGTCGGTTCCAATCGCAAATGGAACCATGCTGAGCGCTACAGCCGTTGCCGAGCCTCCAGATGAACCGCCGGGAACTCTTGTTTTGTCATGCGCATTTTTAGTCGTAAAAAAGTCACTATTTTCGGTGCTTGTTCCGTGTGCAAAGGCATCAAGATTAGCTTTAGCCACACAAATTGCGCCCTCGGCTTCAAGCTTTTCAATTGCGGTCGCTTGATATGGCGCTTCGAAACCTTTCAAAATATTGCTGGCTGCGGTTGTATCAGCGCCAAAAACTAAAAAATTATCCTTCGCGATAAATGGTACACCTGTTAAACGACCGTTTTGTTCACCTTTTTTGACTTTGTCGTCAATCTCCGCTGCCCGTTTCAGCGCTCGATCACGTGTGGTTGCAATAATCGCGTCATAATCTTTGTTATCATCAATTGCCTTGAGGGCTTTTTCTACCTGAGCAGTTGCGGTCGTTTTACCACTCAAAACTGAATCAGAGATTTCTTCAATTGCAGGCCAAGTACTCATCAGGTTATCCTAAGACTCGTTTAACTTTAATGTAGTTTTTCTCACGTGCTGGCAGGTTTTTGAGCAAATCTTCAGCGCTCGTTCCGTAGTTAATTAGTTCGTCTTCGCGAGTTACATCAGTAAGACCAGTTACTTGTGAAGTAGGTTCCAGCCCTTTTGTTTCCACTTCGCCCAGTTGCTCAACATACTGCAAGATCGCTGATAACTCCTGGGAATACTTATTAAGCTCGTCTTCAGTCAGCTGAAGCCGCGCTAATCGGGCCAATTTTAATACATCCTCGGGTGTGAGCATTGCCATTAGTGATCTAATTATATAAGATGTGTCACCTGTTAGCTAGTCAGAATCCACTGAATCACCATCGGTTTGAGTCGATTGTACTCTTCTTCGGTAAACTGCATGTTGGCAATACAGAACCGTTTACCTGCAATATGCGAGCAAAACATGGAATCATGCACGTCATGACAATCATGAATAAAGAAACTGTTGCTTACTTTGCCGCTCCAGCTTACTGAAAAGCTATTTGAACATTCTTTGCTATCTTCTAAACGAATACTGTACGTTGAAGCAATCGATCGCTGGCTTGCAGCCACCATTTCCATGTCCATACAACCATCGCAAAACAATATATTTTGTGAACGATGTACATCTTGAGAACGCCAAACATTATTACACTCATACACCATATCGCTCTGCGCAGCGTTTATGCCCTGGATTTCACGCTCCGTCGCCGTAAAGTTAACTTCATTCCAGGCAGCCAGCATATCTTCAATTGAGTTAAGCGGCCGTTTTGGGATAATCCAGTCGTCAACATCGGCACGTTTGCGCGCATTGGCCATGGTTATAAACTTTGTTGGGTTTACTGATTGCGCCCATGTCGTGCTCCCATCAGTTGCATCAGTCACTTGCTGAGGCAAACGCACATCAAAAGCATACTTTTGAGCAAATTGTTCAAGGGTGAAAGGATTTTGGTAACCAAAAACTTGGCCAACTATTTTGTCGAGTACTTCTTTGGCTTGTTTTTCGTTCATTATTTTTCCTTTCGCTTGTTTATGAAATCCCTACTCGATGAATGTGCCGCCAAGAGCTCGCTGAGGCTCATGCGCTTAGTCGGATTTGGTGGCGGGGCTGGCGGTTGTTTCTCCGACGCCTGAACTTGCACAGACGAGGGCACACCTGCATTCGCTTGGGCAGCGGCTTGAGCAATTGCCATATGCGGTTCTTCATGCATCGAAACCGGCGCAAGATTACTGTCCGCGCCTTCAATAAACTTTGCTGGCAACTGTTTTTGTTCGTACGGTTTGAGCTTCGCCGCTTTTTGTGGATCACTCTTTGCAGCCGCAGCATTATAGTTTGGCACGTCCAGTGTGCGGGCTTTAACCGCCGGCAAGATCTGCCCGCCAGCCGTGACACGCACCAAGCACTCACGTGGGTGCAGCTCGGTCATAATCTTTACTTTGAGCTGATCTTCTTTAATGCCATGCTTGTTTTCTTGATCAATTAACTCTTTGGGCAGTTCGATGTTTAAATTACCCTCCAGTGACCGAGCATCTTCTTCGGATACTTTAAAAGCGTAGTAATTAAAGACGTTACTGAAGATGGCCGCTCGTAAGTCTTTCTCAATCTGCCCAAAATACTGCTGCGTTAAAATAACTGATAAATTAAACTTACGCGCCTCAGCCAAAATCTGGGCAAGTGCTGGATTTTGAACAACTGACACCTCATCAATAATCAAAATAACTTTTTGGCCAAACGCCCTAGCTTGGGCCAACAGAAATATCTGCTGAATCAGCAATCCGGAAACTGTTTTGACAACCTTTTCACCCATACTAACTTTGTTCAGCGAAAAGACTGTTAGGAAGTTGTCGTTAATAAGTTTCGCGAGGCTTTGATCGCTTTCATTCACCAACGCTGGCTGCATCTGCATTTCATCAACCAGGGAGATTATCGGCACGATGGCCTCGTCATAATGTTGAGTACGAATTTCATTGAAATCGGTCTGGAAAAAGCGCGTGATGTTTGGTGGCACGTGGCCTTCGACGTGTTGAAGTACTTGTGTTCTAAGATCTAAATCGGTCAAAAAGCGCTTCAAATAATCCATCGACATACTCTGAGCAACCAACAAAACATAGATCGTAAAACGCATGACGCGCTCGAGCTTTGGGTTGAACTGGTCCGCTAAAAGGGATTTAAAGAGCGTACTCGTTAGTTCTGTTGCAGCAGTGGTATCTGTTCCAGCACCAGGGAAAAGCTCAGTCGTTTCGCCGCTAAAGTTAATAGTGGTGGATTGCGGAATATGTTGCAGATCAAGCGAGGCATGAGGGTCAATCACGACAATGCGGTAATTCATAGCCGCCGAAGTTTGGCGAATTCGATCAACGAATAATTCGATGAACTTTGACTTTCCACTACCGCTGGCACCAATAATAAATGAGTGCTTATCAAATTCGTAGTTATGAATGTTCAGATAATAATTATGTGAAAAATACGGAAATGTGTCGATTTCAAACAGAGCATTGGCCGGTGCGCTGTCCAAAATATGAAGAGTCTTTTCGATATTTAAATACTTTGGAGGAGTTTTTTTAAGATACTTCGTGTTTTGCTTAAAATCTACGGTCAGTAATTTTGCTGGAAAGAAATTAAACAACTTACTTCCAAGCGTATAAGTGCCCGCAGCAGTCTTAAAGTAAAGCTTGCCAGTCGTTACGGCTTTAGATGCTGCCACACTGCGCACTGTAAAGGTCACGTATTCGAGGTGCTTGCCTCTCTTAACTCCGTACTTTTCCTTCACGTCTAGTAGACTTCCACCAGTTACAAAGTTAACAAAACGCTCCTTACCTTCAGTTTTTGGAGGTGTGCAATCATCTTTTGCAGCAGGCCTTAGCACGACATGCTCAAGGTTATTGGAAAGCACCCCAAGGTCCTTATCGGAAGCAATAAAATAACGTACAACATTGTCTTCCAGTTTCAAAATGATCTGAAATTTACCAATCGTACCCGAATACTGGGCGATGGTTTTATAGAGCGTATTCCATAGCTCCTCGGAAAGCTCATCACTTAGGGTATATAGTTCAAAATAATATTGCATGCATGAACTCAGATTTTCATCTTATTGTACCCTGTCCGTTTCATCCCAACAAATAAACATAAACAAAATTATCTTTACAATTTTTTTGCCGGCGTGCATAATTATTAGTGAGTTAGTTCTAAAATAGGACACAAAAAAATGGCGGTAACTGAAACAAACGGAGGCGAACTAAGCCCAGAAATGGGCCAGCGCTTGCATGTTGCTGCTTCACCTGAACAATTAACACCCCCTGCCGAAATCGCAAGGGGTGTTTTAATTTACGAGGATTATATCGATGCCGATTTTGGAACTCACATTCAAAGAGGCATCGCCAAAATTGCTGGCGTTGAAGTGGACTTCACTGATGAATGGCTTGATGATGATAAAAATCCAAATCCGGAGCGATACGTGCTTATACCTGGGTTTATGGGCATTAAGCCAAGCTACAGCAAGATACGTCGCATGATTGCCCTCGGTGGTGGTCGAGCTACAACGTATAAATCTCATCCCGACAATAAAGGTCTCGCTCATAAATTAAATCCTGTAAACCTGATTACTGATATCAAAGAATTAATAACTGATCCTTGGCAGTTGCTGACGCCTGAGGTGCAAACTTCAAAAGCTGGCTATGCTGTGGTACGTCGAGCCTATGCTCAGTCGAATAAACCAGTACACTTGGTTGGACATTCCATGGGTGGACCAATTTCTTTAGAGATTGCAGCCCATAAATTAGATAAAGTTGGATCGGTAACCGTTATTGGTTCAGCAGGGCTGGAAGATCATAACATGCTCGTAATGGCCAGTCGCTTGCCTGGCTTCTTTAAGGAAGAACTAGTACCCGCCTTGCCGCTGCTTCACGAAGAATTTGACCTAGGAGTTTTGCAACATGTGATTGATTATGTTGCCAAGCATCCGTACTTAACTGCTGGCGAGATGCGACATGTCGTGGGCGTGGATAGTCGACAAACGATTCAGTACCTGAGAAACAAAGAGATTCCGGTAGATGTTATACAGATGGTTGATGATCATTTATTTGATGAGGCAACTGTACATCAAAATGTATCACGATTCGTTCGCCGCTATAGAGCTGTGAGCGGGAATCATCTTAAGCCACAACTTGAACCAGATGAAACAGCAGACTTAATACTTGACGCTGCCTAGGCGGCTTGAACTGGAATTACTTCTCGATTTTTAGTGTTGTAGGTGAACAATGGGCTCTCGCTCACATGTTTAATTGGTGAGCCAAGACGTACGCGCTTGCCGTCAGCCGTAATCCGCTGATGTAATGGCATTTCAAGCGGCACATGACCAGTCACAACTGTTTTTTTAGTTGCACTAAAACCAGCTGGGGTACGTGCTAAATTGGGACTATAAATTTGCGGCGGCATTTGGCCAACATCTCCCATGCGTAATTCGCGAGTAAATCGCTTGAGATCGCTCCGTTGCTGCTGCCAAGGATCATCGGTCATGCCAGCATGAATGGCAATAACACCTCTTTGTTTATTAGCAGGGTCTTCGTAATCGGACAGTTCAAGAAAGGCCGGTAGACTTAAGAGAAAATCAAACAACTTGTCTTCTTGCATACGATCATACATGGCCATAACTCGGTCAACACCAGTCTTGTATTTACGCAAACTCACGCTGTAACTAGCAAGAGCGTATCGTCCCATGCGGGGTGCATTTACCCAAGCATCGACATATTGTTCAAATTCCGGCGGCGCCATTCCTTCTTTAATATGCATAGCGGCATTCACGACTTGTATACGCTCAGTTTCGTGGTTGCCAGCTCCGATATTAGGATAGTTAGGATCAAACAGATATCGGGCCATTTTTAGTGTTTCTTTTTCGTTGCCAATGCCATCAACCAAGTCACCGAGCATTGCCGGCATACCCGGCAAACTCAAGGCTTCTTTTAATAAATCATCTCGTGTATGTACGTCGGAAATAATGTTATATTCAATGCCGCACTCGGCCACTTCAGTCATGGTAAAGCAATTCTACTGCCGTTTAGTCACTAGTTTCAAGTGAAATTGTTTTCACTATTTTATCTTAGCTTTAACTTCATCAATTAGGTCGCGGAGTTCAGCGGCTTTTTCAAATTCTAAATTTGCTGCTGCCAAATCCATTTGAGCAGTTAAGTCGCGAATAAGTGGTTGATATTCTTCGGCTGGAATTCTCTTAAGATCTAGTTTGGGTTTGTCCTCTTTTGGTGAGCGTGGCAAGGTATTTTCTTCAATTGCTTTAGCAATACCTTTTGGTGTAATACCGTGTTTTTTATTGTATTCTTCTTGAATTTTACGGCGACGGTTCGTTTCGCCGATAGCCCGTTTCATGCTGCCGGTTTCGTGATCGGCATACATAATAACGTGCCCTTCAACGTGGCGAGCAGCACGACCGATAGTCTGGATCAAAGCTTGTTCACTTCGTAAGAACCCTTCTTTGTCGGCGTCTAAAATTGCCACCAAGCTTACTTCTGGCAGATCCAAGCCTTCGCGCAGCAAGTTAATGCCAACCACAACGTCATAGGTACCTAGCCGTAAATCCCGCAAAATGTCAGTTCGCTCCAGTGTGTCAACATCGCTGTGAAGATAGGTGACTTTTATGTTAATTTCTTTGAGGTAGTCGGTCAGATCCTCAGCCATGCGCTTTGTGAGCGTCGTAACGAGCACACGCTGTTGTTTATCGACTGTCTTTTTGATTTCATCTATCAAGTCGTCAATTTGCTTTTCAACCGGACGGACTTCGATCGGTGGATCAATCAGTCCAGTTGGACGAATCACTTGCTCGACAGGTTTTGGACTGCGGCTCAATTCATAGTCCGCTGGCGTAGCGCTGACGTATACAACTTTATTTACGTGGCGCTCGAACTCTGGGAAAGTCAGCGGGCGGTTATCCAGCGCGCTTGGCAACCTGAATCCATGCTCCACCAGCACTTCCTTGCGGGCGCGATCACCGTTATACATACCGCGCACCTGCGGAAGTGTCATGTGCGACTCATCGATAAACATTAAATAATCATCTGGGAAATAATCCAGCAGTGTAGCTGGCTGTTCGCCTTCTTCACGATTAGTTAGATAGCGGCTGTAGTTTTCGATGCCTTTAACAAAGCCTGTTTCTTCCATCATTTCGATGTCAAAATTGGTGCGTTGTTCCAGCCGCTGTGCTTCCAGCAGTTGACCGTTTTTCTTAAATAGCTGCAGCCGGTTATCGAGCTCATTTTTTATTTCTCCGAGTGCTAGTTTGAGCTTGTCTTGCGGTGTAACGTAGTGCGAGCTTGGGAAAATAGACAAATCACTCGGTTTTGCCAAGACCTCACCTGTCAATGGATCAATTTTTAGGATTCTCTCTATTTCATCACCAAAGAATTCAAGCCGGTAACCAAGCTCCTCACCAGCCGGAAACACGTCAACCACGTCACCGCGAACTCGAAACGTACCACGCCGAAAATCTATGTCGTTGCGAGAATACTGAATATCGGTTAATTGGCGCAAAAACTTATCGCGCACCCGTCGTTCACCTGTTTTAATCTTGATTGCCAGGTTGCCGTAATCTTCAACCGAGCCAATGCCATAAATACAGCTCACGCTAGCAACAATAATGACGTCACGACGTGTTAAAAGCGCGTCAGTTGCAGCGTGTCGCAGTCGATCGATCTCCTCGTTAATCTGTGAATCTTTTTCTATATATGTATCCGACCGCGGAATGTACGCCTCTGGTTGATAGTAATCAAAATAGCTAACAAAATAATGAACAGCGTTTTCAGGGAAGTATTGGCGGAATTCGTTGTACAGCTGCGCAGCCAGCGTTTTGTTATGACTCAGCACTAGAGTTGGCTTTTGTTGATTCTCAATAACATTAGCCATCGTAAAAGTCTTACCAGAACCCGTTACACCCAAAAGAGTTTGTTCTTTGGTGCCAGCTTCGATATTTTTGACCAATGCTTCAATAGCTTTGGGTTGATCACCAGTCGGCTTGTATTTTGAGGATAACTTAAACCTAGCCATCCCTATATTGTAGCAAGAATCTTAAGGAGTAAACTTAAAGGTTTTTGTTACGAGTGTATTGAAGTCATTAAGCGCATCTGGGTACGTTGATGTCGCGTTAGCAGATTGATAGGACATCGTGTAGGTTCTCCCATTTGCAGCTATAACATAATTTATCGATTTCGTGCCAGGTGCAGGTACGGGCTGTGCAGTGTGGTCATGAGGGGCTTTATAGGTACCACTATATTTTGTGCCTGTTACTCCATTTATCGTAAATGTCTCTGAGGTAATGTCTAGATAATCTGTGCTCGTCTCTCGGTTTTCGGCTGTTTTATCACCAGCCTGTGAAATAAAGCTCATTTGACCAAAACTTTCTGAGGCACAAACGCCAACAGAGCTAGTACTTGCACCAAACAGGGCAATACCCGGGCTACATAATTCTGGATGAGTTGCCTGTACCCATGTTTTAGGATATTTGAACGAAAATTGTCCTTCTTTGTTCGAATAGGCCGCCCAATCAGCTGTTGGATCTGGGGCTGGCTTTTCAGCCTCTTTCTTTGTGCTTGTTCGTGGCTTACTAGGCGCCGTGTCTCCAGCTGGCTTGCTGTCGCCTCGCATTTTCCAGACGTAGTAGCCGACGCCGCCTACAGCGAGCACAAGTACAATGATGAGTGCTACAAGAGTGCCGGCGATTCCTTGTTGGTTGAGTTTTTTCATATCTGTTCCTTTTTAGTTAGTTACTTGCAGCGTATCGAAAGTCGGGCTCAGTAGCGCAGAGGCCGCTTTTTCATCTGCTGTAGACTGGCTAGTACAGTACACTTGATGACTAACTCTTCTGTAATAATAGTCGCCTACCTTCTTTATATCTTTATTAAAACCTGATTGCGGATCCTTGGCTGCCGCTTCATAAGTAGTATTGCCAATCGTATCATTACCATTAGCTCTAACAAGCGTATAGCCTCCACCTTGACAGCCGGCATACTTATCAGCAACGGTTTTAGAATATATATATACAGTTGAGCTACTGCCGTTCGCAAAAGCATATTGTGTATCTTTTGTCGCAACGGAAAGTGTAATCTCTACCTTCCACTCCTTTATTGCAAGGTATTTAATACTGTCGGCTGGTTTTGTGGTCGTTGAAGTAGTAGTGTTTTTTGAAGTTGCGTTAGTTGGTTCGCCGACACTATTAGAAGTGTCGTTGAGAGTCTTGTCAGTAGCCTGCTTGGTGTGCCAAACATAGTAGCCAACGCCTCCAACCGCCAAGACTAGTACTATTATGAGTGCAACAAGTGTGCCTGCGATTCCCGTTTGATTGAGTTTTTTCATATATCTCCTATTGGATGCTATTAAGAACTGTTACTATTTTCGCACGGAGTGCTGAATCATCATTTGTTCTTGCATCATATTGTGCATTAGCACCTTTAAACTTATCATTTGAAACGTTTACCGCATAATGGACATACTTCTTATATGCATTTGCCGCATCTGCCTGTGCTTGGGTAACAGTACCGCAAGCAAGCCCCGCAGAGTCAGCTTTCCAGCGGTTTGATTCACTATCAATGTCTTTATATTCAAGTACTTTATCGCTTGTCGAGACACTCACCCAACCATCACCGATCTCTCCAGGCTTAATGCTGTACATATAAACTTTTGCAGGTGTCCCTTGGCCTGACATATACCTCTTAACATTGGTGGCGTCCCATCCTATTACAGATGCTTCTACAGCATTGAGTGCATGCTTCTCATTTTCTTCAGGGGTGCCGAGGCCACAGCCATCAAGTGGGCTATTATAAGCCCCGACAACAAAGTTAATATTAATATTTTTTTGACTAGAAAATGTAAGCTGTTTGTAAGAGCCTGTACCGGGAGACATAATAGGTCCGTCTGCTAAAGTAGCCTCCCCCCAATCTTTGGGATATTTTAGCTTTACTCCAAGACCAGAAACATCGTAAGCCCTTGGCTCTTCTTTTTTCTCTGATGTGTGAGGCTTACTTGGAGAAGTGTCACCGGCCGGTTTGTTTGCGCTTCGCAGTTTCCAGACGTAGTAGCCAGCTCCTGCAATCAGCAATAGCACAACAATTAAGAGGATTATTTCGAATGCAGTAAAACCTTTTTGGTTGAGTTTTTTCATATTTGACCTTAAGTTATTTTTCTAAAGTGCCTGAATTGTTGACATCTGCTTCACAAATTCTTTTTGAGTAGCTAATGCTTTTGCTTCTGTTTGCTGATTGTCACTACAAGCAGCTTGTGGACCAAAGTAAACGTAGGCGTAGTTGCCAATTACTTTTCCGCCAGTTTGAGCAAGCTTCTCAAATGTATCATTCGTTTCACCATACTTATCAGTCTTTAACCCTTTTGAAACGTGTCCGATTCCAACCTTATCGGCACCACATTGATCGGTACCTTTCAGCGATGTAATCGATAACGTTGCAACATCTGGTACTTTTGGATCAATATAATAATATGCATCAGCAATGCTATCTGTTAATTCAAACTTAATTCCCAGCTCCTTTATCTCAAGATATTTTTTGGAAGTTACAGTCGATTGTGAGGTAGGTGCCGTCTTTTTTGTTGACTTACTTGGTTCGCCAATACTGTTAGAAGTGTTGTTCAAAGTGTTCTCAGTTGCTTTTTTGGCATGCCAGACGTAGTAGCCGACGCCGCCAACTGCTAAAACTAATACGATGATCAATGCGACCATTGTTCCTGCTATTCCATGTTGGTTGAGTTTTTTCATTTTTAAAGTGGTGCCCTTTCTTTTTGACGTATCTTAAGCATAAGCATACCCCAAGAGATACCCGAGAGCAAACACACTGTGGAAAAGCTGTGGCTAGTGTTTGTCGCCCTCGTGAAACCACGCCGAATGATTGATAGATGGATCAATATCAGCTAAGTCTTTATCGAGCATGGCAATAACTTCCTTAACAAGCTTGCCTGCGTCATCGTCAAATGTCACCATGTCGCGATTAGGTGGTTCAAGCCGGTTCATAAGATCTGGAATTTCATCGGCCGTGCCTCCACTGCCAAGTAGTACCCCGCAAGGCATCTTAGCTTCGAGCGCAGTCGTAAATTCGTGCAAGCTACCAAACCGTCCGCCAATAGTAATAATTGCATCGCTGGACTGTACCAAGTGAATATCGCGCCCAACGTAGTGCATGCCTGTAAAGTTTACAAAATCATACACATCGAGCGGCAAACGGTACTTATATAAGTGTTCACGCATACTGGCTGCTGGGGAAAAACCAATACTCATACCACCAGCTTCCTTTGCGGCTTTAGCTGCATAGTATGGCAGCCCGATAGTCGCACCAGTTGTAATAATATGTCCAGCCTTGGCAATCGCCCGGCCAACTTCTTCAGCCATCTTGCGAGCTGGTTCAACCGTATGACCGGACGCTGCGCCCGACAAACAAATTGAATATCGCATTTTATGTCTTCGTAAAGGGTTCATAGGTTTTCAGGCTCAATCATATTATTGTTGAGCTGCTTAAGCACCTGCTGCTCAAGAGTTTTTTCGCCCATGTAGCGCACAAAAATTTCGGTCCACAGACTCTCGCGAAAATGATAAATCGCTCTGTCTTTATACGGAAGTTTGTTGACATAACTTGCAGCTATATCCAAAACATTAAACGTAATTGGCCGACCGGCGTGCATTGCAGCCACGTAATCAAGATCTTTCCAAAAGCCTAGCTCAGGATCAAGTTCGTACAGCATTTCTTCGGCCCGTCGCCAATGCAAATCCTCGGGCTGGACATGTGGTTCAAAAATTTCCGGGTGATATTCATTATCAAGTTTACCGAAGTAACGTTGAATCACACGCCAGTGAATATTCTGACCTGACATAACGGCAGCCTGCGGTGGATCAGCAATAAGCGTTGTTACTAAAATTTCACCAAAGTCAGGTTTAACCTGTTGCAATTTAAAGAAAGCTGAGTACAGACGAATTTCGTTCAAGTAATGAAATAATAACGGTAATGCAAAAATGGCAATACCACGCAATTGCCCAGAAATTGGTAACATCAAAATAACGCCAAGTTCTTTGAGGTGTGTGATATTGTGCTTCTTTTTATGAATAAACGGCGCGGCAATGTCGCCCCACCGGTCAGCCGACATCTGTACAATTTCGATGTTGCGGGTTTCAAAATCACTCGGCTTGAGTTTTTTGTAGCTACTGTCGAATTCATTAAGCCATTTTGGATCTTCAGCAAATCGGAGCGCCCCGTAAATTTCGGCCAGGTTTTCATTTTTGAGCATTGAATCCACCGAGCGGTAATGTAAATGCTTCATGATGTTTTTAGGTGGCATACTGTGCAGTAGGCGTTTGGCGACACTCTTTTTAAGGACCCACGCTGCCTTTGGGGTTTTATAATCATCCCACATTTTTTTCATCAGTGGCATGAGAGCAGCAGCGTCGTTTGGATCCGTACCTCCCATTAATTTCACTAAGTATTCGTCGTCACGCTCAACTTTATTAAGAAGGGCAAAATAAAGTTCGCGGCCAGTTGTATCTTCTGGATCCAGCCCAAGTTCGCGCGTTTTAAGATTAACTTTACCAATGATCTCCGATGTTAAACGCAAATCAACACCGGTGCTGCCGCTGGCTTTTTCGAGCTGCTGCAGGGCCAAACTAAACATAGGTTCAGTAGCGCCCAAAAGTTCTGACAGCATTTTGCTCATAGTTATTTACAGATTACCATGAGCGGAATAGTTCCGTAAAGTCAGTTTTTGCTTTTTAATTGCTTTTATGCTAAAAATAGCTTAATGAGTATCCGAGATGTTAAGAACGGGGCTTTTCAGGCCATAACTCCTGAATCAGTCCGCCAAATTTATCAAGAACATGGTCGTGAAATTGCCAATGCTGAAAGTGCTGGCCGTATTTTGATTGCCCCGTATCTTTTTTATACCGCAGCACGTGGTAAAAAAGGTCTGGTTCCAGGCTTAGTACGTGGAGCTAAGATGATTATAGATGGGCATGATGGCTTTGTTGCGGAACATGACAAAGAATTTGCAACAGCTAAGCCCGTGATTTTTAGTGCCAACAAAATGATGCTGCAAATAGCACAAAATTGCGCTCAGCGAGGTAGTACTCGAACAAGAGCAGGGGCTATTATGCAAACACTACGTGAAACTGACGGCAGTACGCTAGATCAAGAGTGTGATAAGTACGCTCAGATTGCAGACCAGCTTGGCGCAAGCGTCGGCGGTGATTTATCATGGCTTTACACTAGTCTTAATGTAACGCGGAATTTTTGGGTGAGCTCAGTACGCTCAACGTACCGTCAGCTTGGTGTTACAAAAGCCGGCAGTGCAGTGCCCATCAGTCAAATTAAAACAGTCGTCATGGATGCCCATCAAACAGCTGAAGCAACCGGAATTCTTGATCGAGTGCCAGTACTACGCAAACCTCTTGAAGCTATTGGCATCGGTCTAACGGTATATAGCGCCGCAGATATCATGATCAGTAATGAGAACGCTTATCTTGAAATGCTCGGCAAAGATCCAAGTGAAGTAAATTACGTCACAAAACTATTGTCCAGCACCGGGCGCACAGCGCTGAACCTGGCAGGAATACCCCTTACAAATCCTGTGCCTGAATTGGCATCGCATGCAGCTTAGCGCTAGAGCCTAGAATTCCTGGCTTGGCGCCCACTTTGGTGACCACGCTTGTAGAATTCGCACTAGCGAGCGTAATAGCATGTTCTGGGCTACCACCCTTGACCGCACCAGCTACAAAGCCGCTACTAAATGCATCCCCGGCACCAGTTCGATCAACAACCTTTACATCTTCGTACATGCCGGCTTTGTATAATTTACCCTCGTAAATAGCCACGGCACCTTTTGGACCATCAGTACCAATCACACATGGAATTTGCTTGGCAGCTGTTGTTACTAATTCTTCCAAAGTCTCCCCTGGAAAAATCATTTGCAACTCCTCTTTATTTAGACTCAAAATACTAAATTGCGGAATAAGTTTGTGTATTTCGGCCTTTTGCTCTAGCTCGCCTTTTCCAGGATTGGCAGCAATTTTTATATTGTGAGCCTTGGCATACGCTACGATTGTTTTAAGTGCCTCGATATTTCCGCCAAGTGAGGAGACATACAACCAGTCGGCTTTCATATCATGGAAATCGCTTTCGTGCAGAGTAAATGTTTCGGATGCACCGCGGTAAGTTAGTATTGTGCGTTCCCCATTAGGCGCGAGTAGTAATGTTGAATAGCCAGTGCCGATGTTTTTCTCAATCTTCATAAGCGAGGTGTCAACACCTTCTTTATGAAGATCATCCATGACAGCTTGCCCGGCAAGATCATCACCAATGTGCCCAAAGCACATGCTGTGTAAACCCTGGCGAGCGAAAGTTACAGCAGCGTTTGTTCCACCGCCACCGGTGCTAAAAACCACGTCTTCGACATCGTTTTTGCTGCCGAGTTCAAATTCCTCAACCATATCGCCGTCATCTTCTTTATGCGGTCTAAAAAGTTTGCCGAGCAAAAAAACGTCTTGGACTGCCGCACCAATGCTAATAATCTTTACGGTTTCTTTCATAATCTACGTCTTAGCTTTGCCAGTGGCGTTGAAGACATCAATTTTACTTTCAACGACACTTTGCACTTCTTTAATCACTTTGCCCATGATTTTTACGACGGCATACTCGGTCTTGTTTTCGGCCAGAACTTTTTCAAGAGTTTTTCGGTAAGCCAGTCGCATATCAGAATTAATGTTGATCTTACTGACACCAATTTTTACCGCTTCTTCAAAATAGTGACCTGGCGTGTCACTGCCACCATGCAAACTAATATTGCAGTCGATCGCTGCTCGAATTTTTTTGAGCAAATCAATGTCTAGCCGTTTTGGTACGGGGTAGTGTCCGTGCAGATTTCCGATAGCCGCCGCATAAGTATCAATACCGGTCGCTTTTACGAACGCTTTGGCACCTTCCGGTGTGCTGAAGGTTTTCTTTATTTCGTCGTAATCAAATTTCTTAGTAAAAACATTGCTTCCGCCACCAAAATAGTGCGGTTCACTCTCCACAAGTGCACCAGTTAATTTTGCGTAATCAACTACTTGATGAGTAGCTTTTATGATTTGCTCATCACTCGCATCATGATTGGCTTGGCTAATATCAATGTGTATAAATTCAAAACCGGCTTCAATACCATCAAGCGCGTCTTCAACGCTTGGGCTGTGATCGAGGTTAATGAACATCTCCAGACCATATTCGGCTTTATAGTTATCAACCATATCGCGGAGATTGTCGAGCCCCATAGCGTCGACTTCGCCCTTGCTCACTTCAACCATTACAGGTGCGCTTTTTGCTTTAGCGGCCCGGCACACAGCAATTAAAGTTTCCTGATTGTCTAAGTTGAACGCTCCAACAGCAAAATGCTCACGACGTGAACGTTCCATCAGCTCTCGCGCCTTTAGGCAATTGTTGCGCATTTCTCTAAGCGTAAGCGGCATAAGTACTATTTTACCCCACAAACCTCGTGAGCGGCAGCCATAATGTGTTTGTACGTTAATCCGAAGTGCTCCAGCAGTTCTTTTGGCTCGCCTGATTCACCAAAGTGATCCTTAACGCCAACCCGCCGGAGCGGCACAGGATGATTTTCGCTCACCAGTTCCGCCACGGCGCTGCCAAGACCACCATTAATTTGATGCTCTTCAGCAGTTACTACCGCACCAGTCTTTCTCACACTTTTTAGAATTGTCACTCCATCAAGAGGTTTGATTGTCGCACAGTGGACTACTTCAGCATCGATACCTTCTTTATATAAGTGCTTTGCAGCCACAAGAGCCGGATGTGTCATCGTACCCGTTGCTACGATTGTCACATCAACACCTTGATCAAAAATTTGAGCTTTGCCAATTTCAAAAGGTGTATCGTGCGTAGTGAATACCGGTGTGCCTTCACGAGTGACACGCATGTAATTTGGCCGTTTGTCTGTCGCCATAGCAATCGTGGCTTTTTCGGCCTCTAAACTGTCGCACGGTGCCAGCACAACCATATTTGGCAGCACACGCATAAGTGCGAGATCCTCCAACATTTGATGTGTTGCACCATCTGTACCAGTGTACAGGCCAGCGTGAGAGCCAATAATTTTGACTGGTCGGTCGTTTAAACAAATGGTCGTGCGAATTTGCTCCCAGTTACGACCTGGGCTGAATGCCGCATAGCTGCTGACAAACGGAATTTTACCCATGGCGGCCAAACCTGATCCCACCGTTACTAAATTTTGCTCGGCTACACCAATTTCAATGAACCGCTCAGGAAAAGCTTCAGCAAAACCGTCCATTTTGGTTGAACCAGTTAAATCAGCGCAAGCTCCGACTACATTTTCGTCCCGCCGGCCAGCTTCTAGTAAACCTTTACCAAAACCAACTCTGATCGGCTCAACCTTAACGTCAGGATCTGTAATATCACCTACTAAATGAACATCACTCATGTTCGCTCCTGATTTTGCCACGCAAAGTTCGGATTTCATGCAGCGCTTCTTTGGCCTGCTCAACGTTTGGTGGGACTCCATGCCAATGAAAATCGTATTCCATAAAATCAACGCCTTTGCCTGGCACGGTGTGGGCAATAATCATGACTGGCTTTTCAACCACGGCACGCCCCATTGCGCAGGCATCAATCACAGCCTCGATGTTATTACCGTCAATTTCAATAACGTGAAAGCCGAATGATTCCCACTTTTCTTTGAGGTCTTCGAGAGGCATAACCGACTCAGTTGGGCCATCAATTTGAATATTGTTGCGGTCGATGATACCGATTATATTGTTGAGCTTGTATTTGGATGCCAGCATCGCCGCTTCCCAGACATTACCTTCGTCGAGCTCGCCATCACCCATCACTACGTACACCCAGCGATGCTGTTCTTTGTTCATGCGTAGCGCCAGCGCCATTCCACATGCCTGACTTAAGCCGCAGCCCAGCGGGCCACTGGTGTTTTCTAGGCCTGGCAGTTTAAGTCGCTCGGGGTGACCTTGTAGTCTTGAGCCAAACTTGCGAAGCGTCATTAGTTCTTTTTTATCAAAATAGCCAGCTTCGGCCATTGTCGCATAGCGAACCGGGACGCAGTGACCATTACTTAAGAGCAGAATATCGCGCTGATCCCAATCTGGTTTGCTTGGATCGTGTTTTAAAATGTCAAAATAAAGCGCCGTAAAAATATCGGCTAAACCTAGTGGGCCCGCACTATGGCCACTACCGGCATGCACCAGCATTTTAATAATATCCTGGCGAATGCTGTTGGCCTTGAGCTCTAATTCCTCAATTGTGTACGTTTTTTTGTTCATATGCGCACATTCCCGCTTTTGCTTTTAGTTTAGCAGATTTTTCAGGATATCGTAACGCTCGGCTGGATTTTCGGCCTTCTGAATATACCCGCCGACATTGAGTACATCAACACCAGCTTCGACCAGTGGCTTCACTACCGTATCGCCAATTCCGCCATCCCAGCCAATTTCAACTTCAGGCTTCATCTGCTTAGCCTTTTTAACTTTATCAAGCAGCACTAGATTTGGAGAACCACCAAAATGGCCTAAATCGCCGCTAAAAATCAACACATAGTCAGTAATCTCAAGTGCCGGCTTTATAACGTCCACTGGAGTTTTAGGTAACAACGCGACGCCGACTCGAATGTTTGCCTCATGCAAATCATTAGCCATGGTTACAAAATTTCCGCCAGCTTCAGCGTGCAGTATTACTAATTTGGGTTTAAGCTGTATCAGCTGTGTAATTTCATCTTCGGGATGTTCATACATCAAGTGAATATCGACGTCGATATTTTTTGGCCATGATAAGTGTTTGAGTGACGGTGATTTAGTTGGCGCAAACTTGCCATCCATACAATCGATATGAATTCGCTTGGTAAATTTTGTGATACGCTCCAGCTGCTGATGATAATCATTGATGCTAAGCGGTGTTACCGTCGGACAAATTACAGCCATCAGTTCAACTCGTCGAGTTGTTTTATACGCCGCTGGAACCGAGCGGCTCCCGCAAATGGTGTAGAAAGCCATGTATCAACTAATTCTTTTACTTGCTCAAAAGTTAGTTTTTTGGCTGGCAGACAGATTACATTAGCATCATCGTCATTTCGTGAAGCCTTTGCCTCATCTTGATCCCATACCAAGCTTGCACGAATGCCTTTGTAGCGATTTGCTGCCATGCAAACACCTTGGCCACTGCCACACAGTAAAATGCCAACACTATCTTTTTCACCCAGTACAGCTGTTGCGACTTTAGCAGCATATTCCGGAAAATCATCATCTTTATTAAGATCAATATCGCCCATGTCGACAACTTCATGACCTTGCCAGTTTAAATCGCCTTCAAGTTTTTCCTTGAATTCATAGCCGTTATGATCAGCGCCAAGAAAAATTTTCATAGCTATTCGTGTGCGTGCTCTTCCTTTTCGTGAAGTAATTTTCCGACATCAGCCACTTCTTCAACCAAGCGGTTGCTATAACCCCATTCGTTGTCATACCAAACCATCACTTTCACCAAATTCCCGCCAACAACTTTTGTTAAAAGTAGATCAACTGTACCCGAAAAACTGTTTCCAATATAGTCACTACTGACGAGCGGCTCGTCACTAACATCTAAAATACCTTGATAAAATGGCTCAGCCGCTGCTTTTTTGAACGCTTCGTTGATTTCTTCAACGGTAACGTCCTTTTTAAGTAGAGCCGTGACATCACTGAGTGAAACAACTGGGGTTGGGACCCGAATACTCAAACCGTCAAATTTACCCTTCAGATGAGGAAGTGTCAGTGTTACAGCAATCGCCGCACCGGTTGTTGTTGGCACAATGTTTTCAGCCGCATTACGACCTTCTCGTACATCCTTAGCTGGAGCATCTTGCAACATTTGACTGGCCGTATAACTATGTACGGTTGTGAGGAGAGACTTCTCGACGCCAAAGTTCGCTTCCAAGACAGCCATCACAGCACCTAACGAGTTTGTCGTACAACTAGCATTGCTAATAATATCGGTGGATTTTTCTAAATCATCATCATTTGCACCGAGCACAACAGTGTCAATGCCGTCACTTTTTGTTGGGCCTGAAAGTACAACACGTTTCGCACCCGCAGTTACATGCAGCTTGGCATCTTCGATTTTCGTGAATCGTCCAGTGGACTCAATAACCACATCGATATCATTTTCCTTCCACGGCAGCTTAGCTGGATCTTTTTCAGCCGTAACTTTTATGGCGTCACCATCAACGATAATATGCGTATCATCAGACTCAACCTTGCGATCGTAGAGACCATAATTAGAATCGTGTTTTAAAAGATAGGCGAGTGTTTTTGTATCAGTTAAGTCGTTAATTGCAACGACATCAATATCGGCACGATCGAAAGCTATTTTAAAAGCATTTCGCCCGATACGCCCAAATCCGTTAATTGCCACCCTAGTTTTCATGTTGTCCCCTTGTCTGAATTGTATCCATTTCTCTAACAGATTATAAACTGCTAGAGCTTATCAAGACAAGTGTTTAGATAAGATCGTTGTCTTTGAGGTGTTGAATTGCCTCTAGGTGTAAATCATACTCAAACTCTTTGAGTGCTTCATCTAAAGTCATCCACTGAGCTTTATCATGTTCATAGCTCAGCTTCACTTCTGTTTCGTTTGTTCTAACTACAAAAAAGAGCCAGTTAACGTTCATTGACTCATTTTTTGGCTTTCTAATCCCAGTCTTTGTAAAAACAAGCGTCAAATCATGGGGGTTAACTTTTAAGCCAGCTTCTTCTTCGACTTCTCGGGCCGTTGCTTCGGTAATATCTTCGCCCTGTTCCAGCCAACCTCCGGGAGTATCCCACTGTAGTGGTCGCCGCTCATCTGTTTTACTTCGCCTTACAGCAAGGATTTTACCCTCATTGTTAATAACAAAAGCTTTAGCTACGACAACGTTTTTCATAGCTATTTCTTGGCGCGATCAATTGATTCTTGGATGACTTTTTTGGCTTCGTCTGGACCGCCCCAGCCTTTGAGTACGGCACTCACGCCTTTCCAATCTTTTTTCCAATCTTTGTAGTGCTTGTAGAAATGTTCGATGTTTTTCTTGAAGGCTTCTCCAAGATCATCTAGGTGTTTAATGTGATCTTTACTGATGTCTTTGGCTGGCACACAAATGAGTTTTTCGTCCATGTCACCGTCGTCTTCAAAATACAATACGCCAACTGCTCGAACAGGCACTCCCACACCGTGCGGCAAAGATTCGTCAATAATCACCAGTGCGTCCAGCGGATCGCCGTCATCACAAAGAGTATTGGGCACGTAGCCGTAATCAGCTGGATATCCAAGCAGTGTCCCGTTCACACGGTCCAAAAACAGTCGTCCGGTTGCTTCATCTTTCTCGATTTTATTTCGAGAACCTTTTTGAATCTCAATAATTACGTTAACTACATCTGGCGCATCATCACCATAACCAACATCTTGGGACATTACTAAACTCCTTTAATTTGTATTTATTGTAGCAAATTACTCTGTAACGGTCACGGTGCCCTTCATATAGGTATGCGGCTTGCAATGATAAGCAAATGTGCCAACATCATTGAAAGTCATGCTGTAAGTCTGGCCTTTTGATAATAAAGCGCTGTCCATTGTGCTGCCGCTATCTGAAGTTACCGTATGACCAACACTATCTTGGTTCGTCCATGTAACCGTCGTGCCTTTTTTAACCGTAATATTGGCTGGGCTAAAGGCGAAGTTTTGAATTGTTACGCTATTGGTGTTGCTGTTGCTAGCATTGCTTGATGAGCTCGAGTTACTGCTTGAACTACTTTGCTCCATGTTCATATTCGACATATTTTGGGAGCTTGAGCTCGTATCAGTTTTCTTATTGTTATGCATTGCATAATATGCGCCGCCGCCGACAAGCGCTAAGACAACCACGACAATACCTACTAAAAGACCTTTGTTCATATATCCCTCCTATTAACTCGGATATATTTATTGTACCACCTGGAATCTATTAGCTTTCTAGGTATTCGCGGATTCTCAGAGCCGCTGTGGCTCCTTCGCCAACCGCGCTGGCGATTTGCATGGTTGCACCTGATCGTACATCACCAGCGGCAAACACGCCTTTCATAGAAGTTTGCAGCCCTTCTGCAGCAATCACAAAACCAATCTCGTCTAAGCGAATCGCTGTGTTGTGCTGCAAAAACTGTGTATTTGGCTGCAGGCCAACAAATACAAAAACACCGTCAGTTTCGAATTCAACTTTTTTACCATCATGTGTGCCCAAAACTTTTGTTACCTTGTTGTCTTTACCAACAATTTCGTCAGTTGTCGTGCCAAGATGTACAGTGATTTTGTCATTTTTTTCTAATTCATGAATGAGGACATCCGAGGCTTTGAGTGTGCTGCGGACCAGCATATCAATATGGCTGGCAAACCTTGTCAAAAATAAAGCTTCCTGAACTGCCGAATTACCACCACCAACCACAACGATTTTTTTGTCGCGGTAAAATGCGCCATCACAGGTGGCGCAGTAATGCACGCCGCGGGCATAAAACTCTTTTTCGCCAGGCACGCCAATTTTTTTGTAGTCCGAACCTGTAGCAATGAGCACCGCACGAGCTTTTACTTCGCCGTCCGTCGTTGTTAGTACTTTATGATCGCCTTCGTCTTCAATAGCCGTTACTTCGGCAGGTTCGATAACAGCACCGAAGCGCTCGGCTTGCTGGCGCAGGTTATCAGCCAAATCGAGGCCCGAGATGCCTTTTGGAAAGCCGGGATAATTATCAACCCAATCTGTAACTGCAGCTAGCCCCCCTGGAACTGCTTTTTCGAGCAATACCGTCTCAATATCTTCACGAGTTGTATAGATCGCCGCACTGAGCGCCGCCGGCCCAGCTCCAACAATTACTAGCTCATGGATCTTCTGTTTTTCCTCACTCATATGTTCGTTTATTATACCTCACGTTATTAGATTTATTTTGACGAATGCAGTGCTAGGAGAAGTTGAGTACTGGAGTGAGCCGTACATAAAAGTACGGTGAACGAAGCACGGAAGCTTCGACACCGCACTGTGCCGTTCAAAATAGATCTTTAAGCGACAGCTGGGGCTAGTTGAGATAAATTATACCCAATAACAACTTCTCGACTGTCATCATGTTTTGTAACAACAGTAACAGGAACACTCAATGCTCCGGAAAGCTCCAATGCTTCGGACTGCTTGTCAGGATTCTCGTCCAAATTAATTTCGTTGTAAGACATTCCCTTTGCTTGTAGCCACCTTTTGACCATCACGCAGTAGGCGCAGGTGTTGGTAGTGTAAATTGTAATGTCTTTAGCCATATTATCCCCTTATTGTTCGATCGAAATTTGAGGCCAAAAACCACTACTCTGGTGAGCTTTGGATCCACAATTTGGCGCCTGAAAGTTCGATTTTTTGTTAGTTTTATATTTAATGTACTTTTGTATCTCTATTGTACCTAGTGTTTATGTTTATTTCAATACCCCCACATGTTGTGTTTTTTATTGCTGAGGCGGTTGCTGTTGCGTCTCTGAAGCAGGAGCCGTGTTTACTACCTCGATATCAAAAACTAAATCAGTGTTTGGTGGGATTCCGCCATTTGGCGCGCCTTTGTCGCCATAAGCAAGTGCAGCCGGAATAAGCAAGCGCCTGGAACCACCAACTTTCATGCCAGGCACACCCTGTACCCAACCATCAATAACCTGACCTTGAGCAAGTGTTAGTGTAACTGGCTGCCCTGTATCTTTGGAAGTCTCAATAATTTTACCGTCTTTGGCCAGTGCCAATGTATAGTGCACAGTCACGGCATCACCTTCTTGAACTTCAGTGCCTGTGCCGACAGTTTGATCGATCTTTTGTAATTGTGGAACACTCGAGACGGGGGTGTAGTTATCCAATTGTTTTCCTTTCGAAGAATTTTGCGCTTGAGCTTGGTTTTGTTGTGCCTGATCTTGGCTCTTTTGATGGGCCATTTGATAAATAACCAGGACGCTAAAACCCAATGATGTTACTAAAAACAGGACGGCTGCGCTGAGCGCAAACACCCTTTCACGCTTTTTGGCCATGAATTACCTCACTACTTAAGAATTTTATTATAACGTAACTTACCCAATAGCTGCAAAGTCAAAACTATTTGCTGGTAGCGTTTTTACTGCGAATGATAATCTGGAGGATTGCAGCAATCAGGAAGAAGATCGCACAGTATACAAAGAGTTCACTGTATAGTTCAACTTTGTAGGCTTCACCAGGATGCAGGAACTGATAGCGAATGGCGGTAAGCGCATAGGCACTCGCGCACATGGTCGCCGTAGCATAAATCGCACTGCGCGTCAGCAAAACTGCCGAGGCAACAATTGGTAAAGCGTAGAGCGCCACGCCACGACTGGCAATACCTCGTTGCGAATAGATAAACAACGAAATCATAAGAATATCCACAGCAATTTGAGCAATAATCAATAGCTTATAATAAGCCTCACTTTTTGATGGTGAGCGTGAAAGATACCAGAAGACCGTGTTAACAATGCCAAGAATACCCAGGTAAGTCCAGCGCTGCAAAACTGTGCCAGGCGGAATTAAATGCCAAGCGTCTGCGGTCAATGTGCCGCCCACAAAAATTGCGATTAAAACGTAGCGAATCCGGCTTAGACGTAAACTACTCAGCTGTAACCAGTTCTTCAGTATTTGTTTTTGTGCCATAATCTGTCTTCATTCAAGCATAAGCGTGATGTTACTGTCAATTTGCAAGTGATGAGCGATGAGTGCATACTAAAAAGACATAAGCGAGGTTTTCATGGCAGAAAATTCAGATTCACCACTTGGTGGACCGCTGGAACTCCCAGAAGACGATACGACGCACCAATTTGCGCCGCCACCTCAAAAGTCTCCTAAAAAAGCCGGCAAGAAAATTGCAATCATTGTAGTCGTAGTTATTGTTTTAGCACTTGCTGGACTGGGAATCTGGAAGCTAACCCAAAAGAAAGCCAAGCCTTCGTCCTCAAATACACCAGCTGGTAGCGGCGAAGCTCAAAACACACAAGCACCGTATACAACCACCACTACAACAAAATCGTATACCAATAATGTCATGCGCATGACGCTGGCTTATCCAGAAAACTGGAAAGTTACCGAAGACGTGGGCTCATTTAAAATTGAATCGCCTGAATTTAACTTTCAAACGATCGATAAGGGTACTGTCACTGGCAACTTCCGCGTGTATGTACGCCAAGGTGCCCAGGAGACTGACAGTAAATACATTGGTCGGGGATATGCTATCGAGCCAAGTGAAAAAATCGTCTACACACAACCAACAGCCTCACAACGCAAGGAAACATATCTGACTAACTTTGGGCTTGATCAGCCAGACAATTTTGCTTACTTTTTAATTGCCGGCAATTTTAATTTGCAAAAAGGCGAAACGCTTGGACCAAATTATGGGAAAGAAGCCGAGACGCTTATTATAGGTGGCGGCTTTAGCAGTAAAGACTTCAAAGATGGTCTTCAAACTTATAAAGTTTCGACAGATAGCTATAAAGAATCAACAGCCTATAAACAGGCTGTTGATATCATTAAGTCAATTCAAGTTCAATAACTAACTAGACTTGTTGATCGCCACCAGGTGCTGGTGCAGCTGGATCGGCTGGTGCACTTGGCTCTTCTGGAGCTGGTGCTTCCGGTTCGTCACCTGCAGGAGGTGTTGGAGGAACTACTGGCTGGTCGCCTGCAGCACCATTGTCAGCTGGTTGGTCGTTTGCTGGTTGATTATCGTCTTGTGGACCCATAGATTAGTTTCCTTATTTATATTAGTAACTAGTAAGTAAACTATAGCTTTTTTCACTGATCTACGCAAATTTAGTTCATTTAACAGGGTACTAGCGTTGTGATTTTTGCGGAGTATCTTTTATATGCCTTGTGAATAGAACAAGTATTGGGCCAGTGAATACAAAAACAAGGAAAGCCGCCTGGCCAATGAATAACGACAAAATTATAATGATGGCCATCATGCCACTTATGACGATATTACGATTTCGAGCTCTAACTATTTCATTTTTGGTTATATTTTCACACAAAGTACTGCCTTGTCTTGTGGCGTAACTCCACTGCCACCAACTGACCAATGCCAAAATTAAAAAGTTAAGTCCAAACAGCAAGTTTGCTAATGTCAGGTCTGGGTAGGTTCCGTTCAGATTTGTCGTAAACGGGATTGTCACGACTACCAGCAAGCGCAGTGTGTTAATCATGGTCAAATGGCGGTCAGCTTTCGTTATATATTCAAATTGCCTGACATGCACTGCCCACATACTGCCTAAAACCAAAAAGCTTACCACAAAGCTGCCAATGATTGTTTGCATATTGCCGAGTGCCTGCCATAACTGATGATTCGTAGCCGCTTCACCTAATTCTGGCACTTTCAAGTCCAGCACCAACAGCGTCATTGCAATTGCAAAAACACCGTCCGTTAAGGCCTCGAGTCGACGAGCTGAAAATGTCTGTGTATCTCGCGCCATAGTTACGTTTGTGCCCGATCACCAGAAAAGTAAAAAAATAAATAGCCGATGACACCTGTTATGATGATAACTACAAGCCAAATTTCTTTATGATTTTTGGCATTATAAAAGCAGTCTCGTAACAGCATGATGATCACAATAAAATCGAGCAGTACAATTAAAGTCGAAGTGTAGGTGTTCATTTAAACTCTAAGAACCTGCATGATGTGATACAGCACATAGGCTGGCCAAACAAATGATTTGAGCACGGCCAAAACAAAACCCCAAAAGCCAAACGATTGTTGCACAAAATAAACCAATGCGCCTATCCAAGCCACAAAAAGCACAAAGCCGGTTGGTCCACTCTTATCAATTACTTTTACACTTGCATTTTTTCCTTTTGCCATAATGCCCTCCTTACTTATATTGTACGCCCAAATTTGACTAGTTCAGTTACAATAGTTCTCATGCGGCCTACTCCTAAACAGATTTTGCGAACGTATGTGACGCTAACTTTGTTATCTACTTTTGCCTCTTCATTTATTTGGGGAATTAACACTCTCTTCTTGCTCAATGCTGGGCTATCGATTACTCAAGCATTTGCGGCCAATGCCTTTTTCACAGTCGGTCAAGTGGTGTTTGAAGTACCGACCGGTGTGGTAGCTGATACAGTGGGTCGTCGTGCTTCATATTTACTGGGTTCTGCCACTCTGTTTATATCAACTTTAATGTATCTGTATTTATGGAAGATTCATGGACCATTTGTTTGGTGGGCGATAGTTTCAATTTTGCTTGGACTTGGCTTTACATTCTTCTCTGGTGCAACCGAAGCGTGGCTGGTTGACGGACTGAAAGCCACCGGTTATAAAAAATCGCTCGATAGTGCGTTTGCCAAAGGCCAAATCGCTGGCGGAATCGCTATGCTGACCGGAACAATTGGCGGTGGTGTGATCGCGCAGGTCACTAATCTCGGAGTGCCGTATATTTTGCGCTCAGCCGCTTTGGCACTCACTTTTATTGTGGCGTTTATACTCATGAAGGATGTCGGCTTTACACCGCGAAAGAGCGAACGCGTTGGCACAGAAATGCGCAAAATTGTCAAAGCCTCATGGGACCAAGGTCTGCGCAGACCGTCAGTTCGTTGGATTATGCTGTCCGGTCCGTTTGTGAGCGGTGTATTGTTCTACGCATTCTATGCTATGCAACCGTATTTACTTCAGTTGTACGGTAAGCAGTCTGCGTATGCTATAGCCGGATTGGCCGCAGCAATTGTGGCCGGCACGCAAATTATTGGTGGCTTGAGCGTTCCGTTTGTTGGCAAGATTTTCAAAAAACGCACATCATTCTTGTTCTTCAACATTGCGTTTGGTGCTGCAACACTCGCTGCAATCGGACTGACATCTAACTTCTGGCTTGTGCTAATTTTGCTAGCAATTTGGGGAGCTTTGTATGCTGCGAGCGTTCCAGTTCGCATGTCTTACCTCAATGGTTTAATTCCGTCTGCACAACGAGCCACGCTGTTATCATCTGACAATTTGCTCGGCTCAGCTGGGGCGGCTGTGATTCAACCTATTCTTGGTAAAACAGCCGACGTTTGGGGATACGGCACATCTTATGTTGTGGGTGCCGCGTTTGAGATTTTGGCACTACCGTTTATCTTGCTCGCAAAGCGTACGCATTCACCGTCAGATACGATTAAAAACGAACTGTCAAAAACTACAGACGCTCGGCCGCAAGCTTAGCTTTAGCCGTAGCAGCAATTTCATCGAGCAATTTGTTAACTTCGCTTGTGGTTAGTGTTCGTTCAAAATGCGTGAGCACAATTCGATATGTTGTATGCTTGGTTTTTGCGCCTTCTGCCTCGTAAATATCAAGTGGTAACAAGCTTGATATGTAGCCGTGTTCTTTTTCTGCCTTCAACAGAACTGCTTCGACTACTTCGGACAATTGATGGTACGTAACTTGATTTCCAACTTTCAGGCTAATGTCTTGCTCGGTTGATGGAAAACGTGACAGTTGTCGGTAGTTAACTGGTTTGTGATATTCAAGAAGCATCGAAATATCTAATTCAAAACCAGCGGTGTTATCTGGTAGCTTCAGGTTTTTCTTAACACTTGTTTTGAATTCGCCCACAAAACCCAACAGTTTGCCGTCGCTTGTTACATAGGCACTCCGCTCATGATCAAATGGGGCAAGCGCCTGTTTGGTTGTATCGTTTTGTGGCACTTTGGTGATTGGTTTGAATTCAACCGGCAATCCTAGCTTGTTCAATAAGTACTCTGCATAATGTCTCGCTTGGTAGTAAGCCGCACCAGCCTTCTTATCCACGGCTTTATCGGCCGCCGACCAAACAAGAGCCACTCTCTCTTCTTCTATCGGCAAGCCATCTTCATGGACATTACTTTTATCGTGCGATTTATTGATCTCAAACAGGGCAAAATTATCAAAACCGGCTTTAATGTTTGGATGAACTTTAGTGAGCAAACTCGGCAATAAGCTAACTCGGTAATACTGCAAATCAGGGCTGAGCGCATTATTGAGTTGATATGCTAATTCGCGGTTCTGACCAACTTTGTCGAGCAGGTCGCCGTGTACAAAGTTATAAGTAAGCAGTTCATTAGCGCCTGCGTCGGCCAGCACATCACGTAAGCTCGCTTTAAATTCAACGAGACGAGTTTTTTCAGTAGGTGTCAGATCACGTTTCGGCAGTTTCAATGGCAGGTGGTCGTAGCCGTATAGCCGGCCTACTTCCTCGACAATATCTTCTTTAATTTCGATATCGGTGCGCCAAAAACCTGGTGTAAAATGTAGTGTCTTTGTTGCACTATCATTGTTAGCTTCAAATTCAACATTCGTAAGTAGCGAGGTGATTTCTTTGTCATTGAGTTCAAGCCCCAATCTTTCATTAATAAATTCAGCCGTTAAACTCACTGGTTTATTGGCTTCGTGAGCGTGATTGATATCAAACACTTTGCTGGCGAACTCCGCACTGCTTAGTTCACGCAACATATGTGAGGCGTAGGCGAAGACTTTGTCGTTTTGTAGCGGGCTTTGGCCTTTGTTGAACCTGGTAACTGCATCAGTAAACAAGCCGTACTTCATAGCAGTTCGACGAATTGAGTACATATCAAAACTGGCGCATTCCAAAATAATGTTTTTGGTATTTTCATCGACTTCGGTATCCGCGCCGCCCATAATGCCACCAACGCCGATTGGTTCTTGATCGGTAGCGATTAAAATTGCTGGATCTTCAAATTCAACACGTTTGCCGTTTAGCAGATTAATACCTTCTTTTTTTGTGGCTTTTCTGGCCACAATTGTTGGAGTTTTACCACTGCGATCTGCTACTTTGTCGTAATCGTAGGCATGGAGGGGCTGAGCCGTGAGCATCATCACAAAGTTCGTAATATCCACCACATTATTAATTGGCTTTAAGCCCACTCGGCTCAAATAACTTTGCATAAGCAACGGTGATGGCTCAACTTTGGCGCCACTCATGGCTACTGCCATGAAGCGCGGCACAAGTTCTGGAATATCATTTTGCACGTTGAGCGGCAAATCATTAGCCTTGGATTCTAATTTGAAGGCCTTCAAATACCAGTCAGGAGACTTAAAAGCAATTTGTTGAATTCCGGCTACTTCGCGGGCCACGCCCAGCTGGCCAAAAAGATCTGGTCGATGCGTAAACATCTTGTTTTCAATATCAATAATGTAGTCATCAAGTTGCAATGCTTTAATCAAGCTCTCACCGGCTTTTAGTTGATCATCAAGCTCAACAATGCCGCTGTGATCTTCATTAATGGCGAGTTCCAGTCCACTGGCCAACATGCCATTGCTGATTTCGCCGCGAATTTCTCTAGCTTCGAGAGTGAATTTTTCTTTATCAAATGTCGCCGGCACGATAGTTCCGGGAGGCAGCCACGCCACTGTAATACCCACGCGAGCATTTGGTGCACCACAAATTACCTGCACATTCCCCTGTGCGTTACGCGTTACATTGGTCGCTTTACCACCATCGTCAATAACGCAAACATTAAGTCGATTGGCATTTTCGTGTTTATGACAACTCACGACTTTAGCCACAATAATTCCTTGGTAGCGTTCACCAAGATCAATAACTTCCTCCACCGCACCAAGCTGCGCTCCAATTTTGGTCACTAACTCATCAACAGACACTTTGATGTCAGTAAATTCCTTCAACCAATTAACACTTACTTTCATGAGAACTGCCTCAGAAATTCTAATTTACCGGAGTGGAAGTGCCGGACGTCTTCGATATCGTATTTCATCATGACGAGCCGATCCAGACCTAAACCACCTGCAAAGCCGGTGTATTTTGTCGGGTCGATACCGCCCATTTTCAGCACATTCGGATTAATCATGCCGCAGCCCAGAAGCTCAATCCAGCCCTCACCACAAATGTTACAGCCTTTCTTGTCGCAAAAAGGACAGCTCAGTGCCATTTCAAAGCTTGGCTCGGTAAACGGAAAATAAAACGGCTGCATCTTTACTTCGACTTCTTTTTGGTAATATTCGCTCAAGAAGGTTTTAAAGGTTGCGACTAAATTACCAGCATTGATATTTTTATCAATGTAGCTGATTTCAACCTGATAAAAGGTATGTTCGTGCCTTGCATCAACATCTTCATTACGATAACTACGACCTGTGTAGACAACACCGATTGGTTTGCCTTTTTCTAGATTTGCTTTGTATGCACGCTGCAGGCGGTTTTGCATAATGCTGGCATGCGCTGGTGCGACTAAACCGTCAGTTGTTGTAAATGTATCGTAATCATCACGGGCCGGATGGCCTTTTGGGAAGTTTAAGCTATCGAACATGTGATATTCGTCGTCAATTTGGCGAGCGTCCATATGTATAAAACCCATGCGCGCAAAAATATCGATAACTTTATCGAGTTCAACCATCAGAGGGTGCTTGCTACCTTGATCGGCTCGTAAAATCTGCGGTTTCAATTCATTCGGTGTGTTAACGTCAAACGGCGCTGTTACATCGATTGGTGCCAGCTTTTCGCTAGCGTCGTGGGCTTCATCAACCAGCTTTTGTAGTTCATTCTTGAGCTGGTTAACTTCTTTACCGAAAGCCGCGCGCTCTTCTGGCTTAATAACCTTCATTTCGTCATACAGCGCCTTGAGTTCAGGTGCACGAAGGATACTGGCTTTGTTTTCCAAACCTTCAATGCGTTTTGTCAGTTTAGCTGCGACTTCGGCAACTTTCTTATTTTGATAAGTCATCTTAGGATGATTATACCAGTTCCATACCGGTAATGTCACAACTTGCGCAGCTAGATGCAGTGCAAGGAAAAAGCGAGTCGCGGAATAAGTCGGACCATACGACGAGTAAGCAACGGAGCTTTTGACACAGCAGGGCGCTAGCAACACGAGCAGTGTGGCCAGCTCTGCTGGACAGCAGGCTCGTGTGGTGCGAAACTTGTGATATGGCAAACTTCTCATTTGATGTAGTCAGCGATTACGACAAGGCCGAGATGAACAACGTTTTCGACCAAGTTTTGCGTGAAATTCAAACTCGGTATGACTTTAAAGGCACGCCAGCTGCTATTGAGTGGCTCAACAGCGATAAAACTGGTGTAAAAATTATTGGCGACAGTGATTATCAAATTGATGCGATCACCGATATTTTGCGTAAAAAGTTAGCTGCACGTGAACAAAGCCAAAAAGTGTTGGATGTTTCAAAAGAGTCCACTAACAATAATCTGCAGACCTCCAAAGAAGTTCCGTTTCTTCGGGGACTTGATCAAGAAAAGGCTAAGCAAATTACCAAACTGGTAAAAGAAAAAATTCCGAAAGTTAAAACTCAGATTCAGGGCGAAGAAGTCCGTGTGACCAGCGCAAAAAAGGACGAGCTACAACTTGTGATGCAGCTGCTCAAAAGCCAACCGTTCGACTTCCCGCTACAATTTACAAACTTCCGCTAAGAGGCTAGTTCGCGCAGCATTTTATTTGTGTCATCAGCCCAACCTTCTACGGACTCATAGTAGAATGTTGTTCCTGCGCCACCTGCGGCACCTTGACCTAGGCGGCGAGCAAGTTCGCGAGCATTCATAATGCCGCTTGAACTGACTAGATCGATTCCCGAGCCTTGTAAAAGTTCGACGCCCCAAGCTGTTTGTTCGGCTGACTCATCCGCAGTTGCCGGACCACTTCGTCCCCCAGCCCCACCTGGAACTTCCAGGATTGCATTGCCGCCTTCGTCAACGGGTACAAAGTTTGGCCAGGTATTTGGATCAACAACTGCGCTCACAACACTGCTATCCTTGATAACACCGAAAATTTCTTGAGCTTGAGCGTATGTTTCTTGCGGAGAAATCCTTACCCATATTGGTTTATTGGGATAGCTAGCAAACATTAGCCCACTCAAAACAACAGCAAGTTTCTCTGGATTACGACTTAATAACTCCTTACGGCCTCCGTCTTCGAGCACAACGTTTGGACAACCAGCATTGACAAGCACTGCATCGACACCTGCTTCACTCGCTCTTTGCACAAGCTCTTGGACTTCTGCAACTGGTTCAGCAGTCACCGGCGCAACATTTAGAACAAATTGTTTGTTATAAGCGTGCGCAATTTCGATCATTTCTGGTAATTCTTCCTCCAGTGTGTCGAAGCCCATATTTGGCATACCTAAACTGTTGGTTGTTTCACCAGTTACTGGATCGTGATAATAAACCGTTTTTTGAACCCCAGGAATCGGCAATCCATCATCTCCAAGCTCAGCTGCATTACCCCACCTTTGTTCCAATGTGTACGAACCAGCTTCAATCCAGCCCACACCAGTTTTAGCCATCGCTTCAACATCATGAACAGTTTTTACAACGCCACCGGCATTTCCCCACGGTGACTCCAGCCCTTCAAGATGACCAATGCTGCTATTAAATTCATATGCCATACTTTTTTCCTCCTTATGTTTGCAGTGCTTTCAAATATGTGCTGAAATGTAAAAGGAGAAAATTTGTCGGCGTAATGCGACATCATCCTACCCCTATGACTGACGGAGATTTGATTAAGTTAGAACTTATGAAGTTTGGCCTTTCGCCATATCAATGCGATATTTATCTTTTACTAATAAAAACTGGTGACTTAAGAGTCCAGGAAATCGTTGCCAAAACTGGAATCGCGCGAACATCAGTTTATGACTGCCTAAGCAAGCTATTCGAGCTTGGTATCATCGAAGAAGTAATCCATGACAAATACAAAAAAATCCGAGCATATAGCATCGGTACTATGCGTCATGGACTAGAAGATGAAGCGATAAGAATTCAAAGACTTACGAGAGATTTGGACGAGCTCGAAAAGACAATCAAGCAAAGTGTGGCGATAGGTAAAAGAGATAATTTTTCAGAGATACGAGTCTACAAAAATCGCTCTGGAGCCCGGCAACTTTTCTGGAATTCACTAAAAACTGACGATGTTGTATACGTCATGAGTGACTGGGGGCGTGGACGATATGTGGGAATGAAATTTTATTCAAGGTTTGTCGACGAATCCCGACGCCGCGGAATCAAAGAAAGAGTCATTATGAACCCTACAAAACACGCAATCGAATCAATTCGACGATACACATACCCGGGATCACCTACCATGAGAACGCCAATTGAATCAATCGGTGCAATTGATCCGAGCATTTTTGAAGTGTCTGGCGATACACTAATGTATGGCAACATATATGCGCACGTCTATTTGAAAAGTGTGCGTATCCACGGCTTTGAAGTTGAAAGCGCCGAATTTGCCCAAATGCAGCGCAAAATTCACGAATCATTGTGGAAAATGACAAAACCAATTACTGATTACCTTTAAGCAGCAAGCGTGTATTTTGGCCCACGATCGGTATCGCGGCCAATGATGTAGCGAACATTTTCGACACCTTCGTTTTGCAGGCGGTTATCAATATAGGTATTAACTTTAGCGGCAATGCGCAGATACGATGGTTTCATGGCTGTTACGACCTGAACGGCTGTCGCGCCGAGTTCCATGCGTCGCCATGCTTCTTCACCGCTATCAATACCACCGCAGCTAACGTATACCAGCTCGTCACCAGCTTGCTCATAGGCATATTTGCAAAAATCACGGGCTTTCTGTTGATACTCAGGGTCAGCACCGCTTAAGCCCCCCGGTTGACTGTGCCACCGTTTCCCATACTTGCCCTTTATGTCTGGATTAATTGTTGTATTAATGCCAACCAGGCCAACTTTTTTTGCAAGAGCTGTTTCAATCAACTCATCGAAGAGCCGCCAGCTTTGATCGCCATCATGTTTTACAAAAATCGGCTTTCGCTCCCCCAAACGATCCATTTCTTCGTGCAGAGCATCGATAATGTCACTCAAGGGCTCTCTGCGCTGCAATGAGCGAATGTTCTCTGTATTAGGAGAGGATATAGCAACAGTGACAAATTTTACGTGATCATATATAAACGGAATTACTTTCGCCAGAGCTCGTGGTGCTTCCTCGGCATCGGTATATTTGTTGATTGTAATGTTGGCGCCGAGTACGCCGGGAATATCACCGGCTTTCTTCAAAATTTTTTGAGTTTTCTCGGCTCCTTTATTGTTGAATCCAAGCCTGTTAATGAGGACAGTGCCATCGTCATCAATAAACCACATACGCGGTCGATCCCAGCCCGGTTGCTCATATAAACTCACGCCGCCATCTTCGGAGCCAGCAAAACCCAGCGCATATATACCTTTCATGGTTTTGAATTTTTTATCCCAGCCTGCGCCAAGCATGACGGGATTATCAAGTGCGATGCCGGCGAGATCCACAGCAAGACGCGGGCTTTCTAGCCGTCTATGGCCGCAGTAGGCGTAGCGAGAAATGAGCTCCCTGCCCACTGCAGCGCGACCAAGTTCTTGTATGGCGAGTCGCTCAACAAGAAACTCTGTAGCCATCTTGAGTCCTTCGCTACTGAGAAACTCTTTCGTTTCTTGCAAGTTCATCGGCTAGGCGGCTTTTAGGGTTCGAGGTGAGATCACATGCGTGTAGCTGGTATGCAAACTGGCTTTGCCGTCTCTGATAGAAGATTTACCGGCTTGAGCATTTACAACCCGACCGATCATCGGCACATCAAAGTTACCGTTATAGGCCGCAAACGGATTATAGCCATACTTTCTGGACGCATCACTGTCACGAAGCATAGCGTTGCGATTTGTTTCAGGACTTATATCAACATCAATGGAGCTACCATCATTCATCGGTAAGTTAAATCGTTTTCTCGGGTTAACCACCATCTTCTTGTTAATGTCTTCCAGCGTAATCCATCGCTCTTCTTCGGGTTTCTCAGCTTCTAGCTGAACAGCACCCAGTGCAAGCGGCAATAGGACACTGTGGTTAGCCAATCCAGGGATGCCTTTTTCCTTATCAACTGATCGGTGAGGCGCACAATCACTTGCGATGTCATCAATCCAATCATGAAATTTAGCTCGCAAATACTGCTGATTACGTCGCTCTTTCAGGGTTGGTTTTACGTGAGAAAAACCTTCAGGCACAACTTCGCTCAATGTAGCATCGAGAAACAAATGATGAGGCGTTACTTCGCAAGTGACGTTCATGCCGAATTGTTTAGCCGCTATAACCCCGTCTAATTCTTCGATTGAGGAAACATGAGCAATGTGAATTGGCATATCTTTACCATGTGGCAGTTTATAGATTGACTCGAGAACTTTGCTAACGTTTTCGTTTTCAAGATGTAGCACGATTGGATGCTCGGGATTTACTTCGTTCCAAATTTGAACTACAGAAGATATATCTTTGACATCGATATTATATCCGCCGGTTGTTTCGTCACCATAAATCTTAAGGCCAATGCAGTCCTCGGCAACTGAACCAAACAAATCATACAGTTTATTTGTGTCCAACTGCTGCTTGTCTTTATCAACATAGGTTTCTTCCGGATCCAGTCCGAAGAAATCGCCAACAGGAATATAAGCCTCAGTAGCTGTCAAATACTGTGACGCCAACAATCGATCTGGCGTGGCGATAGAATACGGCCGCGTTTCGGTCACCAGTGGGTCAAGCGACAGCGGCACACGAACTGATTCATTAGACATCGCCAGCATGGCAGTAATGCCACTTCGCAGGGCGACTTCTGTATAAATTCTAAGCCCAGCTTTACCCTCGTAGCCACGTGCTGGACTACCCAACATATCGTCAGTCTGTGCATCAAATTTACGTGGATGAGTATGTATATCAATCGGTCCGCCTTCGATATGCAGCATATGCTCATTCAACATCTCAATTGCCATAAATATCTCCCCTTTTTGCTACCAAAGACTATACTCGTGCCCGCCAATTCAAGGCAAGCATAAGCATTTTACTTTTTATGAAGTAGAGTACGGGTGAGAATAAATTCTAATCCAAAACTTAGTACGCCAACAAACGCAAACAGCAAACTATTAGTTATAAAGCGTGTGCTAATACCGCCATTAAGAGCATTTGCTGTGACACAGAGGGCGATCCAGCCCATAATCAATATCAATGCTTTCATGATTTGCCACGATTTTTCCGTAGCATCGAATTTTTTAGCAAGCCAAAGCATAGCATGTTTTGTAACCCAAGCCAGAAAAATCCATAAACCAGATGAAAGCACAAGTATCAGAATAGCCTGTGGCACTGTATATACTGATTTTGCCTGCAGCTCCAATTCAGAAAAAGTAATGTTACCTGACGAACTAAACTGAGCAATTTTTAGCAAAGCAACAGTTGCTACGTACAGCCATGGAAAGAGCACCAGCAAGTAGCCGGGCATCCCACTACCAAAAATGATAATCCGCATAAGCGCACTATGTTTAGATGCCATCCTTGCAGTATAATGCATAGCATAAGCAAAAAACTAATGTCCAATACAAATACAGATAAAAAGAATCTCGTAGACAAGTCAATTGCCGTATTGGCCGATAATGACCGGGGTGATTACACCGTGCCAGCTCACGGCTTATATCCGCATCAATGGCTATGGGACAGCTGTTTTATTGCTATAGGCATGCGCCACTACAATGTTGAGCGAGCCCAAGCCGAAATCGTCAGTTTACTACGTGGTCAGTGGAGTAACGGTATGTTGCCGAATATGATTTTGAGCAGTAGTCGCACGAGTAAGCACTCAGCCGAGATGTGGCGATCGCAGCTTTCGCTGTATGCACCCGATAATGTGGCTACCAGCGGCATTACTCAGCCACCAATGTTGGCCGAAGCCATTGTGCGGGTGGGCGAAAAACTTGACTCTGATGATCGACGACGTTGGTACCAGAAAGTTTATCCGGCATTGCTTGCTTATCACCAGTGGCTATACAACGAGCGCGACCCTCACCATGAAGGTTTGGTATTACAAATCCACCCATGGGAAACCGGCCTCGATAATACGCCTCCTTGGATGTACGAAATGCATCAACATCTATTACCGTTTTGGATTCGCGCCGTCGGTAAGTTCAAAATTGATACGTTGCTTACTGCCCTGCGCAAAGATCGTCGATACGCTCTGCCAGGCGAACGGCTCAGTACAATCGATGGACTGGCACTTTATAGTATTCAGCGGCGCTTACGCCGTAAAGCTTATGACATTAATAAAATATTGACCCATTCGATGCTTACAATCGAAGATTTGTCATTTAACTGCATCCTGATTCGAGCTAATTCTCATTTGAAGAAAATCGCCAAAGCCATTGATCGTGAAGTTCCAGCCGAACTACTGGAATCAATGAAAAAGACTAAAAGCACACTCGAGCAGTTGTGGGATGCTTACACCGGCCAGTATTATTCGCGCAACTTTGCAACCCACAAACTAATCAAAGTTAGCTCTATAGCCACACTCATGCCGCTTTACGCCGGTAGCATTACTGACGAACGCGCTGAGCATTTAGTAAAACTGTTTAAAAACCAGCATTTGTTTTCGCCAAAGTTCCCTGTACCATCGGTACCGGTAAATTCCGAGTGGTTTAAGCCGAATGTTTACTGGCAGGGTCCAACCTGGATTAACATGAACTGGCTGATTATCGACGGTCTCAAGCAATACGGTTATGACGAGGAAGCCGAGGCCTTGCGTAAAAAAACAATTGAACTTGTTGAGCCAAGTAATATGGATGAATATTTCTCACCGCTCGACGGCAAGCCCGCCGGCGTGCAGAACTTCTCCTGGACCGCCGCGCTAACCATCGATTTGCTGCACCAATCCTAGAAATCAGTGAGTTGGTTGCCTTTGCGCCATCGCTTAAGCGCTTGTTTGAGTGGCAAAAAGTTCCGCAGAATAGCGCGATCGGCTTGACGACGAAAAGCCCACGCCTGGCGTCCGCTCCACTGATGCTGTTGGTTTTGTAACACTGCCCATTTGTCACCCACCGGCACAACATAGGTTGGGTGCAGTGGTCGGTAAGCTTCCATTTTCGTTCCATAATGTTCACGGACCAAATTATGTGCTACAAATCTTGCATCATGTAGCGCTGTTTGGGCCATGCCCGTAAATGGCGTATAAGCATTATCCCCTATGACATAAATATTTGTGTGTCCCGGAATACGTAAGTATTTATCAACCAACACGTGTCCTTGAGCGAGTTTAAAGACTTTTGGGTGTTTCACATAAAAATCACTTGCACAATTACCAGCTGTCCAAACAATCAAATCAGCTTTGATGTCACCATCGCTCACACAAACTTTGCCTTCTTCGCAAGCGTTGACTTTAGTATTAAGTCGAAGTGTCACGCCAAGTTGCTGCAAACGCTTATATGTATGGCCAGACAGGACCGGATCAAACATTGGCAGAACACGATCAGCCCCCTCGATTAACACTACTCTTGGCTTGGCAATTTTTTTGCCATATTTTTTAGCAACGAGTTCAGCAAAGCCAGGAATCGCACCAGCCAGCTCAACGCCAGATGGACCGGCACCGACAATCGCAATAGTTAAATCCTTTGGTGGCTTTTTGAAAAGTTCAGTCATGCGATTTCGAAGCATAACGGTTTGAGCAATCGTTGACATGGCAAACGAGTTATCCTCCATGCCTTTTACGTCAAGATAATTCACGACATTGCCCATTGCCAGAACAGCTTTGTCATATTTATAGGTGTTGCCGGTTTCACCAGTGATAATATTCTTTTTCGGATCAATCTTGGTGGCTTTATCAAGCACAAACTTTACGTTTTTGGCCCGATGTAAAATATCGTCAATAGGAATCGCGACTTCAAGCGGTGAGTGTCCAGTTACGGAACGATACAGAGCACCGTGATACTCAAAGTTTGCGCCTTCGCTCATAAGAATCACTTCAAAACCTGGTTTGTTGGCTAACTTCATAGCTGCTTTTAGGCCACCAAAGCCACCACCAACAATGACCACCCGTTCTGTTTTAGAATGTTTCATGCTTACGCTTAGTATAGCAAAACTTATAGCTTGGCTAAATAAGCCTCAATTAGGTTAATGTCTTTGAGATCTTTGGGCCGGCGCGCGGCTTGTTTCCACTTAAGAACTTCCTCGATTCTGGCAAATGGGACACCGTCAATAACTTCGGCGGTGTTCATAATTTTAGATACGTCTGGGATATAATCACCGACGCCCCAACTTGTACTAACATCAAACGGCCCATCAAATAATACCCATTCGCGTGGTGTATTTGGATAGCGCTCCTCTTTCCAGCCTTTGGCTTTGAGCTGGTCATAAATTTCCTGGGTGATAAGCAGGTCGATGTCGTTGGATTTACGAATTCCTTTGACATCTAAAATTCCGCTGCCAACAACCGCATATTGTCCGGCTGGCAATTTGAGTTTTTTGACCTCGGCTATTATGTCCACGCTAGTCCTCAGCTGAAGGTTTATCAATGAGAATCGTCTCGAGTTGCGATTCCCCACCGCCAATTTTAACGATGTCTTTGTCGATTTTACCAAGCTCTCTGCTCGCGCTGTTGTAGTGCCCGACGGTTGCGCTCAAACTATTGCCGATTTTTTTGTAGTACACGTCATAGGCCAGCAGATGTTTTTGCAGCTGTTCAATGTTTTTGCGAATCACTTCGGTGTCTTTTTGAATTTCAAAACTTTTGAGTCCTTGGCCGATAACCTGAAGCATAGCTGCTAGCGTGCTTGGGCCAACGATAGACACATGCTTATCCACGGCGGCATACTGCATTAAATCTCTACCAGAGACACCAGTCTCGCCAACTTTGTTGGCCAGCAAGTCATAATAAATTGCCTCACTTGGAATGAACATTAAAGCTTGGTCAAGCGTACCTTTTTTAGGCTGAATGTACTTAGCAGTTTCATCGATACGACGTTTTAAGTCTTCCTTGAACGCTTTTTCGAGTGCTTTTCGCTGATCACCCTTAGCCTCCACCAAACGGTTGTAATTTTCCAAACTAAACTTGCTGTCAATTGGCAAAACCTTGTCATCGATCATAATGGCTGCGTCAACAACCAAACCTTCGCCAATACGATGCTGCAATTTATACGAACCTGGCGGCAACATATTCTGCAGAATCTGCTCCAGGTAAAATTCACCCAACACACCACGCTGCTTCGGGTTTTGCAGCACATTCTGTAGCGATTTTAGTTCTGTAGCTATATCACCAACCCTTGCATTAGTTTTTTCGAGTTCAATTAGTCTAGCCGTAACCTCACGTACAATCTTTGTACTAGACTCATATTGCTTGGCCATTTGCTCCTGGTTTTTGTCGAGTCTCGTCGTTAAGTGATCTTTCAAGCTGTCATTTAATTTTGCTAGCCCGTCACTCAGATTTGTCATGTCTTGTTTAAGCAGCCCGGCAGATGAATCATTCTTGAGCTCTTTCATTTTTTGAGTCATGACAAAAAGAGCTACGCCGAAGCCAATAATGATTGCCGCTAAAATAATAACCCCCGTCGAATCCATGATCATATTATATCGTAAAATTATATTATGGTAGGTTAGCTGATAAAGCGATGAGCCAGTTGAATGGCAATGCCAACAATTATTACGCCCACAATTAATAACAACGCTTGAAGATCAAATGGCCGATGCTTATCTTTGCTATGCGCGTGAATTGTTGGAATAACATCGCTCAGTGCAATGTAGAGCAAAAAGCCCGCACTAATTCCCAATAGCAAGCCAGTTGGTATTGAATTTTTTGAACCGATAGCAAACACTATAATCGCGACCAATATGGTTGCCACGGCACTCAACAGATTAAACAACAGGGCGCCTGCTCTGCTGACACCTTTACCTAACAACAAACCAGCGTCACCAATTTCGTGTGGAATTTCGTGAATAGCCACTACAAGAGTTGTAATAATGCCGGTTGGGATATTAACCAGGAATGCCGCCGCAATCGCTACACCGTCCATGGCGTTGTGAATCATATTGCCTGTCACTATTAATGGCACTCGTACATCCTGTTTTTCGTGATTACTGTGATGATGATGAAACCAATGTAAAAAACCTTCGGCCAAAAAGAAAATCACAATACCAAGCAGCGCACCAAATAATACAATGTCGGGAGTAGACTGCTCAAGTCCGTCTTTTAGTAAATCTAGAAACACAGTTGCTAGCAGCGCACCACCAGCAAAAGGTGTGCCATAAATTGCTAACTTTTTGCTTGCACTTTTGTTGCTGAGTAATAGTAAACAGGCACCGAATGATACCAGGCCACCAATAAGCGAATAAAATATGACTGTCGTGTAGTCTGCCATCTTAACAATAATTTTACTGCTTGTGTATTGAATTGCAAATTTGTCGCAAAAAGTGCTAGGATTGCAACATGAGTGATGTACATGATTTGTTTGTTGAGGCGTTGAAAAAAGGCGGCTACAGTTCCACTAAAAGCCGCAAGATTATTTTTGATGTACTGATCGATCAAGAACCCCTTTCCATGAATGAGCTAGTTGATAAGGTTAAAAAACGAGTCGACCGGGCTAGTGTGTATCGCACGATTGAATTGTTTGAAAAGCTTGGCATTGCTCACCGCTTACAAATGGGCTGGAAATATAAGCTCGAGCTGACCGATACATTTAACTACCATCATCATCACATCAGTTGCACAAACTGTGGCAAAGTTATTCCCGTTCATGAAGATACAATACTAGAATCCTCGATTAGTACATTGGCAAAAGAGTACGGTTTTAAAGCCACGAATCACCAGATTGAAATCCAGGGTTTATGCAAAGACTGTACTAGTAAGGTCGGTTAATAACAAAATCTTTGTGAAAAGTTCGTGGTGTCGTTTCGGCATAATATCGAACAACGTTTGGATTTTGGTGAAAAAGGCGCGCTAAGTAGATAAGTGCTTTTTGTCGCAGTACTGGTTTTTTCTTATCAAGAAGTAGTGGAAAGTAATTCGGATCTGATAAGTCCGCTCCAATAGCTGCTTTGTCTTCAATCACATTATTAAATGCATCGTCATTGAGTACAACAACGCGTGCAGCTTCTTCGTCAAGAAAGTTAGGCGGATTATTACCTGGATTTTGCTCAACGGTTTTTTGTTCTTGCTGAAATGTTGCTTCACTGATGTAGCCCGTTTTGGCTTTAATGTGATAAATATCGACAGGATTTGCGTTAGCAAATTGAGGGTCATTTGCAAATTTTTCACCACCACCACAAAGGGTATTATCTTCTAAATGCGCTCCTTCGTGACGAAATAAATTATCAGAGATAAAATCCGCCGTAAGATTTACGTAGTACGTATGCTGCTCTTCATCTGCTTCACCAATAATATTACCGTCAAAGTTAGCGGCTACAATATTAGTGATACCTGATGCACGCACTCTCTCAACTGGCATTTTCGATAAGTAAACCATCACATTTACCATGTTATCACTAGGATTTACTGTGTTAAATTCACGATTATCAGCAGGAAATTCAATTGGATTCTGGCTATGCGTTCCTGTTGGGTATTGTCGTTTATTGTCATTGGCTGAAAGTGTTATGCCATAATTAGCAGCAACATGTTTTGCAGCATCAAAGTATAATTTAAATGCTTCATGTGCATCACTCGATGGCTTTTCATTGTGAGTAAATAGATCCTGGACGTACGGGTCTGAGCTGTAATCAAAAAATTGAAGACCATATTTTTGGGCAGCCGCCTTTTGAACCTTTGAACTTAACTCACCACTATTCTTCATTGAAGGCGGTAATATTAGACCTGGCGTTTCAGGTTGATCAAACAGACGTACAACCTCATTAATATCATCTTGGGAAACAGACGGGCACATCGTGTTATTTTCTGCGTGAAGTGTTGATACACCAGGAGCTTGGCTAATGCCTTGCACTGTCGATTCAGATGAAGGGCAAATGGTGGCTACTGCCAAAAGTGCTGCTGCCGTTGCTCCAACAGCAAGACTTCGCCGTAAAAAACCTCTTGGCTTTGGCTGGGAATCTAAAGTTTGCTGCTGAGGAGCAGGCAATTCCATTGGTGATGCAGGACCAGACATAGAGGTATATTCTACGGCTTTTATGATTATTTGTCAATGTGTCTCACCCCTATAAAAACATGGGACCCCGGTAACTTACCAGGGTCAATGGAAGCCTCACACTTCCGAAATCTAGAATATCATACCTTTTGTTGTTTTTAAAACCCTCTTAAGCTTATCCTCATAACTTTGAGACAAACGGGTTGTCCTTTATATAAAATCGCCACAAACGATGTGTGTCTTGGTTAATGCCGATACGTGTCGTTACGACAATGTCATTTTTACTCACTGTCTGGCCAGCAATAAGTTGCAGAGGCTTTTTGTTCAAGTAGTGACCATTCAGGTCTCGATCAATTCTTAGTGCCTGGCACAATTTCGCTGGCCCATTGCATAGTTGCTGCTTAGATTCTTGATGCCGGTTTTCTTTCATATTTTCTAAACCTTCGAGTGGTTCCAGCGCGCGAATTAACACCGCACTGCCATGTCCAGCTCCGCCAACAACGACATTCATACAAAAATGCATACCATATGTAAAGTATACGTAGGCAAAGCCAGGCGGGCCAAACATCACTTGAGTTCTTGACGTGACGCCTCGAAAACTATGACTAGCTGCATCGGTCTGATCATAAGCTTCGGTTTCAACAATTCGCCCGCGAAGCGTTTTGCCGTTAACTGTGCGAACAATTTCGCAACCTAGTAACTTTTGAGCACAAATTTCAGCAGATTGAGATAGATCAATCATTGACACCAATATCACGATTGGCAAAGCCAATAGTCGCAATAATAATCGAGACAATACTCACTGTTACCAGCACCAGAATGTGTGAAAAAACCAGCCCCTGCTTGGTGATAATGCTCGGGTGGTAATAGTGGAACAGTGAAATGTAATCAAGATTTTTAAGCCAACTGACCTGTGTCGCAAACGAACTAATTAGATAGCCGCCAAAGGCAACAAATGAACTAACAAAAATCGTAAGACCTTTTCGCCCTGAAGCTGCGCCAACCATAAAACAAATGCCGCTGACCGCCATACTCATTAGCCAGCACATTAGGGTGAACATGCCAAGTTTGGCATATGGCACATGTTCTTTAATAAGTAGTGTTGTCACTATGATGCCCACCGTCATCATAGCAAAAATTACAGTCGTGATAATAAGCAGGCTTAACCATTTTTGCAGCACGATTTTACTGCGTGAAACTGGTTGTGCCAACAACTGATACATTTTGCCCGATGATTCTTCGCTAACGGTGAGTCCAACTGCCAAAATAATTGACATTGGTAGTGTCAGCATCGGGATTCTGAGCTCAAAAATACCACTGCCAATATAGCCAGTAATCGTGCTGTAGCTAGATGTATCTCCAACCAAATTTTGGAATTGTTTTGGAATATTTTGAAAAAGCTGCGTAGCGCTGTCCTTGATTGTTGGGAAGAAAGCGATTGTGAGAGCGCACATGGCAATCAAACCAAGCGACCAGCCAAATATAAACCAGCGTTTGTCGTACAGTGTTTTGCCAACAAGGTTTTTAAACATTTTTGACCTCCTCGGCATGCTCACCGTATAGCTTTAAGAACATCTCATCCAAACTACTATTTTGAATGGTGACATCTTTAACTGAGATGGTATTAAGCCACTTTAGAATTTCCGAGGAATCGGCACTGGTTTGAAATTTGAGATGTTTTTCTTTATGCTCCATAACTTCCATGCCAGGTAGCGATGGCACCTTCAACACTTGAGAACTCGTAATAGTTACTTCTTTTTTGGCGTCTTTGAGTAGCTTGCTCACATCAACTGTTTCAATTAATTTCCCCGAGCGCATAAAGCTCACTCGGTCACAAATAGCCTGTACTTCGGACAAAAAGTGTGACGACATGAAAACCGTCTTACCTTTTTTGGTGTGCTCACGCACAATTTCGTAAAACTGGTTTTGTACTAATGGATCAAGCCCAGATGTTGGCTCATCCAGCACAAGCAAATCAGGATCGTGAATCAGTGAAGCAACCAGGCCAATCTTTTGTTTGTTTCCACGCGACAATGTACGGATGCGCTGATGCATGGTGACATCGAGCCTTCTAACTAACTCATCGATAGGTTTTTTGTCGGTCACACCACGAAGATTAGCCATAAATTCCAGGTACTGTTTGCCAGTAAGATTTTCATAAAGCTCTAAATCGCCAGATAAAAAGCCGACCTGTTTTTTTATTTCGACATCATCTTTAACGCTATCAAGCCCAAAGACTTGGACGGAGCCATGGCTGGGCCTTAGGAAATTCATAATTGTACGAATAGCCGTTGTTTTGCCGGCACCATTTGGGCCTAAAAAGCCAAAAACTTCACCAGGCTCCAGCGTGAGGTTGATGTTTTCAACACCTCTCGCCTTGCCATAGGTTTTGGTTAAGTTTTCTAGCTTTAGTGGAACTTTTGATGCCATATACTTATCAATTTATGTAAACAAGGTTGTCAACAGCATGATAAGGGCCATCGCTGCCATGGTCAAATTTTCAATCAAACTAACGGTGGTTAGTGGCAATTTAATAATATTGCCGAGGCAGGCACATTTAATATGGTCTCGTCGCTGTAATGCTTGGTAGACACCGTACGCACCAACTAGCATTAAGGCAATCGTAAATATGTCGCGCACAATTGAGGCCATATTGAGTACATAAAACATACCGAGCAGAATTTCTATAAACGGATAAATATAAGGATATGGTCGGAATTTCTTGGCCAGAATATCGTAGTCGCGAAACACAACCACGAAATTTTCCAGTCCAATGAGCTTAAAACTACCAAAGATAATAAAGAAACCACCCATAAACCAGCGCATCCACTCTTCCCAGTGAAAACCACTGAGTGTGCTCATGCCAAAACCGGCAAATAGCAGAAATAAAATAATACCACCAAATTTAAGATACTCTTTACGTGATGACTCAGGCGCAACCATGTGTTCATGATGTTCGCTGTGCTCTGTTTGTTTTGGCTTGCCTGGTTCGTCGCTATTTATATAAAAATCCGGTTCATCATTCATCCCAGACATTGTACCCTACCTCAATCATAAGAACTATCCCGTTTTACCAACTTGCACCTCTACGCTAGTGCAATTGGTGTGTGGCTGAAAATTACCAGCCGCCGCCTCCACCGCCGCCTCCACCGCCGCCAGAGAACCCACCCCCGCCAGAGAACCCGCTCGAACCCGAGCTAGCTGGAGCTGAAAATGTCGTAGAACTCGTGTAGCTTGAAAAACTATTGATCGAATTCATGAAGTAAATCGTGTTAAAGGTGTTCCAATTACCACGGTACCACTCTGGTGGTTCGGTATACAAATCCTGAAATTGCTTAGCCCAGTCTTTCTCTAGCCCAAAAATCATGGCGTATGGCAACAGTTTTTCGAACAGCTTTAATTTATTCTGTTTCTTGGTTGGATCACCGTATTGTTTGATACCTTCTGGACTTTGCAGGAATTTAATCCGATCAGCTTCAGCAAGCTTAATAAATTCTTTAAGACCAAGTAGTTGGCGGCGAATCTCAACACCACTCTCACTTCGAGCAGGCATTACTGAACCACCGATAAACAAAATAAATCCGGAGAACAGCAGACCAAAACCAACAAACAACAGCACAACCGACAGAGCTGTCATGGTGATCATAATAAAACCAACAATGCACGCCAGGGATGCTCTGCCACTGAAGGCACTCTTAGCTTTGTTTGGATCATTGGCAAAGTAGCCATCGCCAAACAATTTTTGGCCAACATAGACCCCAAGATTGCTCACCTTACCGTACAGCGCATTCTTTAGGTCTGATAATTTTACGCTCACGCCTGACCAATAAGTCACGCCAAAGAACATACCAAGCACTCGATTCTCTTCCTCGGACAAATTTTTGGGATCTTTTAAGAGCTCGATTTGATAGTCGGTCTTTTTGCCATCAATTTCAGTGATCGATAAGTAACCTTTGGTGGCCATTTCAATAATCGACGCTGTGATTGCTTTATTTTCTAACTTTTCGCTCAATATTACGCTACTTGTCAGAGCATTGAAGCCTTTCGGCGGACCGTATTCTGGCACGATCACACCTTTGCCTTTGGGATCCCGACCATGGCGCAACCATTTTATGTAGACATATATAAATGTGAGCAGTGGCAATACTACAATCAGCGACGGGTACATAAACGGTCTTAGTCGCTCGGCGAGCGTTGGCACATACGGTTTGAAAGTCCCTTTATTAAAAGCCAACACGTATGTAAGTGTTTGATCTGGCTCTAGATTCACGGCATTAACATGAATGTTTGCACCACCCTCCGGTGTAGCCTCACGCGTAATACTACAAGGCACATCATTTTGACCAAACGAGCCTGCAAAACAAGTCTGGCGATTTTGTAAATCTTTTGCTAGTTCTGGCGGGACCATAATCGTGGCATTCACTTCACCGAAAGGTTGCGCCCATTGATCGCCGTTTACATCCCAATACAATTCATCGTGATCGGCTTCAAACGAAATAACATCTTTATATGTATATGTAATGACGTACGTCATCTCGCCATGAACATATCGATTGGCGTCGCCAATCCTTAGTACTTCGTTGCCATTACTCTGACTCGTAGAATATTTGTACCCGCTACGAAATTGATTTGTCACACTATCGATATGTAAATAGAGTGGATGGTTTTTGTATTTCTCTGGCAGTGCCCGAAGAATACCGTGGTTTTGATCAAAATCTGGAAAGTTAGCCACAATCGTTTCGGTAACTTTCATTTCTCCAGCCTGTTTATCATCACGGCTGAGCTGATACTCGGCATTAAAAGAGGTGATCGTAAAATCTTGTGTGCTCGCGTGTGCAAATTGTGGAATCAATAAAATAGCAACCGTACTTAGTGTAGCCAGCAACGCGCCAAGTTTTTTCATCCTAATTCTCCCCTGTCTTAGTTAAGAGTATACAGATATAATTATAGTTATGGAACCGTTGGCGGAGAGACTGCGACCAAAAACTTTAAATGACGTTATAGGCCAGACCCATTTACTAAGTGATGGCGCAATTCTGCGTGAAATAGTCAAAAGCAAAAAACCTATAAGCCTGATTTTATGGGGGCCGCCGGGCAGTGGGAAAACCACTTTGGCGCGAATTATTGCCAAAGAAACCGGTGCGGATTTTATTGAAATGTCAGCAGTTACCGCCTCAAAGGCTGATGTTAAAAAAGTCGTGGAGCGAGCCCGCGAAAACCTGCGACCGTCGACCGTACAAGACCAAAAGCAAACTGTTCTTTTTGTTGATGAGATTCACCGCTTTAACAAGGCGCAGCAAGATGCCTTTTTGCCATATGTTGAGAGTGGCCTTATTACACTAATTGGCGCCACGACCGAAAACCCGAGTTTTGAAGTTATCACACCGCTACTCTCACGTAGCCGCGTGTTGGTTCTTGAGCCTCACACCAATGAGGACACTCTTCAAATCCTAAAACGTGCGCTCAAGGAACTAAAAGCGTCGTCCCGAGTTGATACAAAAGCACTGGATTATTTAGCCGAACTTTCAGGTGGCGACGCGCGTGTTGCTCTTGGTAATTTAGAGCTATCTTTGGAGCTTGCTGGCAAGAAGAAAGTGACAATCGAAACCGTCAAAACGGCAGCTCAACGCAAACTGCCCGGCTATGACAAACAAGGCGAATATCATTACAACTTGATCAGCGCGTTTATTAAAAGTATGCGGGGCGGTGATGCCACCGCAACGCTGTATTATATGGCTCGCATGCTTGATGCCGGAGAGGATCCAAAATTTATCGCTCGCCGCATGGTTGTGTTTGCTTCTGAAGATGTTGGGTTGGCCGCTCCTGCCGCGCTTAATCTAGCTGTCAGCACCTTTATGGCAATAGAGAGAATTGGGCTACCAGAAGGAGAGTACAATCTGTTTCACTGTGCGACTGTACTGGCTAAAACTCAAAAATCGCGCGAAGTTACAAATGCTATGGGTAAAGCCAAAACTGCTGCTCGTGACTTTCCAAACGCTGCAGTGCCACTTCATTTGCGCAACGCCCCAACCAAGCTTATGAAAGATTTAGGTTACGCCAAAGGCACCAAATGGGAAGCCGGTTTTCAGCACCCCAAAGGCTTTCTACCTGACGAGCTTCGAGACATCGACTTCTTCAAATAATCGGTTTTAGTAAACACTGGTCATTCGGCCAGGGTTAAAGCTATCCCCTTTTGGCTTGTAATATTTGCTAAGATGCGCCTCTACAATATCTTGCGCATCTGCCGCACCAACACTGAGGTGTCCAATTATAAACACTGCATTAGGTATCGGCCCGATTTCTTCGTTAATCACTTCGATAGGGCTTCCTGAATGAAGCGTTGCATATCCTGCAATTTGTGTGACATCTCCTACTTCTTGAATAATTCGCTGAACCTCACGTCCATCAAATTCTTCTAGATCAGCCAGTTTTTGGCCATCTTGTTTAAGTTTTTCTTGAGCTTCAAATACTTCACCCATTTCGTCAAACGCTACACCGACTAGCTCGCGCTTACCTTGCAGACCGATGCTCAAGCCTACCGGCATATGTGTGAATGTATCCATGTGATCAGGTGTAGGTTCGTCTACATTTACAATTGTCTCAAGCTTTCCAGGCCGATCAATCGGAACTGGCAAAAGTAAACCATTCTTTTCAACTCATTGATCCATCTGAACTGCCCACTCCTCTAACCATGGTGAAGACTCACCTAAGTCTTCTCGAGAATACTCAATACTTGTGCCAAAACCTTGGATCAGGTCATAGATCTGCACGCCAAGGTTTTGAAGATGCCATATCTCCTCGTCTTCAAGACGATGGTTTTCAAAAATACTGTCAACTGGCACGAGTGAACTATCCTGTAATGAGGGCAGTAAATATTCAGGGGTAAGCATCGAATTATAATAAACTAAAATATCAAAATAGTCAATGAATTGGTGTAACTGCATCTCGTTCGATTGACAGGTCGTTTAAGCATAACTATCATTAGGCTATGAATCCTGATCCGCTCACACCTCAACAACCGCCACAGCCGCCGCAACCTCAGCCGCCAATTCCACCGTCACCGACTCCCGGCCCAGTGCCTCCACCTGCACCACAACCCGCTCCGATCGCACCCGTTCAGCCACAAGTTATGCAGCCGCCGGTTCAGCCACAACCAGCGGCTCCTCAAATGCCGGCCGGTAATGTTTTTGATGCCGGTTTACCTCCACAGCCAAAATCAGGCGGAAAGAAAAAATGGATAGCAATTGTTGGCGGCATCATCGCCTTTATTGTTATGTTTGTGATTGTAGGATTTTTGCTAAAGCCTAAATCATCACCTAAACAATCGACCAGCAATCAAAGTTCAAATAATAGTGCTGCCCCGAGTACAAGTTCTTTCAGTGGTACCTCGCCAGCCCCAGCTGCAAAACCGGCAGACCAAAACTATACATCTGCCGATGGCGGTTTCTCAGCCTGGTTCCCGGCCTCGCCAACTATCGCCAATCAGACTGTAACCGTTACCGACAAAATTCAAGCACCGTCAACACTTTGGACTGTTACCAATAAAGGAGCCGATAGTTATGCGGTTGCCAAGACTACACTGCCTAATAACTCAGGCGTAACCCTTGATACAATTTATAATAACGACAAAAGTGCCGGTCAAGTTTCAGCCATTACCAAAACAACTGTCAGTGGTCTGCCAGCATATAGCTACACTGGGTCAATAACCAGGCAAAGTCAAACAGTCTATGTTAATTTCTTGACTGTAATCAAAGGAAACAACGTTTACGAACTACTTTACGGCAACGTCCAGGCAAACAGTCCAAACGGCCCTAAGTTTATAAGCAATTTCACCCTACAATAAAATCAATATCTTTAGTATAATTACCCCTGTTCTTTTTGAATTAGTTTCAAAATTGTGAGAGGATTCACAATTTTGCGAGGAGAAAACTTTGTTGGGTTGCTAATACTGGCGAGCAAACTTGTTTTGTCGTCAGTTTGGCAATCTAACAATTACGCTTCGACGATGGGGTGTAGCCAAGTGGTAAGGCAACGGGTTCTGGTCCCGTGATCGTAGGTTCGAATCCTTCCACCCCAGCCACGAAGAAAGATCAGCATCTGCTGGTCTTTTTTCGTGCTTGAGTTGTAGTATGAGAACCGTGCGACGTAGTCGAGGTTCTGTCGTTAGTCTGATGCCCGAGTATACACGGCGCACAGATTAACGTGCGATTATCCTTCCACCCCAGCCAAAAATTAGTCATGAATGATGTACATATTGCTCTGTTTATGCTTATATATAGATAAGAAATAAACTAGCAATAAAAAATGCCAAAAAAGAAAGCCAGTAAAAATATGAAAACCAAGCGAATCTTTGGATTAAGTGTTTCTAAAAATACGAAAAAATCTAGGTCTAAGAAACGGTTATCAGGATTTTTTGCAACGCACTCAAAACTAGTTCTTTTTGTCGCAGTTTTTGTTGTTGTTGGTGTTGGGCTTACATTTCGAAGTTTTGCGGCCGTCCCAACATATCATTTATTCAAAAGCACTGCTAAGCCAAAGGTGGCAGATGTTGCAGACCCTAAGTCGGTTGAGTTAGGGGTTAAGTTTACAGCTGCAAGCAAAGGTAAAATTACTCGGCTTAAATTTTATAAAGGTCCCAATAATACTGGTCTCCATACGGCTAGTTTATGGAAAACCGATGGAACGCTTCTTGCATCTGCCGTTTTCAAGAATGAGACCGCTTCGGGGTGGCAACATGTTACCTTACCTAAAGCTATCCCTATCGAAGCTGGCAAAACATATATTGTTTCATATCACACCGATTCGGGTCATTATTCGGCCGATAATGGTTTCTTTAATGCTAATTATGTGTCAGCGGAAGGTCAGTTAAGCGCCCCTTCTAGTGGCAGCGCCGGTGGTAACGGAGTGTACGCATATAGTAGTTCAAAGACTTTTCCAACCAACACCTATCAGGCTTCTAATTACTGGGTTGATGTTGCTTTTGTGGCTGATAGCACAGTTGTTATACCACCGCCACCACCGCCACCAACAGGTCCTCCACCGGTAACTGGCCTGCCTCCAGAAATTACTAACACCGCACAGGCAGCAAATGTTAGCTGGAAACCAAGCGCTACTAATCCAGATACTGGTGTTACTGATTACGGCGCATTACATTCTTGTTCTGCTGGCGAAATTACCCAATCTGGTACAGCCGAAAAGCCTTATGTTATTGAAAACTGCGACTTCGATGGTCAAGTGACAGTTAGCGGCGACTACGTAACCATTAAAAACAGTCGCTTTAAAAATGGTTATCCGTTCGGACTACTCATCACCGATATCGGCAACAGAGCAGACAATTTTACTGGTGAACACCTCGACTTTATTGGTAGCAGTACTACTGAAGCCTGTTTCACCACTTGGGGGGTTAAAACAACCTTGCGCTATTCTGACTTGAGCCACTGTGTTGATCTTATCAAATATAATGGCGGTACATTTGAGTTTAACTACCTTCACGACAACACGATTCAGCCACCACAATGCGCTGGCTGTGATGGTAGCCATAACGATGGCATGCAAATTCAGGGCGGTATGGTAGACGATGCAATTATAGTTGGCAACAATATAGTCCTTCCCGGGATTGTGCAAGGGCCATACGGTGGCTTAGGGCCAGATAAATCCTTCCAAATGGGAGGTGAGACACTTTGGAATCCTAATCCATGTATGGACACGATCACAATTCAAAATAACTGGATAGATGGACGTAATACTTACTGGACAAGCTTCTTCAAGGAGGGCACTCACGAAGAGCAGCCTTGCTACCCTGGTGCACAATTGAAGATCGTAGCTAACCGCTTCTATCGTCAGAATGATTCTTACGGTAACACCGGATTTGTAGATGTAAAAGGTAATAATGTTTGGGAAGACACAGGACCAGCTATATTTAATGGTCAACACCTGAATGTCACAGCCAACCAAGCTGTCATACTTTAGTCAAAACTCTCATTACTGAATCATAGTAAACACAACTTTTACGGTGTAGACTATAGATGTAAGTAAGTGTAAGGAGGGACTATGAGCGAAAATCCAGTTGTGCATTTTGAAATGCCATACAAAGACGCAAAAAGAGTAGCGCAGTTCTATAAAAAAGCCTTCGGTTGGCAAATGAATGAAACCGGTCCAGACATGGGCAATTACATCACCGCCTACACTGCCGAGACTGGTGAAGATCGCATGGTCAAAACTCCGGGCACGATCAACGGCGGATTTTATGACCTTAATATGACTGATGCCTCCAAGGAACCGTCAGTTGTGATTTCGGTTGATGATTTAGATAAGGCTATGGCCGACGTGAAAGCTGCCGGTGGTAAAGTCCTGCGCGAGCCGCAAGACATTCCTGGAATCGGTTTGTGGGTTTCATTTGAAGATTCCGAAGGCAACCGGGTCAGCATTCTCCAGCCAAAACGCTAACACACCCAGCGCTTGTGTTTATTTGATATGCACGTGATACGCTGAAAACCATGCGAGAATCACTTAAACATTTTCCTGAAAGTCGTGAACAAATTGATACAGTTTACGGGCAGTATAATGATCAGGTGATTCATCCAAGGCTCACCATGGCAGCCTATCATTTGATGGGTATTGCTTTGAAGCATCACATTACCCATCAAAATCCCGAAGCGATTACGGAGCATCTCAACAATAATGGTGTCCTGGTAATGGGAAGCAACCATTACAGCGCATTCGATCCGTTTGGCTTTGCCGGTTCCGTCAGTCGCGACCCAGTGCTTAAACGTATAGGCTACAACGGCCGAGCTATTGCCAAGATTCCATTATTTCGCAATCGAGCTAAAGGATGGTTCATTTCATTTGCTGGCGGTATTCCTGGTGTCCGTCAAGAAGACGATTCTTCAGAGCTTGGGGATTACGCGCGCATGAGGCAAGTTGAGACCAGCACAGAGCTTGTTGCACGCGGACAGCATCACTTAGTTTTTATTCAAGGCACAAGAAGGCGCGAAGGTGATCCATACATATTAAGCGGCAAACCGAAAACCGGTATTGGCCGCATTGCCACTGGCGCTGCTCAGCTTATCGCAGAAAGTGATGAGCCGTATCCAAGCTCTGTGGCCGTTCTGCCACAAGCTTCTGCCTATCCAAAAGGACGTCGTCATGGCGAAATTTACACTGGTGAATTAATACACGTTACGGCCGACATGGACCCTTATGATCTAACTTCTATCGCAGCTGAAGGCATCCAAAGCTGTCTTGATCATCTCCGTGAACAACACGCTGCGTGAGTCTATTCAGATCGATAGTGGCTACGCATCATATAAATGCCAAAAGCAATCAGCCAAATTGTTTGCGGATAAGCCGCGATGCGTTCCATACCACCCTCGCCAAGACCTGCATATATCTGAAGGGTAAAAAGAACCATGCCGGTCAGCCCTACTAGACCCGAAAGTATAGTGTAGAATTTAAAAGCTTTGGGCAGATCAAGCGCAAAACCAAGCACAACAAGCGCAAGATTACCGAATAAAAATGGCAGAAGTGCGCCGACGCTGTGTAGAAAACCGATTGTATTTTCAGGAAATAAACCAACAAGAATACTGCCAATACCCGCAAGGCCCATAAGCCCAAAGCCAATCAAGCTTCCTTCGGTCTCTTTGAATTCCTGATAAATAAGTATCGATCCAGCCACGATTGTGCAGCCAAGCATAACAAACGATGCGTTCATTAACATGTGTAGCGGTGAACAGACCAAGCGTCCCGAGTAAAAACCGCATGCCGTGTTTCCGAGGTCACTTATCGGATTATGAGACAAACTAAAGGGAGAAACCCAGGCAAGCGTCGCTATAAACTGCACTAAGAAGTACTGTACGCTCAACATCCAAAACTCTGGTCCCACCAGCGGGTACTTATCGTTGAAGGTTTCGACACGTTTTAACATGCGCATACCATAAAGCTTACACCACTCTCGTTCAGAAATCTTTGTTTCTAAGGTGATATACTTGTGCTAAGAGTTTATATGTCAACAAAATCTTTATCTATAGTTGTGCCACTTCATAATGAAGCCGATGGGCTAAGAGAGTTCCATAAGTCACTCGTTGCCGTTCTTGGAAAGTTATCTTACCAATATGAGCTTATTTACGTTAATGACGGCAGTACAGATGATACCGATGATATTTTAAATGAGTTACGCTCACAAAATTCCAATGTTAAAATCCTGCGACTATCGCGAAACTTTGGCAAAGAAAGCGCTCTGAGTGCTGGCATCGCAGCTGCACACGGTCAAGCCGTTATTATGCTGGATGGTGATGGCCAACATCCGGTGAAACTAATTCCGGAATTTGTTAAGAAGTGGGAAGATGGTGCCGAAGTTGTGGTTGGTATTCGCACTAACGACAGCAGTGAAAAGCTGACCAAACGTATGGGTTCGAGCATTTTTTATAAAGCCTTTAATCGCAGCACAAATCAAAAACTTATTCCTGGCTCAACTGATTTTAGACTTATTGATCAGAAAGTTGCCGATGCCTTTAGCCAGTTATCCGAAACCGGCCGTATAACACGTGGCCTGATTGATTGGCTCGGCTTTAAACGCGAGTACATCCACTTTGATCCAAACCAGCGCGCACACGGCACTGCAACGTATAACAACCGCAAGCTTGTTGGGCTGGCAACGAATAGTTTTGTGTCAATGACACCGTTACCGCTCTATGTTTTTGGATACCTCGGTATCTTTATTACGCTCAGTTCTTTCGTGCTCGGGGTAGCCGTTTTTATTGAACAGCTTGTTCTTGATGATCCGCTTGGTTGGCGTTTTACTGGTACAGCCATGCTAGGAACCCTCATTTTATTTTTAGTTGGCATACTCTTAATGGCCCAAGGGATTCTCTCACTCTATATCGTGCATATTAGCAATCAGGTCAAACAGCGGCCGCTTTATATTATTGATAAGAAAAAATCCGCAGGCATTGATGATACATCAGATTCTTAAGAAAACCTGGGTTCGCTACTTTATTGCAGGCGGCACCTCGTATGCCATTGAAATGGTCGTTTTATTTTGTTTACATCATTTTCTTGGGCTCAGCGCTGTTAATTCTGTAGCTATAAGTTTTTGGGTTGGTTTTTTTATGGCTTTCACTCTGCAGAAAATTATTACATTTCAAAATTACCACAAGCACCCCAAAATTTTAGCTAAGCAACTACTCAGCTATAGCGTCCTGGTGGGATTTAATTATTTCTTTACACTGGGATTAGTCTGGATTTTTACTCCACGCATTTCGGTGTATATAATTCGTACAATTGCAATATTGATTATTACGATATGGAATTTTATTATTTATAGGAAGATATTCAGGGATAAAGGATTACATGGCAAAGAAGCCGGCCGCCAAAAAACGACCAGCTCCGGTGAAAGCGAGAGCTAAAAAAGCTGAGCACAAGCCGGCTGGTTCAAGATGGCCATGGTGGGATCGATTATTTCGAGGGGCCTCTCTTATTGTCCTGTTGGCAACAAGTGCTTATTGGTCAGCCCTGAGCGCGCTCACTCATGCAAAAAATGCCGACCAACTAATTAATCTGTATTTATTTGAAAGCCTCGATACTTTTCATAAAGCCGTATTTCCGTTGTCGCATACCATGTTGTTCAAATGGCCGATATTTTTGCTGATAAAATTTTCAGGCATTACACCAACAAATGTTTTGATTGCAACTGTTTGCACTACGCTTATAACGGTGGGTGTTTTTGCATTCATGCTACAGCGAATCGAAATACGACCAATTGTACTAGGTACCATTTATCTTGCTTTGGCCTCCGTTTTGATGGTTGTCCCTGCTCAACCTTACGCTGGGGCAATTTTGCCAGTTAACATGGCGATGCTAACTACTCGGAACTTTGAATATCTTTTATTTATTGCCAGTATTTGGTTACTCATTACTAACCCGAAGCTAAAGAGTTGGAGAATATGGAGCTCTGCTTTGCTGCTTACAATCATAGTTGCCAGCGACAAACTTTTTATGTCACTCAGCATTGGCGGTGCTCTGATTTGCCTGGTTAGCTTTGCCGTTTTCCGTCGTCGTGAACAAACAGTTTTGGCAGCAAAGTGGTTGTTAACAAGTGTTCTTGGTGCGCTTGGCGGTAATCTTTTGCTGTGGGCTATTGCAAAAACTCACACTACAACATTTAGTTCCAGCTCATCAATCGCCGGGCCATACGGCCATATCACAACTATAAAACAAGCAGGTTCTGGCGGAGTTCACGCTGTACTAGGCACATTAACAAACTTTGGAGCCAATCCAGCTGCAGACACACATGTTGTTCGTGCAATTCCGCATCAGATGGCACAAGGATTGTTAAGCTTAGGGATAGTTGCTTACCTGGTCAATCTTGCAATCGTTGGTTTCGCGTTGTTCTGCGTGTACCGTGTCCTCCGCTTAGGTTTTACCAAAAAGCAAACAAAGAGTCACCAAACAAACCATCTTAACCTTGCTATTATGCTGGTAGCAGCAAGTTTGACCGCAGTTGCAGTTTTCGTGGGCAGTAATCATTATTATCCGGTTGATTCTCGATACTTAAGCATTACAGTCTTTGCTGCATTTATTGCAGCTAGCGTCTATTTAAGTACTTGGGTTCGAGTTGATCGTCGCAAGTTTATTATCGTTGGCATCGTACTTACCTTGTCGGTTGTGTGCGGCGGTTTTCGGGCCTGGCAGTTATACACTCAACAGACTAATGCAATGAGCGAAACCACACAGCGTAATGACAAAGTCGTGAAAGCATTGCAGGAACATCATGTTGACTATCTGGTGGGCGATTACTGGCGAATTGTACCAATCAAAGGACATTCAAGTAATACCATCAACGTCCTGCCCCTTGATAGTTGCGATCATGCCCGTGAAGTATTAAGTAGCAAAAATTGGCAAGTCAATCTTGATCAGCACAGTTTTGCCTATCTGTTGAGTTTTGATGCAGACAACATAAACTACAAAAGCTGTTCGCTGCAAGAAGTTCTCGATCAGTTTGCGCGCCCAAACTCGAGCACGGTTATCGCTGGAACGCCTGATCAGCCAAAAGAAATGCTTCTCTTTTATGACGCTGGTGCTCATCATAGTGCGCCAGCCGCTGTCTTGCCAAAACCAAGTACGGTTACACCGATTGGTTTAGATCTATTGCCAAACAAAACTTGTGATGGTCAAACAATTATGAACATCGTTGCACATCAGGATGATGATCTTTTATTTGCAAGTCCGGACCTAGTTCACGATATCCATGCCAAAAATTGCGTGCGAACAGTTTACGTAACGGCCGGAGATGCTGGCAATAAAGAGTTCTACTGGATCAGCCGTGAGAAAGCTTCCGAAGCTGCTTACACAAAAATGGCCGGTATTGATCCGTCAGTTATATGGGTCCAACGGGTCGTAAAGCTAGCAGACAATCAGTTTATTACCATTGCCAACCCCCGTGGTAACCCCAAAATATCACTCATTTTTCTTCACCTGCCTGATGGAAATACAAAAGGCCAGGGCTTTGCTCGCACAAATGATGAAAGTCTTAAAAAGTTACAAATGGGAAGAATCCCAATGATCAAATCAGTTGATGGGTTTTCGGACTATACTAACGTTGAGTTAACTCTTGCGCTCGTTAATTTAATGAAAGCCTACGAACCGGCAGAAATTCGTACTCAAGCACAAGACATGAGTGAATTTCCACCCGATCACAGCGATCACATCGCAACCGGGCATTATGCGACTACAGCTTTTCATGAGTACAGTAGTGAGCCGAATTCTCAACATACAGTCATTAAATTTTACCGCGGTTACCCGATCGCCGCACGACCTGAAAATGTTTTTGGACAAGATTTAGAAGATAAGAGAGCTGCATTCCTGGCTTACGCAGATCTCGATGGCAATGTCTGTGTCGCACAAAAAACACCATGTCGACTAGCTATGGTTTACACCAAGTACCTGGGCCGGCAATATCAAGCCACTCAATAACTAGAAATAACTAGGCTTCGTCGGCAGCTTTTTGAATGGCGGCAACATCAAGTTTATGTTGCTTTAATAACTCTTCCATGGCCGCTTTGGCTTTTTTAGGGTCTGACTGTCCGAGAGCTTCCTCGAGTCCAGGCGGCACAACTTGCCACGACACACCATATTTATCTTTCAACCAGCCGCACTGCTCAGATTCCGGTACTGCAGACAATTTTTCCCAGTAATAATCTGCCTCCTCGTTAGAGTCACAATTAATCACAATCGAGATTGATTCATTAAACTTGAACATTGGTCCGCCGTTAAGCGCAATAAATGGCAACCCATTTAACTCAAAGTCTACTGTCAAAACACTCCCAACAGGCTTGTTTGATGGGCTCTCTGCAGTATAGGGCACTGACTTACCCATCTTAGAGTCTTTAAAAACTTCTGTATAAAATTTAGCAGCTTCTTCTGCCTGATCATCAAACCATAAATTTATTGCCAATTTTTTCATAATACCCTCCTGCCCTTATAGTCTAGCATGGGCAAATTTAGTGGCTATGAGTTGTTGTCATGTTCATATCCGAATTTGAGCTTGAACAGGTAATTTTTGCTGCTTCGTCAGCAGAAATTGTATAGGCAATGACGTGTACATGTTTTTCGTTCACACCTGCGTGAGCGTCCATTGGCATAACCGTGAGATGGTCAAAGGTGCCGCCATTAAGTGTGAGATTCATAAACTTATCAGGTGTTTGTATCACTGCATTAGTATCAACCAAGTATTCTACAGCCACTACTTTGCCATTATTTACATCGTAAATTGGGCCATCAGGGATATCTTTTGGCACAATGTATTGCTTACCACGATTATCTGTACACTCAGCTGTAACAGTTGCCTCTTTTGGCACCATAATGGTAGTTGCACTGGAAGCATTCATTGTCTGGGTGGTAACTTTCTGCTTTTTTGTACCCATGTAATATGCGCCGTACATAGCGCCGCCTAGCACAAGTAGGCCAACAATAACCAAAAGTATAAATTTGCCTTTGCCACTTTTCGGCTGATTGACTTGCGATGCTGATGGAATAGTTGGAGTATCAGGTGTTTGGGTTGGCACCGTTTCAGGGGTCAACGGACTTATGTCATTTACTGGTGGCATATCATTTGATGGAGGCATAGTTTAACCATAACCATATAAGTGCACGCTGTCAACGTTGTCGGGGGAGCCACTTCGTAATAACATAAGTATTATGGCCAAATTCAGAATTGGGCAGAGGGTGTTATTGCTTTTTATTGGCGTTTCCCTGATCCCCTTATTGATAGCTATTATATTTTTGGTGCGCTTTGGTCAGAATAAACTGGAAAGCGACGCTGTAAGCCAACAATTATTAGTTGCCCAAAAATCAGCCGGTGAAGTTGATAACTTTTTGGGTTCTAAAGTTAACGTGTTGATTTTCCAGTCCCAAACTTCTTCAATACGTAAATTCCAGGCAAACGAAGCAGCTTTAAACCTAGCCACTGCTATTAAGCAGGACCGCGATATGGAAAAAATTACCTTAGTCGATAAAAGTGGCAAAGAATTTGTATCAGTCGATCGGAATGGTGTGCTACCTGAACATAGCGACTTGAGTACCAACGACGCATTCAAAGCATCGACTTTTCTGGCTGGAAAGGAATACATTGGACCTGTTACCTATGACAAGGATGGTAAACCAAGGGTTGTCATCGCTGTTCCTTTAATCCGTTTTACTGAACAGCAAGATCTTTCGCACTTATCAACTGCCGATTTTGGACAATATCGTACAGCCGATGACATTCAGGGCGTACTCATTGCCAACTACGATCTGGATAATTTGTGGCAGTCAGTGCTGTCTACACAAATTGGTCATGGTGGCTATGCATATCTTGTTGATGACAAGGGCAATTTAATTGCTCACCCAGATAGTAAGTTCATGGCAACACACCAAAATATTGCAAACGTACACCAAGTAAAACACGCCCTCAGCAATGAACATGATATGCACGAAGCGCCTTCCGAAACGGGTGTGCCAGTTATCAGCAATTTTGCGCCTGTTTCGCGAACAAATTGGTCTGTTATTGTCGAAGAACCGACAGCCAGTATTTTCGCAGCTACTAACACATTTACCCGCTATGCAGTGTTCGCCTTTATAGTTATAGCCTCAGCCGTTATTGGGCTAAGCTTACTTTTTCGCCGACAGCTGCTCAACCCGATACGAAACTTATCGGCAGGTGCGCACAAAATTGGCGCCGGCGATTTTAACTACATGATTCCTGTTACCAGCCAAGACGAACTGGGCGATTTAGCGAGTACCTTTAATAGTATGGGCCATAACCTGAGTGAACTTGTTCATGATTTACAAGCCAAGAACCTCACGCTCGCCGCGCAAGAAGGTAAATTATCAAGCATCATTCAAAGTGTGAGCGACGGCGTGGTTGCACTCGATACCGCTGGTATGATCGTAAACATTAACCCGCCTGCTGCGAAACTGCTCAACAAAACCGAGAAAAAATTGATTGGCCAATCTTTTAACAAGCTGTTTTCGTTTACACGTGATAACGAACCGTTTGAACTCAACTTCAGCAAGCCTGGCATGTTCTTGTATCATGACTTAATTTTGGCAGCCGACGACAAACACTCTTATGTTGATTTGTCGATGGCCGTTGTTGAGCCAAGTAACAGCAGTCTAAGTGCCATTATTACATTGCACGACTTAACACCAAGCCGCGAGCTGGAGATGATGAAGCTCGACTTCGTCACTATCGCTGCCCATGAACTTCGCACGCCGCTGACTGTTGTTCGTGGCTACTTGAACCTTATAAATAGCGATGCAATTAACCAGTTGTCAGTTCTTAATATCGAGAATTTGCAACACGCTGTCATTGGCGCTGAGCAGCTGAGCAACATCATCAATAACCTGCTCAACGTATCACGAATTGAACGTGGCGCGTTTCATATTGTGCCAACCAAAACAAATATTGTAGAGCTTATCAAGCAAGTTATTCTACAGCAGCAAGTTACCGCCCGACTAAAAGACCAAAAACTTGTATATGTTGGCTCTGATGAACCTGTCTATATTTATGGTGACGTCTCAACTATCTCTGAAGTTATCAATAATCTTGTTAGCAATGCCCTAAAGTATACGCAAGCGAACGGACACGTGAACGTCAAGATAGTTCATGATAAAGAACATGTGCGTCTCGAAGTTCATGATAATGGCCCGGGTATTCCAGAAGCTGCTCAAGACCATTTATTTACAAAGTTCTATCGTGTTGAACATACTTTAACTTCAGGAAATCGCGGAACCGGTTTAGGTTTATTTATCGCCAGAACCATTATTGAAGCGCACGGTGGTAAAATTGGAGTGGTGAGTCATGTTCACAAAGGCTCAATTTTTTACTTCACATTGCCGCTCTACAGTGAAAAATTAGCACAATCTAACAATAGCGGAAAGGAGTTAGTTGGTAGCCATGGCTGGATTACAAAACGTTCTCATCGTTGAAGATGATGTCATGATTTTAGAGTTATACCGCACAACATTGGTGCGAGACGGTTTCCATGTAGAAATTGCCAGTGATAGCCATCAAGCTTACGAAGTCCTCAAAAAATATACGCCAGATGTTGTCTTACTCGATATTATGTTGCCAGGTGAGTCAGGGCTCGATATTTTAAAAGAACTCCGCACAAATCCCGTATATAATTGCCAGCAAACTCGAATTTTAATGCTTACTAACCTGGCTCAAAAAGGATTGGCTGATAATGCTTTCGAACTCGGCGCCGACGGCTATGTGGTGAAAGCCGACATCCTGCCCAGCGACCTTAAAAAAATAATCAGCTCAGCCGAATAACAATTACAAGACTGGTTTGGTAGGTATTTCCGTATGTGCCGGCAAGTGTGCGGTGCCATCGATGTTGAGCGGATCAATTGGCTCCTCAGGGTACCACCAATACTTACCAAGTCGGTGAGTTACAAAATCTGGCTTAGTTTCAGCTCGTGAGTTCATATGTTGCACGCGAGCCCGAAATTCTGTTAATGGAATATCAAAAAAGCCATGTGCAACTTCAAGTATCCCACCATTATGTTTAATTCGATGGCTTCTTCGGTTTTGCTTATCAACATTGAAGGGAATATACCTCGTTATCTGTAATCCAGCGTCCTCAGCCCACTGCATACATCGTCTAAAGTCACCTTCAGTATCTGGAACTGCCAAAGAAAGTACGGTGCGAACATCTGTTTTTTGTTTTTCTTTTGGATCTTCAGGAGTATCTGCCTCCTGTCTTTCTCTTGGATCTTGTGGAAAAACAAGGTTATCACCATCGCGTTGCATAATATAGAAGCTCGTTACGCTGTTCCTCTCGTTAATTCGTCGTGGCCCTAAAATAACTCCACCCATTTTATGAACAGAGTAAGCCGGGCCAAGACCTATAAGATTTGGCTGATTGCGTTCCAGAACTTCTTCAATTGCTACAGTGGACTCGTTTCTGAAATTATCAGCAGCACTAATAAGTGGCAGGAGTTCTCTGGCACGTTTAGCACACTGTAACCACGCCGGCTTTTGTGAAAGTACTTTAATGCCCTTACCCCGCTTCTCACGCATGGCGTCGTAGTCATGATCTTCCGTCCCAACAAGTGCTAAACGAACATTGATGTCAATCCTCCCCACAATTGGTGGAAGTGCCGCTTCCCCTTCTGTAATGATTTTACCGGCAGCTTTTTCAACAGTACCCACGGCGGTCCTTATTGCCATAATGCCGAGATCTCTTTCGCTTGTACGACAAGCGTGTATAACATCGCCAAACTCATCATGCGGAGCAATACCCACTCTCGGTCTTGGTTGCATACTATTTTGGCGGGCAAACTCTCTAGCAGCATACGCATGCCAAGAAAATTCACTTCCTTGAGTATGAAAAGTGACAGCCTCGGGACTAACACCGTTGCCATTTACACCGTTATACGACATTTCAACTACTCTACAATATTAATGACTAAAAGTCTATTTAATTCACACTGTTATTTTGGCAAGTTCTGCTTTTTTGACGGCGATCGTACGACCTTTACCATTACTGATCACACCGTCTTTTTCGAGATCATTCATCGTCATACTGACAGTTTCTCGAGTAAGTCCTGTAAAATCAGCCAAAAATTGCTGAGTTGCAGCAAAATTCAACCGCTCACGGTCACCTTCATCGTGTCCATAATTCTGCGCCAGATATTTAAGTGCATACATAATTTTGCCCTTTGAACCTGTTTTCTCAAAACTGTTAATGCGCAGGGTTAACTGCTCTATCTCAGTCAAGAACCACTTTGTTAACGCATTACTGAAATCAATATTATTGGTCACTGTTTTTTGGAAATCAGCCATTGGAATCGCAATTAACTCCACGCTATCAAGAGAAGCATAAAATGCGCTAATTTCAGAGGTCACTTCATATGCGTATAGCATCGGGAAGATATTATTTGGTCCAATTATATGTAAGATTTTCTCGTTGCCGTTGTCGTCGATGTCGTAATACTTGATATGACCTTTGGCAACAAAAAAAGCATATTGCGGCTTATCACCTTGATAGCAAATGATTTGGTTTTTGCCATATGGACGTAGCCCGGCTTTCGGGAACAGTTCTCGAATTAACTCCAAAGTGAGACTTTTCACAAGAAAAGTGTAACATATCTAACATTTTTTGTGTAGTGCTTCGGTATAACAGACCGTTAGTACTTCAACACATGAATGGTAACGAGCATAACAGACGGTTATGAAAAGTTTATGTACGATAGTCTCATGATCGAAAACTGCGAGTAATGATCATGCATAAGCTAGGAAGCTGATCTACTCGCGGCAAATAGATCCAACAATACAACTCGGCGAAAAGCCATACCCTGTTGGAGCTGCGGGGGTTTACTCTGCTCCCGCTCACTCCAAATAATGGGACATAGGGGATATAAGGGAGTAAGAAATGCAAACCATCACAGTTCAGCACGAGTCACGAAAACTGCGTCAGAGATTAGAGCGAAAGTACATGCTGAAGCTCGTGATGCGAAAAAGAAGCCTTGAGAGCGAGATAGATTTTGTGGACGATCCACCATAGTCACCTGCGCGCAAAACTAGTATCGCGGCTTTAACACACAGACATGCGACTTGTTGGCAGAACTCTAATCTGCCAATACGTCGCTTGCTTGATCAAGCGTTGCAACCGCCTAGAGATCATTAGGGAGTATCTCGGGGCGGTTTGCTGATTTTAGACCTTTTTCTGCTCGCGCCAGTCTTCGATGTTTTTGTGGTGCCCGCTCAACAGAACATCTGGGACTTTCATGCCCTGGAACTCTTCTGGGCGTGTGTAGTGTGGATGCTCGATGGTTTTATCGTCGTCTTGGAATGATTCTAGCTCAGCACTGGTTTCGCCACCAAGAACACCGGGTAGTAATCGAATAACTGAATCGATAATTGTGATGGCTGGCAATTCACCGCCAGTCAGAACATAATTGCCGACGCAGAATTGCTCATCGACCCAATTTATAATGCGTTCGTCGTAGCCTTCGTAGCGTGCGCAAACAAAAATCAAATCCTGACTGTCTGCAGCTAGTTTTTTAGCATCTGACTGCTTATATAGCTTGCCACGGGGGGTTGGCAGAATAACTTTCGCCTTTGGTGATTGCTTTTTAGCATGCTCGATAGCAGCTACTACAGGTTCTGGCCGTAGCACCATGCCGTCACCGCCGCCGTAGGGAATATCATCAACTTGTTTTCTGGGGCCAATACCAAAATCCCGTAAATTTATATACTGGAACTGCACCGCACCAATTTCCTGGGCCTTATGCAACATGCTGGCATTCAACACACCCTGAAACATTTCAGGAAACAGTGCAATAATATATATTTTCATATCTAAATGTCGAGATCGTCGAGATCGGCAAGCTCTTTGCGAGTTTTAGCAGCCATGCTGTCCCCATTTGACTCTTCTTGCTCGTCAGCCTGTTCTTCATCGGCTTCGGCTACGTCATCAGGTGTCTGGTTAGCTGGTGCGTCGTCCATAATGTCTTCAGTCGGTTCATCACTTGATGATTCTTCTTGATTCTCTTCCCGTGGTGCTCGCTCTTCACGTGGTGGACGAGGCTCACCATTGTCAACGATCTTCAAGTTATAACGAGCATCGTTCTTTGTACCGAGCGCACGTAGAAGTGTTCGAAGTGCTTGAGCACCGGCACCACGTTTGCCGATTACGCGACCCAAATCTTGTGGATCCACAGTGAGTTCTAGCAGGACACCTTTTTCATCGATGGTGCGCTTGATTTCAACTTTATCGGGATTGCCGACTAAGGATTTTACGATATATTCAATAAATTGTTGGTCGATAGTACTGCTCATAAGCGGTCTCCTCTTTAAACTCTGTCGATAAGAATTATTATATCAAATTGTGGAGTTGTCAGTTATTTTTCAGCTTCAGCAGCTGGTTCTTCAGATTTTTCTTCAGCTGGAGCCTCTTCGGCTTTTTCTTGTGGCTTTTCTTCTTCAGCAGGAGCTTCTTCCTCTTTTGGAGTTTCTGCTTCAGGAGTAGACACCTCTTCAACAACTGCCTCATCAGCAGGTGCTGTTTCCTCAGTTGCTTCAGCTGGTGCCTCTTCTTTTGGTGCAGCTTCTTCTTTGGCTAGTTTATCCGGATTACGAGTCGTTCGCTTCTTAGGTGTAGCCAGTGTTACCCAATCAGGTAATTTCACACCTTCTTTTTTAAGCAGCCCAGCCACACGAGGTGATGGCTGCGCACCGTGCTCAAGGTAAAATTCAACTTTATCTTTTTTCAGATTAACGGTCTTGGCATGTGGATCATAACTACCAACATAGGCGACAACGCGGCCACTCGTTGGTTGGCGGTGGGCATCCTGAACAATCACGCGGTATTGAGCGTGACCCGAGCGTCCTGTTCGTTGCAAACGAATAGCTAACATAGATTTATTTGATGACTCTCTTCCTAAAACTTAAGATATTATTAGCGTCCAAGCTATTTTACAGATAACCGCCCCTGTTGTCAAACGGATTTATCATCTTTTGCTTTTATGTCCCACGCTTTGCGCATTTTTCTTATCAAGGCACCCAGGTAGTTAACTTCTGAGCCATTCACAAGATGACTTTGCTCACCAGTTTCCATAAACCATCTAAACAAGCCATCTGGTGCGAGTGTAAATAATTCTATATCACTTGCGCGGCGGCTTGAACCTGAACCAAAAATAATTGCAACCGGACTTTCCTCTTTTGCAGCATGTTCAAATATTTGTTTGTCAGTGGCATCGCTGCTTGGCAACGATACATCTGATTGTAAACACAAATGGCCAAGGCCTTTTTTGGTCACATATTCAAGCGTTCGCGTTTCAACAAGAGCTGAAACTTCACCTTTGACAACAGGCATATGCGGTGCCTTTACTAAAGTCTCAAGAGCCTGACCATGAAGAGACTGTGCTGTTCGAAACATATGTTTACTCAGGGGTGGTGATGGTTGTGGAAAGTTGCTGAGATAGTCTGCCAGTGGATCAATAGCACCCGTACTACCTTCAATTGAAATATTCGTCGCCAATTTATACTCCGTTAGAACTCAATAATAAACGCAGTTCGCTAAAGATGCAATAATATTGAGTATTATTTGTAGGTTTTAAGGGCAACTTCGGCGGCTTTTTGTTGGCCGATTTGTTTGCTCGGGCCTACGCCTTTACCCTTCAATGTCTGGCCCACATATACACCAACTGTAAAGGTTTTGTCGTGGTCGGGACCAACTTCCTCAAGCACTCTATAAACAGGTGTGACACCATCACGATTTTGAGCAACTTCCTGCAACTTAGATTTAGCATCCATCCAGGAACCACTGGCTAAAATCTGATCGAAAGTAACTAGTATTGTTTCGGTGATAAACTTTTTAGCAACTTCGTAACCTTGATCCAAATAAATTGCACCGACAACTGCTTCGTATGAATTAGCTAAAATCTGAGCCCGTGCACGCTCTGTACCTTTTTTCTCGCCGCGGCTTAAACGCAGCAGGGGTTCAAAGCCAGCTTTTTGAGCTGCTGCACCAATGCTCTCGGTACGCACTAAACTACTACGCCAGTTAGTTAAAACACCTTCTGGTTCTTGATAATTGCCGTATAAAAACTCAGTCACTACAAGTTCAAGTACAGCGTCACCCAAAAATTCCAAGCGCTCGTTGTGCACTTTAGCTGTTTTACGATGCTCATTTACGTAAGAGCGGTGTGTAAACGCCATAATCAATAAATCGATGTTTTTAAAATCGATCTTTAAGGCTGTTTTAGCAAATTGCTGGTATTTGCTCGTGTCCTGCATCTACTTTACGCAAACTTTCCTTGTCGAATCTTCTTTAGGGCTAGCAGAATAATCTTGCCAATATCTTCGTACTCGATTTTATCTAACGCTTCGTTAGCTGGGAACCACTGAATACCATTCATCCAATCTTCAGGGTTAATACCATTTGTGTCACCAAGCGCCTGAACCAAAAAGATCTCAGTCGTCATCAGCACCAAACTTTGTTGACGACGATAACGAAAGTTAATTTTGCCAAGCCAGTTCATCACTTTAACTTCTTTCAGACCGGTCTCTTCTTTTACTTCACGCTCGGCAGTTTCTTTTGGCTGCTCACCTTCTTCGATGTGACCTTTGGGAATTGTCCAGCGATTTTTGGCATCTTGAATCATCAAGATTTCAACTTTGTCTTTGTCGCTTTTACGAAAAACAATACCACCAGCAGTTGGCTCCCGAAGAACCTCACGGATAACTGGTCGCCGTTTGGAGACAAATCTCTTGACACCCTGAATTGGTTTTGGTCGTTTCATAAGCTTAATTATTTCTCACTTTTCTGAGGCTTTGCTGAGGATGAACTTTCTTCGATTTGTCGAAGTAAACTTCCCAGGACACCATTTACGAACTTGGATGAATTATCACCACCGAAGGCTTTGGCGAGTTCCACTGCTTCATTAATAGCAACTTTGGCTGGAACTTTGTCTTTCGACTGTGTTAACTCGTAAGCACCCATCCGCAGCACTATTCGGTCCATTCGAGCGATCTGGTCAATCGGCCATTCCGGCGCCAGTGGCTGTAGCATGGCATCCAGCTTTTTAACGTTTTTATCAATACCTTTGACTAAATTTTCGATAAAGTCTTGGTCATCGACTGTTTCGCTGTAGCGCTCAATGTTGCGCTTAAGAGTTTCGTCAAGCTTAAAGGATTTATCGCCACAATCAACCCGAAAATCCTGCTCGTACAGGGTTTGTAGTGCTACGATTCGTCCTAGATGTCTGTTCGACGCCATATTGTTAAGCTTTCCTATTACTCTCTTAGTATACCGCAGAACTGCAGTTACTTGGCTGGAACTTTTGCGGCCTTTTTAGCTGACTCTCGCTTGGTTGTGTAGACCTTTACTGGTGACTTTGCATTAACTTTGCGGGCCAATTTCACCACCAAATGACTTCGGCGTGTGCCGGTTCGACGGGGTGATGTTCGCTTCTTGGGTTTACCCATGAAAAAAAGAACTCCTTATTACACTTAACTGATAATTTGGTTCAATTATAGAGGATTTTAGCCATAATCTCAACCAGATTCACCATTGACAAAGTTAAGCATAATTTTTATAGTATGCGTTTATGATTGGCATTTCCGATATGGAAGTTAAGTCTGAAGCTGACGAAGCCTTTTTTCAAGGCATACCAACAAAGGTTGTAATCGAAGATGATGTTGAGCTGCGAGAAGCTCAGCAGGAAAAGTATCTTAAGAGACGTATCAATAATAAGAACTTTATGCGTCGTATTTTATATAGCATTGGTCGCCAAAAGCTGTACTTGTTAGGCTTCCATGGCAACGATGCAATGACCTATGATGAAATTGATCACTCAGTAGATCTGACAGGCACACAAGTACGGAAGGCGGGTGCGAGAGCTATTGGCTTTACCCTTCTGGGAACAGCTGGGATTGCCTTAGGCCTGCCTCATTTACACATTAACAGCCCGATTAAACTTGGACCTCAACCTGAAAAAACCTGTGAGTTTGGGCCTCGAACTGATGACTATGTTGCCAAATCCAGCGATATAGGCTGGAGTGTAATGATTCCTAAAATTTCCGGCGTGATGGACAGCGGCATTTGTTATGATCAGGCCCTGGATATGCTACGCCACGATTACGGCACCGGACCAAAATATGGCAACCATTACAAGTTGCCAACCACTGCTCACGAAGTTATTGTGACGCACTCAGCACCGCCCAACGTGACGGTAACTACACCTTTGCCTACACTACAAAGTTAAGCAATTTATCTTTAACGAAAATTACTTTTTTCGGCTCACCTGTAACAAATTTTTTGACGTTTTCGTCAGCTCTGGCAGCTTTTTCGGCGGTTTCTTGATCAGCGCCGGCCGGCACGTCAATGTTAGCTCGAACTTTACCGTTCACCTGAACAACAACTGTTACTGTATCGGCAACCAGGTATTTATCGTCGTGCGTTGGCCACTCGGATGTGTGAATTGAGCCCTTATTGCCCAAATCGTGCCACAATTCTTCGGTGATGTGCGGTGCGAATGGCGCCAGTAGCTGCAGTAGTGTTGGAATAGCAAACTGCCAGCTTTTAGATTTGAAATTGTCTTTTGCCTTAATTTTGTAGAGTTCATTGGTGAATTCCATGAGTGCTGCAATGGCTGTGTTAAACCCAAGGTCATGTAAATCTTGGCTGACTTTTTTTATTGCTTGATGAGTTGCGACTAAAATTTCCTGGTTCTTGTTGTTCGTGTTTTCTTTGGCCTCAATATATTCTTGAGTCAACGTCCAAACGCGCTGCAAAAACCTAAAACTCCCGCCCATACCTTCAACTGACCAGTTAGCCATTTGGTTGTACGGGCCAATAAACAATTCCATAATTCGGATTGAATCTGCGCCATAACCTTGGTCAATTAAGCCACCCGGTTCGATGGTGTTCCCCTTGCTCTTGCTCATTTTGAGCCCATCAGGCGCTAAAATCATGCCTTGGTTCCGAAGTGTCGTGAACGGTTCGGTGAAGTTAATTAATCCTTCGTCAAACATGACTTTAGTCCAAAAGCGAGCGTACAGAAGATGCATCACTGCGTGCTCAGCACCGCCAATGTAATCATCAACTGGCAACCAAAAATCAGCCTGTTTTTTACTGAAGGCTTGCTCGGCGTTGTGTGGATCAGCAAACCGCAGGAAGTACCAACTAGAACAGGCAAAACCGTCCATTGTATCTGTTTCGCGCGACGCAACACCGCCACATTTTGGGCAGGTAGTGTTCACAAACTCTGGCACGTTAGCAAGTGGGCTACGGCCGTCATCGGTTGGTTCAAATTTCTTTAGTTCAGGCAATTTGACTGGTAGATCCTTTTCCGGAACAGGCACTGCCCCATCTTTTGGACAATGAATTATTGGAATTGGCGCGCCCCAATAACGCTGGCGACTAATCAACCAATCACGAATTTTGTAGTTCACACGCTCAGCCGCTACACCTTGTTTTGCAAGATCTGCAATAATTTTTTCGCGGGCTTGATCTGATGGCATATCATTGTATTTACCCGAGTTAACCATCACACCTTCAGTAACCAAGTTGCTGTCTCCACTTGTGAAGTCCTGAAATGCTTTCTTAGCACCCTCACCATGAATTTTTTCTAGTAGTTCGTCTTTTGTGACCCAAACTAATTCATTGGTGTCCTTTTCTTCTTGGCTTATATCATCATGTTCAAGATCTTTTAGTTGCAAAGCAAACGTAAACATTTGGGCGCGCAGGTTGTGGCCTTTACGCTCATGGAATAAATTAACAAAGTACGTTGTTCCGACTTGTTTAATTTCTTCAAAGTTTTTAAAACCTGTTTCTTCTTTTAGCTCCCGTAGTGCAGCATCAACTGGCTTTTCACCTTTTTCAATACCACCGTTTACATAACTGTAGGCTTCTGTTTTCCAGCCAAGCTTTTTGAGAATCAAATATTTTTCATCGTTGGGATGTTTAATGATTATTTGGATTGCGCTTCGGGCTTGTTGTTCTTTGCCATCAATTGGCGGAGTTTTTTTATCAAAGTATTCGTGAGCAATAACAGGAACTATTGGTAATTCAAACTTTTGGGCAAACTCATAATCCCGCTCGTCGTGTGCAGGAACGGCCATGATAGCTCCAGTTCCATAACCAAATAAGACATAGTCAGCTATCCAGACAGGAATCTCTTCATTATTGACTGGATTAATAGCATACGCACCCGTAAAGACACCGGTTTTTTCGCGATCAGTTTCTTGACGTTCAATGTCACTTTTGGCCTGGGCTTTTTTTACATACTCCTCGACTTTTGCTTTTTGCTCGCTGGTAGTTATTTTGCTAACCAATGGGTGCTCTGGAGCCAGCACCATAAAGGTTGCACCAAATAATGTATCAGGCCGAGTCGTAAAAACTGTAATTTTTTCACTGCTGTCTTTAATTTTAAAATCAACTTCAGCGCCGATACTACGTCCAATCCAATTGCGCTGCATAGACTTAATGGCATCTGTCCAGTTAAGGTCTTCTAAATCTTCAACCAAGCGATCGGCATATTCAGTAATTTTAAAGAACCATTGGTTGAGCGGTTTCTTTTCAACCAAGCTGTCACAGCGCCAGCAACGGCCATTTTCGACTTGCTCGTTAGCCAGTACCGTCTTATCCACTGGACACCACCACTGCAGGCTTTCTTTCTGATAGGCTAAGCCCCGCTTGTGTAGCAGCAAAAAGAACCACTGTGTCCATTTGTAATAGTTCGGATCGGTGCTGTCAATTTCGCGGGTCCAATCGTAACTAAAACCCATCTGCATGAGCTGTTTTTTGAACTTCTTGGTGTTCTCATCAACTGCCTGACGAGGACTGGTGCCAGTTTTAATGGCGTAGTTTTCCGCAGGCAGACCAAAAGCGTCCCAGCCCATTGGGTGCAGCACATTAAAACCGTTCATACGATTAAAACGCGCCAAGGCGTCACCAATAGTGTAATTGCGGACGTGGCCGACATGCATAGCCGCACCGCTTGGATAAGGAAAATACTCCAATACATAGCGTTTCGGCTTTTTTGGATCCTCGGTAGCCTGGTAAATGCCGTCGGATTCCCACTTATCTTGCCAGCGTGGCTCTAACTCTTTTGGGCTATATTTTTTCATCAGTTAATTCCTTCTACGCGGTAGCTAACTTTAGTAATGCCTTTCTTGGATTTTACCTTTGTTACCTCTATTTTTCCAATGTCTTTAATGTTTTTAACGTGCGTTCCGCCACACGGCACGCCAAAGTCGCCGTACATTACAACGCGTGTTGGCTTGTTGGTTGGCAAATATTCAGGCACGTGCCGACAGACATTCTTAAGCTCATCGATACCCATGAACTGTAGTTTATTCTCGGTTCCTTTTTCTTGCAGCTCAGCAATTCTTTGCTCAATTGCTTCACGAACAGACTCGACGTCCTCACATTCAGCGCCATATTCCACGAAACTCATGTGCGAATAATGCGCACCCTTCTGCGGAGTCCAATCAGGATAAAGTTCTGAGACTGCCATGTCAATCACATGCCCGGCTGAGTGAAGTTTAGTATTTTCGTCTCGCCGTTTTTTATCTACTTCGCAGTCAACAGGTTCGCCTGTTATTAACGATCCGGTGCCAATATGCCATACCACACCTTCCGGATCGAGCCGAACCTCCTCAACTTTAAAATCTGATGAACCCTTAATTGTTCCTGTATCCCAGTCCTGGCCACCTCCTCGGGGATAAAAACAAGTCTGATCCAAAATTACGGCTGTTTTGCCATCTTCTGTTTGTTTGATATCCTCAACCGTTGCCTCGCAACTAAGAACATTAAAATCATCTAAATATAAAAGTTTAGTCACTTTTAGTACTCCTTAAAAATTATAGAAATAAGAGAAAAATAAATAATCGCCGCTTAGGCGAGCGGTCTTAAGAATGAAGATATGTGAATCAAATATCGTTTCATGTTAAAACTGATTATAACACAGTTACCCAGTCGGGATATTGCGGGACTTGGCCCAAGCGGACGGCGTCGTAAAAATCGCTAACGATTCCGGTCATTCGACCAGGTCTGCCGTCACCAATAGTTCGCTTATCGATTGAAATAATTGGCGCAATATTCGCCGAGCTGCCGGCCAAAAAGGCCTCATCGGCAATGTAAAGTTCGCTGCGATCAATAGAACGGATTTCCAGCGGCAGGTTTTGATCCTGAGCAAAACGAACAATTGTGTCGCGTGTAATACCCTCGAGTATATCTGTGGCGTTATCAGGCGTAATCAGCACCCCGTCGCGAACCATAAAGAAGTTTGCCACAGTGCCTTCAGCCACATGGCCATGTTCGTCAAGCGCAATAGCATCATCGTAGCCATTCATCAGCGCTTCATTTTTCATAAGACTTGCATTAATATAACTGCCGTTAACTTTGGCTCTTGCTGGTATCGCATTGTCAGAATTTCGCTGCCAGCTCGATACGCACAAATTAACACCGGCACTTGGATAAATATGCCCAAGCGGATATACGAATGCACTAAAACTGTGTTTTAAGTCATGGATTTTTGTGCCTGCCAGTAGCTCGTCTACAAATACCGAAACTCGAACCAGCGCGTTTTCGCGAATGTTATTTTTGTGCAGTAAATCCTCGATGGTTTGTTTGAATTTTTCAAACGACCAATCGCGAGTAAACGAGTGAAAATCCATAATTTTAGCCGAGTTTTGCAGTCGCTTGTAATGATCCTCTAAGCGAAAAATGCACAGTCGCTGATTTTTTTCATCCCACAGAACATTGACTACGGTATAGACCGACAACCCGTACAACACTGGAGAACTGCCAATGCTGACATTAGCGTCTTCAAATGGCACAAAGCGGTCACGGAAATAAACCAAACTTTTTTTATAATCAAATTCTGCCACCGTGCACCCCCTAAAATTGTTTCAAATAATTTGTAGCAAACGCCGTCGCTACTTTTTGCTTTTTGTCCCAGCGATCCTGTGCGTAGTTCACAAGTTTCTGCACTAATTCAACGCCCGAAATTCCAGCTTTATTCCAGTTATGTGCATACAGACCACCTGGTAATGGATTGATTTCGTTGAAAAATACTTCGCCTGTGTTGCCATCGATTAGTATGTCGACACGAGCAATGCCTTCACAGCCAACTGTTTTATAAACATCGAGTCCGAGTTTTTCGGCTTTGTCATACAGATCTTTGGCAATAGGTGCCGGAATGGTACTGTAACCCTGCGAGCCTTTTTGGCCACTTTTTTTACCGCCCTTTTTGCCGCCTTGCATATATTTAGTTTCGAAATCAAAGAAATCTTCGGCTTTGAGTTGTGGTTGTTCCAGCAGTGCCGGTTTTGGATCGTCATTACCCATAATCGGCAGGGTAACTTCAATCAAATTATCAACGGCTTGTTCGACAATTACTTTGTCATCGTAGTGGCTAGCAACTTCCAGTGCGTTCATGAGCTGAGATTTTTCGGCAACGCGTGTGATGCCGATACTCGAGCCTAAATGAGCCGGTTTTACAAATAGTGGATATTTGAGTTTGTCGATTTCCTTAATAATCTCGCTGTGTTTATGGGCTAAATCGTCGGTGTAAAACCAAGTCCATGGCGAGCTAGGTAATTTTGCGCCTTCTGTAACTTGTTTTGCCAAAACTTTGTCCATAGCAACTGCGCTGGCGGCTACTCCACAACCAACATATGGCACGTTGGCCATCTCAAGGATTCCCATCAGTTCGCCGTCTTCACCGTGGGTTCCATGCATTGCTGGAAAAACCAGGTCGATTTTTTTGTACATCTTGCGGCCCGCAAAATTACTGGATTTTATCAGTGTTAAACCATTATCAAGCGATAACTGAACCTTCGACGCTTTTCGCATAAAATCTTCAATGTCACCACTTTGATATAAGCTAATGTCTTTGAGTTTGTCATCCCAATACCAAGAGCCATCTTTGGCAATATAAACTGCTTCAACTTGATATTCACGCGTAAGTTCTAACGGTTTAATAATACTGGCGATTGCAGTCACGATTGAGACGTCGTGCTCTGTTGAGCGACCACCAAAGATAACGGCTATGGTTTTCATATTTCAATTGTACCATACAATTGTTTGCTATCAATTGTAATTATCTGTCCAATCATTCTGGAGCATAACTATGTCGTCTGCTGCTACGAACTGATCAATGTTACTGTAAAAACTCAGCGGATCTTCTTCGACAACCAAGCCCCCCTTGTAGCCCGATTTTTCGAGACCCTCTTGAATAAATTTGGCTGCTGAGTTGAGCATCAGTACTACACTGTCGGGTTTGGCATCGGCAATCAACTCGCCCATTTTGATGTGCACGTTTTTAGTTTCAACCCCTTGATCAACAAGGCCTGGGGTAACATAAATCTTACGCCGTGCTGGCAAGGCTTTGAGCAGCTGCAGCCCTGCCGCAATGCCGTCAATGTTCCCATTGTAAGTGTCATCAATAATCCAGGCGCTGCCGACTTTGCGCGGTTGCATACGGTGCTCAAATGGCTGAGTATTTGCGACGCCTTTCTCAATTTGAGCCTTGCTGAGCCCTAATTTGTCCGCCAAAGCAGCCGCTAACGCCAGTGGTCCAACATTGTGCTGCCCAAGTAAGCCACTTTGCAGTTTAAGCGTAGTCTTGCCCTTTTTCATTTCAAAACTGGTACCTTCGACAGAAATATTAACCTTGCTAACTTTCCAGCCAAGTACACCACTGCTGTCATAGGCGTTATATTCGGGCTTCAAAAAATCTTTGACGGCTGGCGACTCGCCGTTCACGTACACTTCCTTACTATCCAAATAATCGGCCAGACTAAAAATATCCTCACCGGCTGCTTGCAGATTTGGGTAATGATCCAGATGCGCTGGAGCAAGTCCTGTAATTACGCCGATATTTGGCTGGGTTGTTTGAGCGAATTTAGCTACGTCACCTGGTTTGCCTTCGCCGTACTCAATAATGATAACTTCTTCATCACCATTTAGCGTGCGAGCAAATTTAGCGTGCGAGCTGGCCACGTTTTTATTAGCTGGTGTGGCAACCGTGTTTTTGCCTTCTTCTAAAACTGTAAGCAACATCTCTTTCATGCTGGTTTTGCCGTAACTGCCGGCCACCGCAATCTTAGTAGCCTTAGACTCGCCAAAAATCTCTTTCGATTGGCGAATATATTTACGGTCACGTGGCCACACAATGAAAATTTTTCCTAAAAGTAACGGCACTGTGATTAAGTAGGCCCAGACAACTGGGTAACTGATAATTAACGCCAGTCCGAATTGCCACCCGCCTTGAAGGCCATGATTATTCCAAAGCCAAATTAGCGCCAAGCCAGTAACAATTTGTGCGCACATACCAAACATCAACGCCGCTAACAGAAGCATTGCAGCTTTTGTTCTAACCAGTTGTCGACGATACATAACATGACGAAAATCGCCTGTCCGCCAGTACCAACTTAGGTACGGCCGAATTTGATATTCGGTCGACTGCAGCATGTAAATCAAACTTACAGCGTAGCGAGGTGAATAAAAACTAAAGAATTTTTTCATCATGACAAGAAATCCTCAACCAATTTTAAAACAACTTCGGGCTTATCGTGATGCACAAAATGCTCTGCTCCACCAACTGATTCGAATGTTGAGCCATCGATAAGATTATGAAACAGCTCGCCGTAAGCTGGTGGCGTAGCTTTGTCCTGCTCGCCATAAATAAGCAGTGTTGGCGTCGTAATTTTTTTGGCGTCTGCTTGTACATCTTGGCGAACAGTTTTTTTGAAAGTTTCCTGAATGTGCGGAGCGACCAACATGTCTGAGCCAGCCACACCGTATAATTTTTTGCGCAGCTTTTGCTTGCTCGAAGTTGGCAGCCAAAAAGTTGTAACCTTGCCAGTTTTGGCAATAATCTTTAACCCAAAGCGTCGGGCTTTTTGCGTGTTACGAATACCTGATGAACTTAGCAGTACTAGTTTATTCGAGTTCAAAACTCCAGTTGCAAGACCACGAATTGCCAGGGCGCCACCATTGGAATGCGCAATAATTACCGATGGATTCACATCAATTTTTTTCAAAAACGCTGCTACAAATTTTGCGTAGTTATCCAGATCCCAGACTCCTGCTGGTGCTTGTGTGTTGCCAAAACCTGGCAAATCGACATTCACAACGCTGCATTTTTTGGAAAGCTCAGTTTGCAGGTTTTTAAACGTTTGTAAGTTATCGCCCCAGCCATGCAATAGCAAAATAGACTGCTTGCCTTTTCCGGTTTGAACATAATTCGTTAATAGTGAATCAACGACTACTTGCATATGCACCAGTATAAATTAAGCGTAGATGTTTGCCTATTGTCCAGACAGCGTCTTTTGTAGCTGCGCTTCGAGTTGGTTTACCGAAACCGTATTTGTCGGCAACGAAACTGGCATATGCGCGCCAAAACCAGTAAAGGTTTCCGCCTGGCCGCTACTTGGATATTCGACTTTTACGATGTTACGACTGAGCACATCAACCGAAACTTTCAATTGCAGTTTCTCGCTAGCCGAAAATTGATTCTCATCCACCGAGCCAATTTGGTTGAGGCCTGTCATTTGATCAAACTTTTTAAGCATCATCACATACGCACGTGTATTAACATCAACCTCATACACATAAACCGGCCGCGTACCGTGATATTCTTTTTTGACCGTTAAATCGTTAAATGTATATACCTTGTTGGTTTGCATAAAATTAACCAGCTCTTGGCGTTGCTTTGGTTGTAAATAGCCAATTGGCATTCGCCCTAATGGACCAAACATTGCGTTAACAAAAGTTGATTTGCCGTCACCAATGTTTGGTGCCGACGCCCAGATTCCTTCGAATTTTGAAAAGTCTGGCTTTTGGCCATTTGCTAATGGTTGATTGATAGATAGCTCTGTGTAGCGAATGTAATTAGTCGTCGGTGTGGCAATTGTTTCGGTGCTGATTTTGACTTGGTCAGCCGCACCAGCGTTTTGAACAATGTTTGCTGTGCCATCGGCAACAGCTTGTTGGCCAAGTTGCAATTGAGTAACTTGATCCTGGCTTAATCCCCGCGAATCATCTTTTTGTGAACTTATCTCAGAAAGACCGTAGCTTTTAAGATTATCGCCAATCATGCCCCAAAAAGTATTATAGGCACCCCCATAAACGTGTACGATCCAGTTGTAGCCAGAGCCCACAAAAATAACCAAACCAACCAAAAATAAACCTTTGATTAGCCTTGACCTTGCACTCTCCTGCTCCTGACTCACTGCCATGTTGGCTTATTGTAGCAGTTTAAGGGTAAATGTTGTACAATTCCCCTGTTTTGGGGCTGTAGCTCAGTTGATTAGAGCACTTCGCTGGCAGCGAAGGGGTCAGGGGTTTGAGTCCCCTCAGCTCCACCATTTTATCCTTGATTTAGTAGCTCTTGGAACGCTGTAGGGTTAGCAGCCATTTCATGAAACGCAGCATCTAACTGATTCATCTCTTCTTCCGAAAGATCGTGATCAACTTTATAAAATTCTCGATACTGGGCATTTCTGGTTGGCGAAAATCTTGTTGATGTAGTTGTTTCGGGTGCATGATAGACAGATGTAACTGGCGCTCGACTAGCTAAAGCTTCATTGACAGAACTCGCTTCAGAGTTGCCACGAGTTGCATACACTAAGCTGCCGGCAGCAACAGCCACGACAGCGACAGCACCAACTGCTATACCAATTCTTCGTTTTCGATTAGGATGCGATTCTTTTTCGGGCTTACGATGCGAATCAATAAAACCTTTGATGCGATTTACAACGCCGCCCATAAATTTTTTCTTGGTTTTTAGCTTGGTCTTTTTTTCGGGGATCGCTACCTCACTTACAGGGCTTGGAAGCAGATCTAAATTCAATGGCTTTGGTGGAATAACTTCTGGCTTATCGAAACGTAAATCAATAATTGGGTCATCGTTCTCAGGAGGTCTTGATGGCTGAATGATAGGTTGGTGCCAACTCTTTCGACTGTCCCGATGTGCTGACAATGGTGGAGCTTGGCTTTTTGGTTTTCCGCCTTGACCACGAAAGGCCGGAGGCGTCGGTCGGAAAGAAGGATCAACATTATCCCAGCGTCTTCCCCCAATACGGCCTTCTGGTTTTTCGCTGCTATTGAAAATTTCTAGCCGACTAGTGCCGACTGCCACACTTCCAATGGTGTCAATAAGTTTTGCATGATTTTGAACGATAGCTTCTGCTTCTTCAATAACTTCTTCTGCAGCTTCAGCTTCAAGCTTGCTTAGATCTAGAACTTTTTTATCGTTTTCGATTAAAGCGGTAATTTGGAGATTATCAGCTCCAAGCAAATCAAGTTCGTGCTGCTCCTGCCAAAGATCTTCTTTTTCCCAGTCATCAACATCAAGGTAGGTGTGTCGTTGTATGTCGCGCATACTCGGTAAGCTACGGTGACCTTCGAATTCGATAGAACCATCAATCATAGCCTTATTATTTCACTACCTCTGCATATGTCAATCTAATCTATCCTCAATAAAAAAACCGTCTTGCAGACGGCGAAGTATTGGTGCGGGTGAGGGGACTCTAACCCCTGGCCTCTTCCTTGGCAAGGAAGCGCTCTAAACAACTGAGCTACACCCGCGGAACAGGGGAGATTATACATAAGCTATCGTCTTGCTGCAAGGGATTCAATATCAGTTTGCGTCGCGCTTCAGGAATAATATCCAAGCAATAATCCAGCCAACTATGACATAGGCACAATAAACAAGGGCAGCCTTGCCTGCTGACATCGCGCTACTTGTAGGAGCGCCATTGGACGGTCCACTAAGAACTTGCCCTAAGGCAGAGAAAGGCAGATACACGCTGTTGTGTTTGAGCAATAATGCACCAACAAGCTGCTCTACTATGCCAGGAATGAGAAACAGTGCAACAATAGCGGCAATCTGGTTACGCATGAGCGCAGCCAATAGTAGGCCTGCCATTGCAAACCCCCAACCATAGAATAAGTTGCGCCAAACAATGGTGCCGTAATCAATTATTTGTGGAGCCAAAACATGTCCGTGCGCGTGCACACCTAAGTACACCATGAGTGGTGCCAAAACCCCCGTAAAAACACTGAGCAAAATGGCGTAAACACTTACCACGATGAATTTAGACCACAGGACTTTGCTACGACTATTACTACTGGTTAGTGTGTGCAGAATGGTGTTGTAACGATACTCGTGCGTCATGAGCAAGATTCCGACGATTGCACCGAAGACCTTAACTGCAGATATGCCCAGTAACACACTGGAAATCTGGTTTGGGTTTTGTAGATCAGCACCCATCAGACGCCAACCTTGAGCATAAAATCCTACCAAAATAACCAGCAAAGTCATAAGGCCAGTAATAAAGTACGTCGATCGTACCGTCAGCAGCTTGCGAAACTCAGCCGTTAGAGCATCCTTCATTTTTTGCCCCTTTTCTTGGATGAGTCTACTTGGTGCGCTTTGAATTCTTCACTTCCCTCGGTTAGATCCAAAAAAACGTCTTCAAGTGAGGCAGTTTGGCTCGCCAGCTCAAGAACAGTCAGGCCGCCCTTGAAAGCAAGGTTACCAATCTTGTCTGTGGTTGCACCCATAACACTTAACCCGCCGTCGGATTGCTCAAACGCAAGTTTATTTTGACTCAACAATCTTTCTAGCGCAGCAGTATTTGACGTCCGCACAAACACTCTGGATTTGGCATTTTTTGATAGTAAATCTTTCATGGAAGTATTGGCAATCAGCTTGCCCTTGCCTATTACCACAACATCATCGGCCAACTGCGACATCTCACTTAATAAATGACTGGAAACAAACACGGCGTTGCCCTCATCGGCGTATTCTTTCAGAAAATCTCGGAGCCATGCCATCCCCTCGGGGTCAAGACCGTTAGAAGGTTCATCCAGAATAAGATACTTTGGCTGCCCGAGCAGCGCAGCGGCAATGCCAAGGCGTTGGCTCATGCCAAGCGAGAACTTGCCCGGCTTACCTTTGGCTTGATCCTTTAAGCCGACAATATCCAGGACTTCATCGACTCGCTTTTCAGGGATACCACCTTGGGCTGCAAGTACTCTCAGATGATTGCGCGCTGTACGAGTGGGATGGAATGCTTTTGCTTCAAGTAAAATACCCACAACTTCCGAGGGGCGGTTATACTCATAGAGTTTTTTGCCGTCAAATGTCGTACTGCCACTTCCATTGGATAGTCCAAGCATTAAACGCATGGTGGTAGATTTACCAGCGCCGTTTGGCCCAAGAAAGCCAGTTACCTTACCATTTGAGACTTCAAAAGATACATTATCAACAGCCAGTTTTTTGCCGTATTTTCTAGTGAGCTTGCTGGCCTTAATCATGTATCCATCATACATCATGACTGTCTGGCACACATCGTTAATTGCGTAAATTTTGATACGATAAAGATATGAGAAAATTGATTATGTGGAATGTGATTTCGCTTGACGGCTATTTTGAAGGTAAACACGCCTGGGATTTGGATTTTCACCAAACTGTATTCGATAAAGAGCTTGAAAAATTCAGTATCGAGCAGCTAAACACCGCCGAAATGCTGGTTTTTGGTAGCAAGACCTACCAAGGCATGGCTGATTACTGGGCAAAAGCCGAAGGCGAGCCGGAAACGCCATTTATGAACAAATTACCGAAGATTGTCTGTTCAACTACTCTTCAGACGGCAGAGTGGCAAAACACCACAATCGTGAAAGACGCTGTCAAAGAGCTTGGCGATTTAAAGCAACAAGGTGATGGGATAATGTTTGTGTTTGGCAGTGCTATTTTGTCAGACTCACTCATGAAGGCCGGCTTGTTTGATGAATACCGGTTGTGCGTTGCGCCTGTATTCCTAGGTAACGGCCGCCACTTATTTAATAAAAGTATTCCGTATCAAAAGCTCAAACTTCTGCAAGAACGAAAATTGCAAAACGGCGGCGTCATCTTGATGTACGCTCCTGCTTCAAACTAGCTATCAAGTTGAATTAGTAGAAGTGATCAAAAGTTAACCAGCATTATTGACTGTGTTGCTACTAAGTTGTATGGTAGTCCAATGGAATATTTCATCGACCTTGACGCTAGAATCGACGAAACAGCATATGTTTCTAGCTGTGCAACTGTAGAGGCATTCGCTAATATTAAGCCTGGTGTTAAAGTCCAACCTGACGCCCATATTGGCCAACATGTATGGATTGGACACGATTCTACAATTGGTCTGGGTTCTTATATTGATGCTGGGGTCGTAATTGGCCCAAATGTTACAGTATCAAACCTGACATTAATTATGGCCGGGGCCACTATCTGCCCAGATGATGTATCTAAGCATTCGACTGCTGCTCGAGAAATTGGTGCCGGTGCAAGCGTTGGACCCAAGGTGCTTTTACACAACGAAGTTGAACTTGGTGAAGGCGCAATTGTACCGACTCAACGAACAATTACTCACATAGGAAACTTTGGCAAAAAAAATCGTGTTATCACAATATATGGCTCGACAGATGGACCACTTTTTAGTTTGGGCTGCCATGTTGGACGCAGTTTTGAAGAAATTAAAACTGCAGTGACAGATAACGAACATTCAACTGACGAATCTGCAGCAACCTACGTGCCATACTTACCAATTTTTAATGAGATTGGTAAAGCCGTCCAGGAAGCCTACGCCAAAGAGACAAACCTGATTAATGAAATGCTGCACATACGTGCTGAGCGGCAGATGGGCTATACGGGCGGGATAGAATTAAAGCCAAAAGAAGATTAAAATAAAAACATGCGAAAAATAACTGTAATGTCATTTCTTACTATGGACGGAGTTATGCAGGCTCCCGGTGGACCCGACGAAGATAAAACAAGCGGTTTTAAGTATGGCGGTTGGCAAGCACCCTATTTTGACGAGACTTCTGCCAAGAACATGGAAAAACTTATGAAGCCCGTGGATATTTTGTTAGGCAGAAAAACCTTTGATATTTTTGAAAGTTATTGGCCAAAACACGCCGATGCGTGGCCAGGTATCAACGATGTCACAAAATACTGTGTATCCAAAACTAAGAAAACATCTGACTGGCAAAATTCAGTGTTCTTAAAGAGTGTTGAAGACGTAAAAAAACTTAAAAAATCAAAGGGTTCTGATATCAAAATTTGGGGTAGCAGTAAGCTTATTCAGTCCCTACTCAAGAATGACTTAGTCGACGAAATGTGGTTGATTACTCACCCGCTGACTCTTGGAACAGGCAAAAAATTGTTTGAAGAAGGTACAATTCCTGCAGCCTTTAAACTAATTGAAAGTTCGGTTACACCAAAGGGTGTAATCTTTGCGCATTACAAACGCGCCGGCAAAGTCAAAACTGGCACCGTCGGCGAATAAATTATGGCAGTCCCTAGCCCTGAAATAAATCCAGCCGAACATGAGCCAAAAGAAGTGACTGTCTTACATCTGACTGGAAATTTTGAAACGCCGCCTGAGGAGACTGATAGAGATGTTCCGCCCATAAAACGATCAAAATTTCGCAGAAGAGGAAAATCTGTCACGAGTGCTGTGTTAACAGAACTCCATGACGACTCAGGGCTTTACAACGCATCAATTCCTGCTCAAGATCCTACTGAACCAAATGAACACTATGGTCCAGCTGAAGTTATTATCCCCGAGAGTGGGAATGGGCACATTATCGTAAAAATTGGTGGTACCGTATTATTTGCTGGTACAGGAATTGCGATAGCGACCGTGGCTGTGAAACAAATCAAAAAACACCTTGGTCAATCAGGCCAGTCCTAAGCTCAACCCCCTCATGCTTGCGTAACATGCAGCATTGACTTATAAATGAGAGAAATCTAAGGAGTTTATATGCCTCGCATTGAATTTAATGCAGCTGATGCAGAAACAGGCCGACCAAGTGACATTGATGCAATAAGTGCAGTAGCCGGTAAGCCAGCTCAAGAACTTTTTGACGATATCATGACTGCGACAAGGCCATTGTGCCCCTCAGAATTTTGTGGACGAGCCGCTTTAGTTGCGAGTGATGGTGGCAAAGACATCCTCAAACTACGATGTAGCCAGAAAGAGTGTCTTGATAGAAGTTTCGTGCGGGAAACTGAAATTTTTGGTTCTTTGGCTGAAGCCTGTCAGCAGCTAATAAACGTTGCAGACAGTGCAGCCAGTGGCCCGGCAAAAACAGCTCAAGAACGACAAGATAAAATCCGCAAGGAAGCCGATCGAAGAATCGCAATAATTGACGACGCTGCTAAAAGTGAAATGAAAGATTTACGCATCGCACAAAGAGCCAAAGATAAAGCTTTTCGAAATGCATCGTTCGGAGCATTCATGAGAAACTTCTTAAGAGAAATAACTTCCTAGATCGATACTATTGACAAGTTTACAATAGTATCGTATTGTATTTTTCAAAGGAGTTCTATGGTAAGTCCTGAAACGCTTGGAAGATTGCATGCAGAAGTTGAAACCATTGCTCGTAGTGAGTCGCCTCTCTTAACTTTAACTACTGTTTCTCATGATGGTATGCCACATAGTGCAACAATGTGGTTTGCGCCAACAGCCAAATTAGATCTGCTAACTTTTTCTTCTCCCAGCCGCATACATTCTACGTATATTGATAATTGTGCGGATATTGGAGCTATGGCCTTAGTTTCTGGAACTATGCATGAAGAAGGACAAACTAAAAGCACTCCGCCTCATGGTCTTTCGTTTGAGGGTGACGCAGTCCATTTAGATGATGCTGATCAAATTGAAGAGGCGCTCAATACCTTTAGAACTTACGAAACTTTCACTGACGAAGAAATAGACAAGTATTTGAACCATCCTGAGCCAGAAATTCCACCACATGGTGTCTACAAAGTTAACGTTTTACAATGGACAGTTTTTGATGGCAGACTTGGTGGGGATAACCCAGATCGATTAGTTCGTGTTCCATGGCCGCCGCTTGAATCCTAAACTCCTGATCTTGCCATACTAAAGATAAGAGTTTTTTGCTAGAATACACTGGTAATTATGGTGCGTTGGCCGAGAAGTTAGGTACAGGTCTGCAAAACCTGTTAGACGGGAGCGTTACCCGTACGCACCTCCAGCATGTAATTTGATCTCGGTGATCAAATTACATGCTTTTTTGATACACTTTTATTATGAAGTCTGTTGTGGTGTGTGGTTCAAAAAAGTATTACAAAGAGATCGACAAGTTCTGTAACGAGCTTCGAAAAGCCGGCGTGCTAGTCTTTGAGCCTAGTTTTAATGATCCACCATATGAAGAAGATACAAAGTTAGGTTCAGAGTTTGTAACCCAAAAATTCTTCAAGGGTTTAACGCTCGAACATTTTGATTGGATCAAAAAAAGTGAAGTTTGCTTTATTTATAACAAAGATGATTATGCTGGGGTGAGCGTGACCATGGAAATGGCTTATGCCTGTGCGCTGGGCAAACCAATTTTTGCCCTAAGCACTAAAACAGGTGACCCATGCCGTGATACGCTGATTGATAAAGTTGTCAAAACACCTAAACAACTCCTTAAACTTTTGTAGTTACTGAGGTATAATCAGTCCGTTAACCAGTCTATGCACCTTAAGCGCGAGTGGCGGAACTGGTATACGCGACGGACTTAAAATCCGTTGCCTGAATAAGGCTTGTGGGTTCGAGTCCCACCTCGCGCACCATCAAAGAAGGCCTGCCGTAGGTAGGTCTTTTTTGATGGTCTGTGATACGCGCGACGAGAACCTGTACCGTGTAAGCTGTGGGTTCGTTCGCTACGTCAGGAGCTGGAGCGTAGCGAGGTGTACCTCCGAGCCAATAAAACAAGTTATAATAATCATATGTCAAACGAACGTCGATTCATCATATTTGCTTGGTTACTCAGCATTTTTGTCGCAGCCCTTGCCTTTATTTCTTGGGGGCAACGCATTGCCTGGAACACTTCAAATATTAGTAGCTACTCGCTTTTCCCTCTTTTTGGCCTGTTGGCATTTAGCATTATGTGGTCGCACTACATTGTGGCAGCTGGAAAGAAATTTCATGGTTTGGAGAGTAATGTAACCAAGAAATACTTCGAAATAACAAGCTTAGTTGTATTGTTTGCGATTTGTGTACACCCAGGTATTTTTTGGTGGCAGTTATGGCGCGATGGTTTTGGTTTGCCACCATTAAGTTACTGGCATTATTTAGGTGAGCCAATGCATTGGTTTGGCACACTTGGAACGATTGCACTGCTCACATTTCTGGCCTATGAATTCCGACGCAAGTTCAACAAAAAGCCTTGGTGGAAATATGTGCAGTACGCCAGTGACGGTGCCATGATTTTGATTTTGGTTCACAGTCTTAAGCTTGGTGGCAATCTGCAAATGGGCTGGCTCAGAGATATTTGGTATTTCTACGGCGTAACTTTTATTGCTGCGCTGTTTTATTTGTACGGATACAAAAAGCCTGAAAATAAAAAAGTTGCTTGAGTAGCAACTTGGTAGCTCAGGCGCGCCCACCCGGCGGCGAGTGTAACTTTTGTTTTAGTTTTTGTGTTTCGGCCGCCATGCGCCTGACACTGCTTTAAGCATAACCTACTTCTCTAATATGTCAATAAAGGCTTGTTCGTCAATTACTTTAGTACCGAGCTTTTCAGCTTTGGTGAGTTTACTGTTGCCAGGGTTTTCTCCGACCACAACATAAGTTGTGTCTTTACCAACGCTGCTTTGAAAAGTTCCGCCCTGCGAGCGAATCGCTTCGGCGGCTTCTTCACGCTCAAATTTATCAAGTGTACCGGTCACCACGAAGCCCATGCCAACTAATTTGCCACCAACTTTTTTAACTTCAACTGGCCTCACACCGAACTTTTGGAATTTATCTAATAGTTTTTGATTAGCCGGCTCAGCAAACCACTCGACAATCGATTCGGCGACAACTTCACCGATGCCTTCGACATCACTCAGTTCATCAATGGTTGACGCTTTAATTGCGTTCAGATTACGAAAATGATTTGCCAGATCAACTGCAGTTTGTGAACCAACATGACGAATGCCAAGACCATAAATAAAGCGTGCCAATAGCGGTTCTTTTTTCTCAGCAACTGCGTCAACTAATTTTTTAGATGATATCTCGGCAAAGCGATCAAGTTTGACCACATGTTCGGCCTTAAGCGTATAAATATCAGCAGTGTCTTTAATGAGCCCAGCTTCTAAAAGTGCAATAACATTTTTTTCGCCCATGCCTTCGATATCAAGAGCAGCCTTACTGGCGTAATGTTCAATGCGTTTCCACGACCTGGATGGACAGTGTTCATTTGGACAACGCCAGACAGCTTCATCGGCCTTTAGTTTGACGAGTTTTGTATTGCAATCCGGACAGTTAGTGGGCATTTTGAATGGCTGTTCTTTGCCTGTTCTGAGTTTTACCAGCGGCTCAACAACTTCAGGAATAATATCGCCAGCCTTATGAATTACAACCGTGTCACCGATTCGAATGTCTTTGCGTGCAACCTCGCCTTCATTATGCAGCGTGGCCATTTGCACAGTACTTCCAGCAACTACGACAGGGTCAAGCATAGCGACAGGTGTTGCGGCACCGGTTCGGCCAATCGATACAAAAATATCTTTAACTTTTGTGGTTGATTGCTCGGCTGGGTATTTGTAGGCTACGGCTCCCCGTGGTGCTTTACCGACAACTCCGAGCTTGCGATAAACTTGTCGGTCGTTAATTTTAACGACTAGGCCATCAGTATTAAAAGCCAGTTTATGACGTTTGTCTTCCCACTCATCGGCAAAATCTAAAACCTGTTTAGTGGTTTTAAAAACCGGTGCGTCTTTATTACGCAAAAAGCCAAGCTCGCCCAATGTATCATAAGCAAATTTATATGTTGGAATGTCGCCAGCATTGTCACGCAGCAAATCATAAGCTCTAAAATGTAGTGGCCGGGCTTGCACGAGTTTCGGATCGAGCTGGCGAATCGTTCCTGCAGCTGTGTTTCGCGGATTGGCAAACAGCGGTTGTCCTTTAGCCTCGCGAGCTTTGTTGAGTTTTTCAAAATCTGATTTGTACATAACAATTTCGCCACGGATTTCCGTGCGACCAATCAAAAAGTGAGCAGACTTTTTAGAATTTTTGAGTCGCAGCGGTACAGACTCCAGCGTTCGCACATTGGCAGTTACATCCTCGCCCACATATCCGTCACCCCGCGTTACCGCGCGTACAAGCAGCCCGTCTTCATACACCAATGCACAGGCAAAGCCGTCCATTTTAAGGTCCCCAAAATATTCAATATTGCCTTTATCATCAAGTAGTTTTTTTATGCGCGTTTCCCAGGCTGTCAGTTCAGACTCATCAAACACATCATTCAAGCTCAGCATTCGTTCGGTATGCTCAACTGATTTAAATTTTTTTGATGGTTCACCTGCCACTCGCTGAGTTGGTGAATCAGGTGTTATCAATTCCGGGTACTCACTCTCGAGTTCGGACAACTCATGTTTCAAACTATCAGCAGCTGGTTCGCTCATGATTGAGCGGTCATTTACATGGTACTCATAACGATATTCATTGATGAGTTCACGAAGTTTTTCGACTCGCTTAGCAGCTTCGGCTTTGCTTAGCTTGCTCATAGCATCGCCCTATACAGCGCATACATATAACTTAGCAACACTGGCAGAACTAGCATCGTTGCTATAAAAAATATCCACTCCGCAACATAAGGGATGATTAACAATGAAGGTAGAGTGACCAATGCTAGCAATAAAAATAATACTATCGGCAACACAATTACTTTTCTTAGCACCGCCCAGCGACGATAGCGTACTAGCTCGCGTGCTGCTCTCAAAGCTTGCATCGGTCGTGTGTCTGGTAAGGTTACAATGAACAGAGCAAAAATAGATGATGAAATCATGTAAAACGATAGCAAAAATAGCAAACCGATCATAATAAACCAAAGGGCTTTTTCGATGGAGCTTGCAGCAAACCCACCAACAATTACAAATGAATACATCAAGTTACCTATAGCAATTGGAAATAATTGTAAGCTAATAATAAAAAGCACTACTATAAATGGAATTACTGGTGCACACCCAAGATAAAACGAGTCTTTAACAGTAGCTTTTTTCTTAGAGTTAGACTGTGTTTGACGCAGCGCCCAAATAAAAGCGAGGGTAGCAATGATTAAAACTAACGACTGGTACAATCCTCCAAGGTCGCCTTGGCTTGAACTGGCCGAGCCAAGTAGCACGGTGAATACAGCAAATGAGCTTTCAAACTTACCTCCTGTACCATGAACAGTCGCATCAATGCTTTGTTTAAGCTGATAGGCGCTTAATCCTCCGCTCAGTCCGCGAACTAATATCAACATCAACAGCGCATAAATTAAAGTAATGCCAATAAAAATACGCTTATGTGAAAGCAATTGTGTGAACGCAGTTTTCCAAAGTTTCCAAATTGATGGTAGTTTAGCTTGCGGGCTTTTGATGCGTTTGTGCATGCGAAACGTCTTATATTTTGGCGCCTTAAGTTGTCGGCGTGGTTTTCGTGTTTCGTTAACTGGTGATGATTTTTTACTTGTTGCCATAACTATTGATGTGTCCCCATTGATTGTAGTTTAGCAATTCGCTCATCAATTGGCGGGTGTGTGCTAAATAAATTACTAAAAGCTTTTTGCTTGAGAGGATTGCTAAAAAACAAATGTGCTGTTGAGGCATTTTGTTTTTTCATAACACTGCCTGACTTTTTGATTTTCCCAAGCGCACTGGCTAATCCTTCTGGATAACGAGTTGTTAATGCTCCTGTCGCATCAGCCAAAAATTCACGTTTGCGCGAAATTGACATTTGAATCATGAAAGCCACAACCGGCGCTAAAATTGCACCGATAATGCCAGCCACGAAAAAGATCGAACCAGCTTCGCTGTCGTTATCACGAAACCACCACATGCGAAGCATAATATCAGCAATGATTGAAACAACTGCCACTAGTGCAAACGCAATCATCGACACCCGGATATCATAATTTTTGACATGTCCAAGTTCATGGGCAATAACACCCTGCAGCTCGTTGTCATCCATCATGTTGAGCAGTCCAGTTGTCACACAAACAGCAGCATCCTGCGGATTACGACCCGTAGCAAAGGCGTTTGGCGCAGGATCGTCAACTATATAGACTTTTGGAGTTGGTAAGCCATCTGTGATGCTCAAATTTTCAACGATTCGATATAGCCTGGGATCGTCACGCTTAGCAATTTCGTGCGCACCGTTGAGTGCTAAAGCCACTTTTGACGAACTGTAGTAACTTATCAAGGCGTATACTAGCGCGCCAATCAAAACATATGGTGTTATCGATGGCTGGCCCATAAATTCACTGAACAACCAACCGAGTGCGCCCACCAAAATCACAAACAGAATCATCATAATGACTGTCTTGCGCTTGTTGGCCGCAATCTCGCTATACATACACTATCGTAGATTAGGGTTACTTTTTCTCTGCGTCTTCGTCGTCGAAGTTTACATCTGTCGGCTTAGCAATATTTGCAGCTTCGCCCTCGTCAACCTCAAAGAATTCGCGAATCTTAAAGCCCATCATGCCAGCAAAAATGTTGGTTGGGAACGTTTGAATCTTAGTGTTCAGATCACGAACTGAGCCATTGTAAAATCGGCGAGAAGCCTGAATTTTATCTTCAGTATCGACAAGCTCTTCTTGGAGTTGCTTAAAGTTGTCGTTGGCCTTTAGATCTGGGTAAGCTTCGGCAACCGCAAACAAGCTCTTCAAAGCTGCTTGGAATTGATTCTCAGCCTTTCCTGTTTCAGCCGGACCTTGGGCGGCAGTAACGGCCGCACGAGCTTTAGTCACATCCTCAAACACGGTCTTTTCGTGCTTAGCGTAACCTTTTACAGTATTAACCAAGTTTGGGATTAAATCGGCACGACGCTTGAGTTGCACCGTAATGTCGCTCCAAGCCTCATCAACACGAACTTTTGATTTAACTAAACTGTTATAAATGAAAACCAGCGCGAGCAGCAATACAACTACGACCGCCAGAATAACGTACAGCATGTGGTTCCTCCCTTATTTATACCTATATTATAGCACTCTAGCTTACAAAATGTTACGCTTCGCTTCGTCTACATCCACAGCTTTGATAGGTTTTTTATTTCTGGTCTCAAAATACAAAATATAAACCATGTAGGCCTGCAGGAGTGCGCCTACGAGCGGTAGGATTATTAGCCTCCAATTGAGTGCTCCAACTGAAAGCATTGTTAATGTAGAAGCAATAGATCCCAATAACCAACTTACTTTAGTTTCGGTTTCAGGATGCATCTTCGCTTTTGCAATTGTAGGGAGTAACGAGATTATCGCGACAAAAACATTTGCAACTATACTGAAAAGTGGGGAATCAAAAATTACCCATAACCCAACGCCTACAAGACTTGCAAGAAGAGCAATCATGTCATTTCTCGAATGCCCACCCGTGCCAAATTTGAGAGATGATAGAAAGATTACCCCTGTAATAAAAGTGGCAGCCCCAAAACCCCACAACGAATTAGAAGCACCACTAGCAAGCTGATTGGCAAAACCTATGCCATTGACTAACACAACAATGCCCCAAGTTACACGATGAGGTTTTGTTTTGCCTTTGAATGTATCAACAACATAGGGAATGTCACCAACAATTAAAAGAACAGCTCCTAAAATACCAAGCAACTGAAAAAACATTATTTAATCATACCAGACCGATATGCTTCTCTTGAGTTTATCTGGTATTTCTCGTAAAATACTTGAGTTAATGTGGCTCTTTAGCTCAGTTGGTAGAGCAGAGGCCTGAAGAGCCTTGTGTCCCCAGTTCGAGTCTGGGAGGAGCCACCAAAATATGAACCCGATTTGTTCGGGTTTTTATTTTTTGAAGTGACTAGTTGGTCATCGCGAGTGGTTCGTAGAAAAAGTCGACCGTTTGCGTGTCGCCTTCAGTCACCGTAACTGTTTTTGGCAATGGCGTTATATGAGAACCATCCACGTCGGCAACAAAAAGCATGTACGTTCCGGGTTTCAGTTTAAATCCATAGCTACCGTCTTGTGCTGTCGACATAGAAGCAACAATATTACCGTTCATATCTTTAGCAGTTATCGTTGTCATGTAAGCGACCGTGCAATAGCCCATAGGCAAACCACAGCCTTGACCACCAACTTGGGTTGTCACCGTTCCGATGACGAAACCTTTTTGGACAACCGGGTTATATGTATTAGCTGGATTAAGCGATGGTCCGGCATCACCAGTTGGTACATTTACTACTGGAGAAGTTGTAGCCGGCTGATTTGATAGGGGCGCTGCTGTATGAGTTTGAGTTGTTATGCTCGTTGGGCTACTTGTACTAACGCTTTCTGGCGCTGATACAGGATTTTCAGATGCAACTGTCGATGCTGATTGTACGTTCCCCTCTTCGGCTTTGGCCAAGTGCTTGCGTTGAGTCAATACTATGCTTACCACAACAGCTAGCGTTACTGCTAACAGAACAATGCCAATAACTAAGAATTTTTTAGTAAAAACTTTACTTCCCTGCACGTTTATACTCTGCATGGTTTTTAGTATACCCTTCTGCTAATTATTGGTAAAGTTTAGCTGCCTTGGTATTACTGGCCGTCTTCCCACAGGTCGAGCGTATCCATAAGTTCATCGACAGGCATGTTATATAGCTCCTTCATGCAGTCAATTGCTTTATGCAATCCCAGTACGATTCCGCCAACTGAAAGATCTGGCAAATCATTAATATCCAGTTCCAGCTCATCTTCCCCCATGCGCAATAGTCTGTTGCTATGCACGATAAGATCTCCGCCCGAAAAGAATTTTATTGTATGAACATAGCGGCCAGTGTAGCCATCTTGAGAATCATATTGGCGCGTTGCCGAAACGAACTTTGGCCGCCATAAAGTTAACGGGTACTCCGGGATGGCTTCAACCTCTGATTCAATATGTTCACGCACCGCATCAATAACGTTTTCAACTTCATCTTCAGGTATATCATCCGGATTATCACCACTATTCATTTGCTGAATATATTGGTCATGTTCATCATCAGTAAGACTCAACTTAAAACTCAACTCAGCATCTTGCTTTGCTTCCACAAACATGTCGTGATCAGCTATCTGTTCAGCTGTAAATAAGCGAGTAAGAACCTTGTCGAACTCTAAACTTGCTGCTATTCGGGCATCATAATAAGGCCTTGAGTGTTCTCCCCAAGGAATAGACTGATGCAGTTCCTGAATATCCTCAATCATATGTATATTATATAATAATATACTGCTATTTACAATATTTAAGTAGTTAGGCTGCTCAGGAATCCACGCCAACGCTTGGAATTGTAAACTCCGTAGTGCCCGCCAGCAATCCACGTCGCGCCCACTAAGTTTGGCATTCGCTTTCGATAATGATCAGCTGATTTGGGGCTCAAAATTGTATCGGCATCACCATAAAAAAGTTTTGTTGGCTGCTGTACATCCTCGATTTTGAATCCCCAATCTTCAAACGCCCAAAAATCAGCTAGCATCCCCAGCCCATCATTATTAAATGCCTCTTTAAACTCGGCTTCAAACATTGGCTCAAGCTGTGGATTCGCAAACACTAACTTATCTTCCGGATAGTGTTTAATGCACTGATCGACAAATTTTTTCATATTGTTTTTAAACATTTTTATTTCGACTTTACTGCCTTCGTTTGCCAGGAATTTAAGGTGTCTTAGATGAAAAATAATCTGCAAATCACGGTCTTTAACCAATTTCTTGTTGCCTGGTTCATCAAATGGTACTAAAGGAGATGCTAAACCAATTTTAATAACACGATCTGTCATTTTATAAGCGATCGCTAGAGCATGTGGGCAGCCCCCAGAATGGCCAGCCACAATAAATTTGTCGATACCTAGCTTGTCGGCCAACTGTTTAATGTCATCGGCCCATTCAAGTATGGTGCGATTCTTTTTGTAAGTAGAGCCACCGACTCCAGGGCGATCAGTAGTAATAAGTCTAATTTTTAGCTCTTTTAAAATTGTTTCATCCGGATTTTTGCAAAGCCGAGAGTCACCCGTCCCGTGCTGAAAAAGAATCGGCTGGCCATTTGGATCGCCACAATCCTCATATGCGAGTGTTCGCCCATCCTTCAAAGTTAATGTCTTCATACTCTAATAGTAGCAAAAGCTTGATTTTATCTCTGTAATCTGTAGGATATAATGGTCTATATACGCGGACGTGGCGGAATTGGTAGACGCGCTACCTTGAGGGGGTAGTGGGAGTAATCCTGTGAAGGTTCAAGTCCTTTCGTCCGCACCAGCTTACAATTGCATTTCAGCTTCCAAGGAAACAGGAAGCTGTTTTCTTTTTCAGCTTTCATCAATTGTTACGCCCTAACCCAAGCCGAATCCCCTCGGCTTGGGGGACCCTTTGAGTAAAGCGCTATAATAGAAGTATGCGGATAAAGAAGTTTGTACATTCTTGTGTGTGGGTCGAAGAAAACGGCAAGCGTATTCTGATTGACCCGGGCGGTTTTACTTGGGAGTCGGGTCAATTGACTGATGAAGTTTTATCTCATCTTGATTACTGTTTGGTGACGCATGAACATTTTGATCACTTCAACGAAGAAGCTTTCAAGAAAATCAAAGCTAACTCACCAAGTGTGAAATTTAAAGCCGGTCCAGCCGTTGTCAAAAAGCTGCAAGCAATTGGCATCGTAGCTGACAGTGATAATGATCAGTTAATTACGCTTGATGTTGGCGAGCACGCACATCTATGGGAAGGTATTCCGATTTTTGAAAACACCAAAATGACTATTGCAGGCAAGCTTATGCACGTTGGTGACAGTATGGATATAGCTAAAGCTCCACCAATTCTATGTTTACCAATCTTTGGTCCATGGCTAGGTGGCACAATAACTGATGCAGCAAATATCATTTCCAAGCTAAAGCCAAAGTATATTATTCCGATTCACGATTGGCATTACAACGACCAAGCCCGAACTGATCTTATAAAATGGCTCGAAGGAACGTTCAAAGAACAAGGCACGGAATTTATCGCTACCGAACTGGGTCGTGAATTCGACCTCAACGTTTAAGCATTGCATTTTCCCCTGTTACGAGGTATTATCTACCGGTACCAAACGACCCGGGCGCTTAGCTCAGTTGGCTAGAGCATCTCGTTTACACCGAGGGGGTCGGGGGTTCGAGTCCCTCAGCGCCCACCACATAAATCCCGCAAGGGATTTTTTTGCTCATGCTTGCAGATTTGTAAAGTTTGACAATAATAAGTAATATGGCAGGCTTTGAAATTCGTGCATATCAGCATCCTGATGATTACCAAGGTCTAGCTGAAGTTTTGGGTGAAGCCGATATGCTTGACCCGGATTACGAATCTCCGGAGAAGCTTCGAGAATATAGTGACAACCACCCTGACAATATCATTGTTGCAACTATTAGCAATCAAATTGTTGGCACTATTTATTTGCAGGATTCAGATATTATCCCAACACTTAATCGATTAGCGGTGAGCTCTCCGCATCGCCGCCGCAGTATTGGCACTCAATTGGTGCAAGCTGCGGAGAGACAGGCACAGATACATGGCAATAAATTTTTAGAAGTTTATGTTGATCAAGTCAATGAAGATGCCCAGAAATTCTGGGAAGCGCAGGGATACCAGCCAGGACATATGTACAAAAATCTATCGAAAAAACTTAGCTCTTAGGCAAGTGATCATATAAGTGGTTCATGGAGTACTCTTCGCGGAGGAGCGGTTTGATATCATCAAGTGAAACATTTATTTTGACACCTGGATTGAGCGTGCCATAGGGATCAAAAACTTGTTTGATTTTGCCAAATAATTCATAAGCCTGCTCGCCGTACAAACGCTTGAGATATGGCGCCCGCAAGCGACCATCACTATGTTCACCACTGGTACTGCCGCCAAGACTAATCACAAGTGAGTAATAATCATCAATGATTTTGAAAACTTTTTGGCGATCGCCGACCAAGCTCAAATCCAAAAATGGCTGCATGTGCAAATTGCCATTTCCAGCGTGCCCCCATGTTGCAGCCGGCAAATGATACTTATTAAACAGCTCGTACACGCCATTCAGATACTCGGCAAATTTTTCAACTGGAACGATGCCATCTTCGATGATCGGCAGTGCTTTGGTATTACCTTCTGCGTGGGTGATGACTGACGAGGCGCTATGGCGAATTTTCCATAATCGCTCTTTGGCTTCTGACTCAGTTTCCATTTGATATTCAGTGTTGTATTTATTCAGAATTTTTATAGCGCGGTGAGCCATTTTTTTGCGTGATCGTTCATTCAGATTATCGAACTCAATGAGCATAATCAGTTTATGGAATGGCTTCTCGACAATTCCCCTCAACTGATTTGGATTATGTTTGTCAATAAAGTTGAGCAAATTATCATCAACCACTTCGAGTGCACTTGGCATATCTGGTAATTTGCGAAGTTCAAGTACAGCTTTTTGGGCACTTTCAATATCATTAAAATACGCTGCGATAAGTGTTGTTTCTGGGTTAAAAGGTTCTGTACGCAAGTTAATTTCGCTGACAACTCCGAGTGTACCTTGCGAACCGACAAACAACGGCGTTAAATCAACTGAGCCGTCTTTGCGTTTCACGTCTACAATGTCATAACCGGCTGAGTTTTTGGTGACATCCAAATTTATACCGTCAATAACATCATGATTTTCTTCGATTAATTTATCCAGCGAACGATAAATTTCACCTTCAAAACTCGACAGCCCCATTTTTTTGCTAACTTCACGTTTACTGAGTCGACGCGTTTCAATAACCTCGCCGTTAGCAAGTACAACTCGCAAGCTATCAACATAGTCACGAGTACAGCCATACTTAACAGACTTTTCGCCGCCGGCATTGTTGGCAACCGCACCACCGACTGTAGAGTATTCAATTGATGAAGGATACGGAGGCAAAAAACGTCCGTGCGTATGAAGGGTTTGTTGCAATTTGCCGTAATTTATCCCTGGCTGAACTATGACGCTGCCACGACGAGTGTCAAACTCTATCAATTTATTCATATGAGCTGGAGTAACCAAAATAATTCCTGAGCCTACAGCTGCGCTCGTTTGACCGCTACCAGTACCACGAGCCGTAATTGGAATAACCCGCCCTCGTTCGGCTAACTGCCAGGTGAAACGCGCCGTTTTTCTGATGTCGTTTTCGTTTTGAGGATACACAATCATGCTCGGCATAACCGCAAAAACACCGCCATCTGTCGAAAAGTACTTGCGAGCATCAGTACTCGTCATAACTTCACCCAGCACATGCTCTTGCAAATAATGCGCAACTTTGTTCATTTTTATCCTTTTGCCCCAAGCATAACTATCTTACAAGTATGATACCACAAACAAATAATTGCTATGTCTCTACCGAGTCACTCAGCAACTGTGGTACTATCTTTGCAATGATAAGTTACGATGATTTTCAAAAGGTTGATATTCGAGTTGGCACGATTGTTCAAGTCGATGATTTTCCAGAAGCACGAAACCCAGCTTATAAACTGAGGATAGATTTCGGTGAAGAGCTTGGTGTAAAACAAACCAGCGCTCAAATTACTAAGCATTATTCCAAGCAAGACCTAAAAGGCAAGCAAGTTTTAGCTGTCGTAAACTTTCCACCAAAACAAATCGGAAAATTTATGAGTGAAGTTCTAACTCTTGGCGTTCCAGATAAAGATGGTGACGGGGTTATCTTAATCGAGCCCCAATCGCCAACTATGGACGGTGGGCGACTGTACTAACCTGAGTCTGCATTTATGCTTGCAATAATGCTATACAAATCCATTTCACTGAATGCTAGCCTTGTTAATTTGCAGTATGGCTCTGCATCCGGGTGATGATACCCGAGCATGCCGATACATATATTAGGCTCGCCTTCTGGCTTTAGCAGTGGTCCGTAGCAAATAAGTTTCAGGGCGTGTCCACCAATATTAGTGTATCGGCGCCCAATAATCTGGATTGGCTGCTCATCTAGCAATCCTATGCGCTCAGTAGACTCGGTGCGTATCCCTTGTTGCTCCCATTTGCTGTCTTCTGCAAAACGCTCCAAGGTAAGTCGCCGATCAATGGGGGTAAAGTAATTCGTCATAATATTCTCCTAAAATAAAAACAGGCCTCGGACTGAGGCCTGGCCTGATCATTTTAGTAGGAAATTAGCTGGCCTCAGTCCAAATCACTGAGACGACTACGCTTTGCAACTTCGCTAATTTATTCATGATACTAAAGTTTAACAACACCCTTTTAACATGTAAAGTCCTGGTGCGGATGAGAGGACTTGAACCTCCACGAGCCGAAGCTCACTAGCTCCTGAAGCTAGCGCGTCTACCAATTCCGCCACATCCGCATGATAAACTCGTACAATGGTAACGGTTTACAGGGGTAAAATCAACGTTTTCTTAGCAGACTTTGGGCTTCGTCAAAAATATCTCGGACTTTTTGGCCCGTTGTTGGCAGAAAATCTCGAATTGCTGGGAACAAAGTTCGTGAAGCTCGCTGAATTCTATCAAGTGAGTAGCCTTTGTAATATTTCTTATAGCGAGTCACAAATCTTAGTTCGTGCGGATTTCTTAGCACACTATCGATGAGGGCCTGACTTTCATCTTCATCCTCAGAAGTTGAAAATAGAAAGTCTAATATTTCAGGTGCCGCGAATGCTAAATGATCCTTGGTGATTGACAACTTCTGCGGAATTTTGCTCAGAACCAGTTTTGAGAGCATTGGTAGTTTTTCTTCCACCTCAGCAGTATTTTGCCTTAAAAACTTAACAACTTTTTCGATGCCAGCACCAGCGTCATACGCTGTAATTTCACGCGTCACTTTTGGTGCGCGCTTAATAAATCCAAAGAAACTGCGAACTTTGCGAACAATTTTGGTGATAAAACCGCGGAAGCCATGCAGCGTTTCAGGTGCTGATTGAGCTGGCAACTTTTTAGAAACACGGATGTCGCGCTCCTGGGCAATTGCTTTGGTTGTCATTTGCCTCAACTCACTGACTTCATTCACGAATTGTTCACGTGGATTTTCAAAACTCGCCACAATATTAACTTCGTTTTCTATACTAGCAACCGTCTCGCGAGCTTTATCGACAGCCTCGCTGGCACGCACCGAGAATTCCCGTTCAATTTTGCGGTTCAACGCTCGTCGTAGTGGTACACCAACGGCCAAAACACCTAAGGTTGCCACTGCTTTATCTGCAAAACCCAGTTCTGGGCTCAGTTTTTTAATTGGTTTTCGGTATGGTCGAATGTCTTCGGGACTTAGTTCAACGCCAGCCTGCATTTCTTCAATGAGAGGCACCAGTCGCGTTACATTAGGCAACGTAATGAGACCAAGGTTTACCTTGGGTGACAATACTCCGAGGTCCAACGCTGCACGACCGACGCGCAGTATTGCATCTGTATCAACTCCACAGATTTGTTCCGGGCGAGCCGGACTTTTTTGGTCGAAAAATTTATGAGCACCTTTTTGTTCAGCTGACGTTTCAATACTTGCAGTAGCGCTACGCACTATTTGTTTGCCTCCTTTGAAGGTTTTGTTACTTGATTCTCGACAACTTTTCCTACTTTATCGAGCTGATTAGCTATTTCGCTAGCCCACGACTCGAGCTCTTTAATTGCGGCAGAATTGAGTTGATAGATGCGTTGTTGTGCTTCTTTGTGAACTTCTAGTAAATCACTATTTAAAAGCACCTTTAGATGCTGCGAAATTGCCGGTGGGCTCACTTTAAACTTATCGGCAATTGCGGTGGCCGTGAGTTGCTTGCCGTCAGACAGTAGATTAATAATTTCTCGCCGAACTGGCGCTGAGAGAGCGTAAAATTTATCAAACTTTACCATAGCTCAATAATAAAGCTCTGACTTAATTAAGTCAATACTTAATTAAAGAATTTGTATTAGTTGCCTTGTCGTGATTCGCGGGTCATCCACTTTTCGACATCGGCATAGCGATCGGTAGGCGAATTCATAATTGTCGGGTTGAAATTATAGATCGCTCCCCTACTAACGTACAAAAAGCGTGGTTGATACAGTGCAATCGCGGGTGCATCGTCGCGCCAAGCTTGCAAAAATCCCCGGTACTTTATGGCTCTCAGAGTTGGATCACTGCGGGCTCGGCCACCTTCTAGAGACTGGTCAGCGGCTGAATTTTTAAACTCAGATAAATTAAGTCGATTTGGCGAACGCGGATCAGCTTGTGAACTGTGCCAGTAAGCAAAAACATCTGGATCCGGTCCAAGCGAGATACCAAACAACAATGCGTCGTAATTATGCAGTGAAATCGTCGATTGCAAGTCACTTTCCGGCTGCAATACAACCTGCGCATCAACGCCTACAGCTCGCCACTGCTTTTGCAAAGCCTGCGTCACATATGAATATTGACTGTTGCTTTGAGAGAACAAATGAATAGTCAGTGGTAAGCCATTCTTCGTACGAATGCCATTCGCGCCCATCTTCCAGCCGTCGTCATCAAGCAATTTACTGGCTATAGCCTGATTAAACGGCAGTTGGGTGATGTTTTTGTCGTAACCAATGTGCGATTTGAGCAGGGGACTATTAGCTGGAATAACTGGATAGCCGAGTCCGGCAATGATATCTGGCGTGTTTGTGGCTTGAACAAGTGCCAATCGAACTTGTTTATCCTGCAAAATTTCCTGAGAGTTACGGAAGAAAACCATGACTTCACCGGTCAGTGGCACATCATAATCGATTTTATCTGGGTTGTCGGCCAAATCTGCTGGTAATGTCTCAAGACCGGCCATGGCGGATAACTCCTGTTTCCTGAAACTCTGGGTCATATGACTTTCATCGTGAAATGCTCGAATAATAAAGGCTCCGAGTTTTGGTTCCCCAAAGTAATAATTGGGATTTGGCACCAAACCAATGCGCTCTTCACGCTCGTCTGGCGTACTACCCTGAACCTGAACAGCGTCCCACATGAATGGCCCGGAACCGATGGGCTTTGCTGTGTTAAAAGCAACCGAGCGGAGCTGGCTTGCTGGAATATTATCTAATAGATGCTTCGGTACAATGCCATTGGTTAGCGAGTGTGGGAAGGAGGCTAAGCCGTGAGGCAACGTAAATACAATGGTGCGATCATCTTTAGCTTCAATCTTCACACCTTCCCAGTTAGCAAAAAGCGGTGATTTGGCATCTGCATTCTGAATAGTCTTATATGTGAATACAACATCTTCAGCTGTCAGTGGTTTGCCGTCGTGCCACTTCAGCCCCGGTCTCAGCGTTACCGTATAAATTGCTGAGCGTGGATCAGGCTGAACGCTTTGTGCTAAGTCACCGACCAACTGATTATTTGAATCGTACTTCATGAGGCCGGAGAAAACCAATTTCGACACGGCCGTATCTACAGCATCTGTAGCGTACAGTGGATTTGCATTGGTAAATGAGCCGGTGATTCCTTCAGTAAAAACGCCACCTGGTACTGGTTTAAGAGTTGTAAAATGCGGTGCGAGAGCCCTTGTTTGCACAACCACGCCAATAATTAGCAACACAAAGAGTGCTATCCAGCCAACAACAAAACGTCGAACACCAACCAGTCGGTTTAAGCGTAAAAAGAAGTGCTGCTCTAGACCTTGTTCGGCCTGAGTGCCAATATTTTCAACATGTTTTTGACTGCGTTTAAAGCGTCGTCGCCAACGCAGTTTAGTAGCTCTATCAACCATATCGTAATAAAAATCTAGGCAACAATGCCAAGAATAATTGATGTGGCGAATATGAATGCCACAATAACCGTCAATTGGAAAATGGTTTTGTCGGAGCCTCGACGCACGGTATTAACTTCTGTACCCCCACCAAAACCAGCGCCTAATGAAGCGCCACGAGTTTGCACCAAAATAAGCAGAGCCATTAACACTGCGGAAATAATTGTAATGTAGTTATATATCGTCATCTTTCTCCAACACTCTGGTTACTACATAGTTTATCAGGCCGATTATCATCCCTGCAACCATTGCAGCACCAAAGTTGTTAATTTTTAGCGGAGCGTAGAGCCAGCTTACCAGTAAAAGCATTAGTCCGTTAATGACAATCATGAACAGCCCCAAGCTAAATAACAGGGCTGGTAATGAGAAAATCACTACAATTGGCTTAATAATTGTGTTAATCAATGCCAGAATAAAACCGCCAATAATAATAACGCTGAGTTGATCATTGTAGCTAATACGATTAGCACCTAATATAGCCGCCGCCAGCCAAAGGCCGCCAGCACAGACAAAAACACGAATAATAAACCGAACGAGTGGATTTCTCATAATTGTAATGCTTCTCTACATTTTAGTCTGGCCGAGGCGGATCGGCAAGTCGGCACTTAAAACCTTGACGCCAGTTTTAGTAATAACAACGTCATCTTCAATACGAACTCCAATGTTTTCGCCCGGCAAATAAATACCTGGCTCAACGGTCATAACCATATTCTCCTCCAGGGGATGAGCATAATCAGCTGCATCGTGTGTGTCCAGACCGAGCATATGTGACGTGGCATGTGGGAAATGTTTGCGAATATGCTTGCGGTCGAGTTTTTTGATAACACCGAGTCGCTTTAGTACTTCGCCCATTTTAGCCTCAATCGTCTGTTCATACTCTCTTATTAGTACACCAGGCTTCAGTTGATCGAGGGCAAAACTATAAACTTCGTAAACCCCGTCAAAAACTTCTTTTTGGCGAGTCGACATTTTGCCGTTAATTGGCAACGTGCGGGAAATGTCAGCACCATAGTTTGAGTACTCTGCGCCAAGATCAAACAATAAAAGTTCACCAGTTTTTAGCTTTTTGTCATTCTTCATGGGATGAATTTGGCAGGCTTCTTTACCAACAGCCAAAATTGTAGGGAAGGCCACTGTTTCTGCACCACGTTTCCGAAAGCCTGCATTAATATCAGCTTCGAGTTCATATTCAAATACATACTCACCTTGCCACTTTTTACTAAAAACTTCTAACAGCGAATCGCAAGTAATATCAATAGATTTTTGAATTACTTTTAATTCTGGGTCTTGCTTAACCATACGTTGCCTAGCCATAACTAAGCGAATATCATCCATGTGCATCGCCGGTACGCGACGGCGCATTTTATTAATAAGTTGCCGGCGTGCTGGATTTGCTGTGATATTAAAATGTCGATCTTGCATCGGAAACAGGGTACTGACTTTTTTATTCACATTCAGTTGTTTGGTGAGCTTTTGCCAACCTTTGCGGTTCTCCAAAATCTGACTAATACCAGAAGATTTTGCCAAGTCTTTATCGCTTATGGCGCCGTCAAAAATGTCCTTCACCCAGTGCCGATTAGGCTTAATGAGGTACTCTTCCCGCTCTGTAATGACCAAAATAAAATTCGGTTCATCAATTCCTGTTAAGTACCAAAAGTTACTATCCTGTCGGAAGGGAAAACTACCGTCACCACTGCGCTGCAACTCGTTATTAGCGGTAATAACAATTAATTTCGTCTCCACATTTTTGAGCAGCCACTTACGGTTGCCCTTAAAAAACGTGCTCGGAAAATTCTGACTCATATTCGACTCATGATACCACTTATTGCTTCTTATAAGCACGAATGTATTGGCGCAGAATTGTAGCTTTTTTTGTTCCAAGCAGTTGCTCGAGATCTTGCTGACGAGCTTGTGTAATGCCTTTCATTGAGCCAAAAGTCTTGAGCAGTTTTTTGCGTGTTATTGGCCCAATAGTTGGAATATCATCAAGCATGCTACTGGTTTGGCGCTGTCTTTTAAGCACCGTGTGATAACTCACGGCAAAACGATGCGACTCATCGCGGATTCGTTGCAGCAACTTCACCACATGCGAACTATGTGGTAAGGCTACAACTTTAAAGCCATCTGCAACCGGAATGATAATTTCTTCCTCACGTTTGGCAAGGCCAATCATTGGAATGCCAAATCCGGCATCTTGCATGGCAGATAATGCTGAGCTCACCTGTCCTTTACCGCCGTCAATCAAAAATAGATCAGGTAAACCCCAATCTTTGACATTGCTTTCACTCAGCCTTCGAGAAATCGCCTCGCGCATGTGCGCAAAATCATCATTACCAGGGATACGCATTTTGAATTTTCGGTATTCAGCTTTGTGTGGCAGACCGTTTGTAAAAACCACCATACTGGCGACAGTGTCCGTGCCACTCATGTGCGAAATGTCGTAACCTTCGATACGACGAGGTGGTTTTTCAAGCCCGAGCAGTTCAGCCAAGCCAACTAAGCCTTCGTCCTTACTAATATCCATAAATTCACGGTCACTAAACACAATCTGTCGAGTCAGACCTTTAAGCGCAAAAAGTTGATTGCGCAATTTTGCTGCCTGCTCAAATTGTGATTTTTTGGCTGCCTGGTTCATTTCTTTCTCAATTTGCTTGAGTAGCTTTACGCGTTCACCTTTTAAGTACTGGATTAATTTTTTGAGATTTATTCTATAGTCAGTCAGCCTAGTTTTGTTTTCCTCCAGCCCCGGGCAAAGTCCCAGATGATATTGTAAGCATGCTCGGCGAGGGATCGTGCCCGTGTGTGTGGAATAAGGAAAAGCCCGCCGTAAATAATGCAAGGCTTTTTTTACACTATTGGCATTAAAGTACGGGCCAAAATATTTTGCGCCATCATCAAGCGGTCGACGTGTAATCGTAACAGTCGGGTGATCACTAGAATAATTTATGCGTACGTAAGCCGTGCTTTTATCATCTCGAAGTAAAATGTTGTAACGTGGCTGATAGCGCCGCACTAGCTCAGCTTCTAAAAACAGTGCATCAAGCTCTGTCTCGACTGTTATCCAATCGACATCAGCAATTTCGGCCACCAGTGCTTCGGTTTTAGGATCAAGCGGTCGACTTTTTTGAAAATACTGTCGCACGCGGTTACGCAAAACGGCCGCCTTGCCCACATAAATAATCTGCCGCGCCCGGTTTTTGTACAAATAAACGCCCGGCTCCTTTGGTAGCTCAGCTAGCTTCTTTTCAACACTGGGTGTCATCATAATCCATCTGGTCTTCCATATTTCGCCCACCAGTTGCGGGCTGTCTTTCTAGTTTACGCTTTGAATTGCAAGTCTGGCTATGAAAAATTGCCAAGTCCCATGTAAGGATAACCAACCATATTGGTATTCGGATCTGCGGTTTCTTCTAGCCATTTGCGCTCAGCCATTCCTCGCATCCATCGTTGTTTTTGTAATGCACTAACTGCGTCAGCCGCGCTAAATTCTTTTAATTCTGACTCAAACAAGTTAGCATCGACTTGCTTTAGGGCCAGCGCTATTTCTTGACCAATCCCATAATCATTTAATCTGTACGCCCACTGCTTCATATGTTGCAAATCTTTATTGTGCGCGTCACCAGGCTGCAATTTATCAACCCCACCAAACTCAACTAAGGCATCCCAGTCAATAATTGGAGCCCAGTGATCAAAAGGATTATCCCCGCTGAGCATAATTTCAATATAACTCGCCGCTGTATCATTATCACTTATTGCAATAAATGCTTTTGGAGTTGCCGCAATATTGGTTGGTTGAACATCTGGGCATTCGCTCATGAAGCGCTGGATTACAGAACCAACAAACTCAAAGTCTTCTTCCGTTTCAGCATTTAAGACTTCACTAGATAAGTGCTCTTGTAGCACTAATGCAGCGTCATCGAGTTCATACTTATCTGACGCTTTAGCCACCTTTGCAAACGCACGCTTCGTGGCATTGTGTCGCCTTTTAGATGATGGGCGGACATCGCCGGCAACCTGCTGCACTTCAAAATCTTCCAACGTCACTATTGTTGGGCTAGGATCTGTTGGAACGTCTAGAGGATCAACTTCTGGGTTAAGTTCGATCATAGGGAGTATTATAACACTTTTCTTAATTTTTTACAAGAGTTTTTGCTGACTTGCAACTGGGGTCGTTGCAATAGCTTTTTTGTTCCACGCACTGCTTACATAATAACACTAAACGATTACAAGCAATATTGGCACAGTTTTCATAATTACTGGTTTTTGCACCGCAGTGAATACAGTTGGCAATATCTTTAGATTTATCTGAAAATTTGTGACTCATGCGATCATCAAAAATGTAGAGCGAGCCTTCCCATAGTCCGTCGTCCTTATATTTTTCGCCGTATTTTACAATGCCGCCATCAATTTGATACACCTCTTTAAACCCGCGTTTTTTCATCATACTGCTAAGCACTTCGCAGCGAATACCGCCAGTGCAGTACGTGACAACTGGCTTGTCTTTGATATCGTTGTATTTGTCGCTTTCCAGCTCTTTTTTAAAGTCACGCGTATTCTGCGTTTCCGGCACAACAGCGTTTTTAAACTTACCGACGGCCGCTTCATAAGAATTTCGGCCATCAAAAAATATCACATCATCACCCCGCTCGCTGACTAATTTATGCAGTGCGGCGGGTTTAAGATGTTTTCCGCCGTCAACAACACCGTTTTCATCTACTTTTAGTTCATCTTCGGCATGGAAAGTAACGAGCTCAGAGCGAACTTTAACTGATAAGCGCGGAAATTCTTTGCCAATTCCATCACTCCATTTGTACATAATGCCTTTGAACAGGAGTGAGCGGTTCATTTCGCGCTTGTATTCGCGCAAAGACTCGATATCGCCACCAAGCGTGCCGTTAATGCCATGCGGTGAGATTATCACGCGACCTTTCAAACCAAGTCGACTGCACAACTCTTTTTGCCAGCGCATTGTAATGTTAGGATCACTTACTGGCACAAACTTGTAATAAAGTATTACTTTCTTCATTGTCGCAGCCATTATAACAGATTAAAACAATTATTGGGCCTTGATATACATACGCCAGAAACGCGTGTATATTTGCATCAATAATTTCAGCGCATGAATTACAACCATCAATACAAATATGCAACCCAAACCAAGAAGAATATTCATTATACTAAATTGTCCAAGATTAACACTTACACCGTAGAAAGCCGAGCCGACAACAGGCAACACATACAAAAATGTAAAGAAAAGTGAGATTAGTGTTACTGCAGTTAATGCTATAAAAAACGCATAATGAGCCAACACTGAGTCCAGATACCTGCGCTTAACCATGTCACCGCTAATTTGTTGGGAACCAACCTCTCGTTTTACTTCGCTCAATGAATTCTGAGTCAGCCAAATGAGCATATAGACCGCGCTTGCTACCGCCGCCCAAAATAATAAGACCGAAATTGTACCGATAGCAGATTGGTACTTAGACTGTTCAACAATTTGTGATGGATCAACTGCAGTGACATCTTGACTCTTCAGTGCACCATTGAATAAATCATTCCATAGTTTTTGAGCATTCACGGTAACTAGTACGACGACAGCCATAAGAGTATACGCACCGATGTTAAACCAGGAAGGCAGCAAAAACCTGCGTAGTTCGTGAGTTTGTGTGTTATTTTCAGCCATCTCTTTGTTTTGACTCAGCTTATGCTTTGTAGTATATATTAAAGTAATACATCTCTAAAACAAAAAGGTTCAATAATGCCAAAAACTAAGAAACAAACAACTTCCAAGAAACCTTCTAAATCTTTTCAAATTAGTACATTACGAGCGCTCGATAGCCGAGCCAAGTTTTTTGTTTTCGTGGCAGTGTTCTTAATTGTTGGAGCCGGCTATTTCGCATATAAAAGCTATGCAGCGACCACAGTAGCAACATGGACAGCTGCCGACTCGGAACTAAAAGTAACTGGTGTGAGCGGCTCTACAGTAGCACCTTATATCGATTACAACCTAGGAAGTCAAAACAAACAAGTTAAATTTGTATACCCCCGAGACGGTAACACAATAGCAGGTGCCGATGTTTCAGTTGATATGCAATTGCAGTTCGAAAACGCAAAGGGTGTGCCCCATAAGGATGTGCAGTTCTGTATATACTACAAACCTGTTACCGCGAGTGCTGAGACAACTGATGTCTTGCTCAAGGCTCCCTTCAAGCAAAACACAATTGGTCATCAGCCTTACGATCCGTGGGGACAAGTTAGTACTTATGGATATTTGAGAAACTGTAGCACTGTCGTGATTTCTGACAATGGGAAAACTGCCAATCGCGTCACTGACTATCGAGCATTCGTACCAATTGGCGGGAAAGCTCCTGTGACAGTTTCTTATCGCGTGCTTTCTAAGCAAACAGGCAGAAGTGTCGACGTTTGGAAAGTTACTCGGCAGTATCACGATTTTTAAGTATACGTATTGCTCGTTTGCTATCTGTTGACAAAAGGTGGTACAATATTCGAATTGTCAAAGTAAAGGAAAGGAGCGAACATCATGAGAATTACAAAAACGACCGGCAAGACGATCGCTCCTATCAGCGACAGCTGCCTTTAATCCTCTTTTTAAACCAAAATAAGCAAAAACACTTTACTATATAAGTAAGACGACAAAAAGTCGCAGGTAAGCACATGAGTAAGAAAAGCAATATCAATAAGGATATTCTTAGACAGTTTTGGCAATTTACACGGCCGGATAAGAAGTTATTTATCACCAGCCTTTTTGGTGCTAGTTCTGCTGTGCTTATTCAAAATGTTATCCCTCAGCTTATTGTGGCACGAGCCTTTAACCGTTTGCAGGCACTCTACGCTACCCATCAACCACTAGATTTTAAGATTTTTATGCCCTATCTTGTTGGCTACATTATCTTAAGCATTATCGGCTTTTTGATTTGGCGTGCACAAGTCGTCATAACCTGGACTTTTGAAGTTCGCTCAATGCAGCGAATGGTTGAGAAAGTTTTTAACCATATTCAGCATCAAAGTAGCGCCTTTCATGCCAATCGCTTTGGTGGAGCGCTAGTTTCTCAAGTAAATAAGTTTATTAACGGCTATGAGCGAATTATGGATGATTTTATGTGGGCGATAGTTCCGCATTTTACAAGCTTCGTTGCCTCGATTGTTATTTTGTTTATTGTTAACCCTCTCTATGCATTTACACTACTGCTTGTCAGTCTCCTTTACTTCTTCGTCATGTATCATCGCCTGAAGAAGCAATTTCCGTATGACCGAAAACTGGCCATAAGCGAAAGTGATCGCACAGCTAAGATTGCCGACAATATTACCAATGTTTCAACCGTAAGAGCTTACGCTGGTGAAATGCAAGAGGCCGATCTGTTCCACGAACAAGCTTCCACAACCAGTAAAAAGTATTTTGATCTTTTTCATATCGCAGCAAAAAACGATATGATTGCTCATTCTGGTACGGCTATGATTAATATTTTGGCCTTCACTACAGGTGTGCTTGCGGTTACAACTCTCAAGGCTCCAGCTGGTGCGCTGTATTTGGCAGTTAGCTACACGATGACAATTGTTAATCACCTGTGGGAAGCTCGCCGAAATATGCGCAACATCAACCGCGCACTCGGTGATGCATCTGAAATGGCTGAGATTTTAAATATTGAACCCGAGATTCGTGATCTTGATAATCCGGACAAACTAGCCATCCAGGAAGGATCTATTGCTTTTAATGATGTTACGTTTAGCTATAAGGATAGCCTGTCGCCAGTTTTTAAAAACTTAAACTTTGAAATAAAAGGCGGTGAAAAAATTGGGCTGGTTGGACCAAGTGGTGGCGGTAAAACAACTATCACCAGTTTATTGCAGCGTTTTGTGGACATCCAAAAGGGTTCAATCAAAATTGACGGTCAAGATATTGCTCATATTGCTCAAACTGATTTACGCAATCATATCGCCTATGTGCCGCAAGATCCGCTGATGTTCCACCGTTCAATTGCCGATAACATTCGCTATGGTAAACCCGAGGCTACTCAGGCTGAGATTGAAGCTGTTGCCAAATTAGCTCATGCACATGATTTTATTAAAGAATTGTCGGATGGCTACAACACTTTGGTTGGCGAGCGAGGTATCAAGCTTTCTGGTGGACAGAGACAGCGCGTTGCAATTGCGCGCGCCATGCTTAAAGACGCTCCGATTTTGGTTCTTGATGAGGCAACCAGTGCCCTGGATAGTGGCAGCGAAAAGCTAATTCAAGATGCCCTTTGGAAATTAATGGAAGGCCGTACCACACTTGTTATTGCTCACAGACTCAGTACCATTCAACACATGGATCGCATTATTGTTTTAGACAAAGGCAAAATTGTTGAGCAGGGTGATCATCACCAACTTCGTAATCGAAAGGGTTTGTACGCAAAACTGTGGGCTCATCAATCGGGAGGATTCATCGATGAGTAAATCGAGTCACCCAGCGTTACGTTCATTTATTGCGCACTTACTCAAACATAAACGCGGCGCAGCTATTGTTGCATCTAGCTTTTTGATTTCAGATACACTGCTCGCTCTTATGCCTATTTTTATTGGTAAACTAACCGGTGCTCTCGCTGCAAATCCAGTGAATCGCCATGGCGCCATTGTATTTACGATTGTATTAATTCTGTTGAGTACTGGGCATAATTTGATCTGGCGACTGAGTGAACAGCTTTACTTACGTTTTATTCTGCCGCTCTCTTATCAGTATGAAAATATCCTGTTCGAAAAAACTATCCGTCAGCCATACCCATACTTCGTGGATAAGTTCACTGGTAAGCTTTCTTCTTACATTAATACGATCTCTCAGGAGTATCATGACTTTCTTGACAGTGTGTTCTTCAACTATGTTGCTCAAATTGTCAGCATTATTGCGCTGATCGTAATTTTAGCTGCAATCAATTGGCAGACGGGCGCCATTTTTATTACTGGTTTGCTGTGCATGCTTCTTGTTGGCCGTCACGCCATGCGGAACGCGTTTGACAAAGAGCGAATCGTTGCCGATGTGAAGTCTACCAAAAATGGCAAGATTGTCGACACGATGGCCAACTTTGTAAACGTAAAATCATTCAAAAAAGAAGCCTCTGAAATTCAAACCATAAAGCAAGAACAAGATAGGATGATAAAAAGTGCCGGCAAATCTTTCAACGCTGATGTTATTTTTTGGATGACGATGTCATTCTTTGTACGCGATTTTATTTGGCCAGCTACAATTATTTTGAACGTTTACTTGTTCTTGCATGGCCAGCTTAATATTGCTCAGTTTGCGACGCTACTTTCAGCAATTCTACTCTTCACCACAACAATTTGGGATGCACTGTGGTTTATCTCGCAGTTCAATCTTAAAATGGCGCGTGCTGAAGAAGCACACAACTACTTGTTTGGTCCAAAACTACTTAATGAGGTAGGTGTAAAGTCTGAAAATGGTTCTAATGTTGAGTTCAAAGAAAATCTTAGCCTTTCAAATCTTAGCTTCGCCTACCCAGATAAAGTTGATGTTACTGTGCTCTCTGGTATTAACCTTGCTATTAAAAAAGGCGAAAAAATTGGTATTGTTGGCAAAAGCGGAAGTGGCAAAACAACCCTAACCAAAATATTGCTGGATTATTACAACGTTAGCAGCGAACCATTTAGTTTGGATGGTAAAGAATGCACTCCAGCGCAAATCTCCAAATTGATTTCCTTTGTACCGCAAGACACTAGTCTGTTTCATCGTACTATTTCTGAGAACATTGCTTACGCGACTGAGCGCTCTTACACACAAGTGGATATCGTAAAGGCAGCAAAGCAGGCTCATGCCGACGAGTTCATTGCCCAAATTAAAGACGGCTACGAAGCACTTGTTGGTGAACGCGGCGTAAAACTATCAGCTGGCCAGCGGCAGCGAATCGCCATCGCTCGTGCCTTCTTAGATGACAAGCCAATCTTAATTTTGGATGAAGCCACCAGTGCCCTGGATAGTGAAAGTGAAGTCTTAGTTCAACAAGCCTTGGAGAATTTATGGCACGACAAGACCGTTATCGCTATCGCTCATCGTTTGTCTACCTTGCGACAAATGGATAGAATTGTGGTTATGGATAAAGGTACAATAATTGAGCAAGGCACGCACCAGGAATTGCTCGACAAAAAAGGTGCATATGCCAAGCTGTGGGCCCACCAGTCCGGCGGCTTTTTGGAGGAATAATGGCCAAAGCGGACGACACAACATCTAAACTACCGTTCAAAAAAAATGCACGGCTTGGCTTTAGATTATTTAAAGTTGCTTTAAGCGTCCGGCCTTCTGCGGTTGCTATTTTCTTTCTTGGCTCATTTTTAGAAATCGGCGGCTCCATTGCTACTATTTATGCCACTGCAAAGATTGGTGCACTTTTAGCGCATTTTATTGTCTCTGGCCAAACTGATTACATCTGGATGTGGGTAGCAATTGATATTATTTCCTCTGCCATTACTGGTCTTGGATTTTTTGCTATGAGTTATGGCAAGCGCATGCTGTACTTTTCGCTGGTGCGTTGGTCAATAAATAGTCTGCTCGGTTCAATTGCCCGAATTGATATTGCCGATTTTTACGATCAAGAGATGCGCAACGAAATCAATAAAGTCAGTGGTGCATACATTTGGCAAATTCCAAACCTGTCTGATGCTAACCTGGATTTGCTGTACGGAATTATCCGCTTCATAGCTATCACAGCTGTTGTTTCGCAGATTACGTGGTGGATTGTGCCATTGATTGCGTTGTTCCTAATTCCAAGTTTGATTGCGGAAAGTCGCATTGCCAAAATGCAATGGTTTGTTTGGAATGCCAAGGGTGATGAGCGGCATATATTTTTTGGCCTCGAAAATATTTTTAGACGTGCTAAGGCTCAGATGGAAATTCGCAGTACGCAAGCTTCACATTATCTACTGAAAAAAATCGATAACATGAACGTAAAATTTTATGATGAGCAGCGCGCTAAATACAAAGGTGCAACGCGGGCACTGGTATCGACAAAGATGCTGGAAGTTGCAGGTACGGCAATTGGCGAAATAGTACTGGTTAAGCAATTATTAGCTCGATCGATATCTTTGGATCGATATTTTTTCCTGGCTGGAGCATTGCTGCGAATTGGTGGTTCTATAAACACAATTTTTGGAACGCTAACTCGCATGCAAGAAGGCTTGTTATTTGCCGATAGTTACTTTAACTTAGTTGATGCTAAGCCAACAATTGTTAACAGCAAAAACGCTATTGAGCTAACAACTAAAAAAATTCCAGAAATTACATTTGAAAACGTTTCATTCACCTACCCCGACCAAGACAAAGCAATATTCAAGGATCTGAGTTTATCGATAAAATCCGGGGAGCACGTCGCACTTGTGGGCGAAAATGGTGCTGGCAAAACAACACTCATAAAATTATTGCTGCGCTTTTACAAACCAACAAACGGACGTATTTTAGTTGATGGAGTTGATCTACAAGAAGTCGATATTGAATCCTGGTATGCACAACTGTCAACATTATTTCAAGAGTTTAACTCCTACCCACTGCCAATTGAAGAAAACATTTCCATTGGTCGATCAACTAAGCCTCAAGATAAAAAACTTCTTGAGCGTGCTGCCAAATTTGGTGAAGTTGATGAAATGGTGGAAAGCTACGAGCATGGCTGGGAGACAGTACTCGACAGCAGTTTTAAAAAGGGTGTCGAACCGAGCGGTGGTCAATGGCAACGTGTAGCGATTGCCCGAGCTTTTTACCGCGATGCAAATATGATTATTTTAGATGAGCCGACATCAGCCATTGATGCCAAAGCCGAGTATGAAATTTTTAACTCCATCTTTGAGCATTACAAAAACAAAACAGCTTTGATCGTAAGCCACCGCTTTAGTACGGTGCGTCGTGCTGATAGAATTATTGTTCTAGATGAAGGTCAGCTTATTGAACAAGGCACCCATGAAGAACTTATGAAAAATAAAGGTCTGTACCACGACCTCTTCAGCAAACAAGCTGAGGGCTACAAGTAACTCTATTCTTTTTGTCAGCAAAAAGAATCAAAAACTGCTGGGCTACGTTTTTTCGTGACTACTCACTGTCAAAGTCAACAACAGCCTGCGGATTCCGCTTCGCTCCAGAAGTCCTCTGCAGTTACTCAGTTCAAGCCTGACAATCTTCCTCAGTTTTCTCGAGCCGGGTTTATATCCTTCTGGGTATCTCGAGTGTACAGAATAGATGTTGTGGAAATCAGGCGCCCTTGGGCGCGAGGACTGATTGACGAACAGAAGTGCCAGTGGCACTTAAGAGAGGAGTTCCGCAGCGAGCCTGATTTCTATCAACAGATATATGTGTGAGCGAGAGCACCCAAGAGTTTTGATTACTTTGGCGGTCCAAAGTAATGGTTTATGTTCTTTTTAAGAATGGAAAGCTATTCTGGTTTATCTTCAGATTCTTTAGATTCGCCTTCAGCTGATTCATCACCCTCAGCAGATTCGCCCTCAGCGCCTTCTTCGCCTTCAGTAGCTTCTTCTTCAGCTTCCTCAGACATTTGAGCTTTGGTTTCTTCAACAGTTGCGATTGGGTGTTCAGCTTCAGTCAAAATTTCTACACCTTCAGGAACTTTAATATCAGCGACGGTAATTTTGTCGCCGATTTCAGCAAGACCACTTGGATCAACTGTTAGTTCATCGACTAAGTCTTTCGGCAAGGCTTCGATTTCAACAACATCAAGTTGACGAATCACCATCAGGCCAGCTTTTTCGGCTGGAATTTCAGCGTCTTCCACAAAGTGAACCGGCACTTCAGTTTTTTGCTTTTCGTCTTGGCGAATTGCGTTAAAGACAACATGTCGCAGTAGATTCTTTTTAGGATCAAAATCAACCTGCTTAATAAGTGCCATGTATTTTTGATCACCAACATTCAGGTTAACTGGTGAAGTTTTACCAGCTTTTTGATAAACCCTGAGCAAATCAAGGTATGGGCCGCTGACAACAACTGATTCTTGACCGTGATTATGAATAACTGCCGGTGTTTGACCGTCTCGTCGGAATTGATTTAGCCCTTTACCGACAACTTCACGTTTGGTTAACGACAATGTAATACTATCTTGACTCAAAATTTAAGCCTCCGCTTATCTGTAATTTGCTCACGTTAGTATAACACTTTTTGCGAAAAAATGCTCGTGTATAATACGTAGACATGTTCAATCCGGATTCAATCATTCAGAGCGGCGGCATTTTACTAGTTGCATTTATCATTTTTGCTGAGTCAGGATTGCTAGTTGGCTTCTTTTTACCCGGCGATACACTGTTGTTTGCGGCCGGACTTGCCGCATCTCAAGGACGACTACCTTTGGTACTATCCATTGTCTTATTCTCGGTTGCTGCGATTATTGGCGACAACGTCGGGTATAGCATAGGTCATCGAACTGGACCAAGACTCTTCAAAAAGAAGGAAAGTTTATTCTTCCAGCAAGAGCACATTGCTCGGGCTGAAGCTTTCTACGAAAAACATGGTGGAAAAACAATTATTATGGCTCGATTTACGCCAATCGTGAGAACCTTTGCACCTGTCGTCGCCGGAATCGGTAAAATGCCTCGTAAGCGCTTTATGTCGTTCAATATTGTCGGCGGGATTTTATGGACCACCACAATGGTGCTACTTGGTTACTACTTAGGTAGCAAGATACCGCAGCTCGATAAATATATTGAATGGGTACTACTGGCCGTGGTTGTTGGCAGTATCGCTATTTCATTCGCCCATTTATTTAAAGAAAAGAAAAACCGCCAGCTGCTAGTAAAGCGAATTAAAAATATCGGCAAAAAAGATAAGCTCAACCGAAAAGCGTAGTCGTGCCCCAGCCGGAAGGGTGTGAACGAACGGCTATATCTTCATGGTGATTGCTTATGGCTATGCTCGAAACTAGCTCATCTGTTTCTTCCCAACCTCGCTTTAACTTTGAAGCTAACTGTTCTACAGAGTGTGGCCAATTGTCGGTATGAATATCACCCCGTGTAATCGCGCCAGCTTCTACCAAAGCCTCGTCGTATAAATCCTTCGCAATCTCTGGATGTTTTTCATCAATAGCAACGATCTGACAAATTAATGCTAAGTTTCGATGCGCAGTAATTACTCCTCGTCGATCAAGGGCATGCTCTCCCCCGACTAACGTTTCAGCAGTGGCATCAATAAAGGGTCGGTAAAAGCTGGTCATTTTCGCACGCGCTGTCTTTCTTTGTACTTTCCTCTTACTGGCTTTGCATAAACTGTGTCAGCACGGCCTCTCGTGCCGCGTTGATGATATCGCACCCACGTTTCGCCAAAGTCGGCTAGTACATACCGACCTTCTCTTAAGGCTCGCTCACGTGTCTGAATGTCTGCACTAAAATCTGATGGCACTGATCTCGGATGACCTACCACAGGACGTTTTTCTCCTGTGTATTCATAACTTGCTTCAGATTCCTCTTTTTCTAACTCACTCACTACTGTTTGTTGGTTTTGACGCAAATACTTTGTTCTTGCAATTGTCATCTCGTGTAATCTGTCAGTTGGTGTTGCTGGAACTGGCTGCCTGGCCAAACCATCTTTGATTAATTTTGTAACGTACACTGGAACAACTAGGTCATAATAGAGTGCTAATTGTTCCAAACGTACTTGCTGATATGCAACTTCGGCACCAAGCTGCTTTGCCCAATCGCGTATTGGCACACCATGTAAAGTGTAAAGCTCTCCATCATCACGCAACTGGAAAATAGCCATAATGTGATTTATGCTTACCCCATTCAAATCTTCTTGCGTCGTATCCAAAATCTTACTGAATGGTACATACGCGCCAAAACTTCTGTCCTCTTCTGAACCTTGTAGGAGTTTATACTCCGCTGGTTTTCTTGAAAACGGCAAGTCACTAAGCATCGTGACCGCCACAGCATCATCGAGTGTATATTTACATGGCTCTGGGTCAGCTTGAGCAGTTTTAACTGGATTAATTCTTGCGCTAACCTCTTCGAGCTCCTCCACAACCTCAAAACCTGGACGCATGTAAATGTTAGTTAGGCCAGGCAAATTTGTTGGCGCAATTGCCGGTTTTAAACTAAAACGTCTTAACACGGCTGCTTCTTGCCATAAATTATCACCGGCTTCGCGCAGTTCTGCCGTTTCAGCGTTGTCATCCGCCGACTGTTCCATCAATAATTCGAGTACCGAAAATGCTTCTCCGACTTCCTGATAATATTCACTAACCTTAAATGCTGCCCATTCGGTACCAGGTGCTGGCTGATCAAGTGTCAATGTACTTAATCTTGCCAGTTCGCCCAGTATATCCTTACGATCAGGCCTCCCATACAAATAATTTGCTGTGTGCATAGCCATATTTGTTATAAATCTCTCACTAAAAGCCCGTGTTGCACTTATATTGCCAGTTGTATACTTATTAACACGGAAGCGATCGACAAGAAACGCTTCATAAGTTGTCATATAAGCAAGTCTTGTCATTAGCCCATGCGTGGAATCACCTTGCCGCTGACTATCTTTGGTTATTTGGGCAAAAGCGAGCGATGCATGATTTTCAGCCAGTTGTTCGATGTTCTCAATGCTTGGATTTTCAATTATATTCGTAACATTTTTTGCAAAATCCACCTTCTTATGTACTTTAAAATAGGTTGCCGGTGTTATTTCCTCATTCTCGAGCTTCACTAGCTCAGCTGCAGCATCATCTGCCATGATACATATCTTTACCAGCCCAGCATCGTTTTCAGAAAAGTCGGGTTTAGCTTCCAAAGCCTCATGCTTCGTCATATATATATTATAGCATTTTTTTCAAATATTGGCCAGTGTATGATTTCTTAATTTTGGCAACCTGTTCTGGTGTCCCCTTCGCAATAATCATGCCTCCACCAGCGCCACCTTCTGGTCCCATATCAATTAAATGATCGGCAGATTTAATAACATCTAGGTTGTGCTCAATGATTATCATGCTGTTACCCGTTTCAACTAAAGCGTGCAAAACGTGCAGTAACTTGTCAACATCTGCCATATGAAGTCCAGTTGTTGGTTCGTCTAAAATGTACAATGTTCGGTCTGTTGGACGACGCGATAATTCACTAGCCAGTTTAATGCGCTGCGCCTCACCACCACTCAGTGTTGTGGCTGGCTGGCCAAGACCGATGTAACCCAGCCCTACATCAACCAGCGTCTGTAGTTTGCGAGCAATGCTTGGCACGTTGGCAAAAAACTCCAGCGCCTGCTCGCAGGTCATCTCCAACACATCGCTAATTGTTTTGCCCTTGTAATGAATTTCGAGTGCTTCACGGTTATAGCGTTTACCTTTACATTCTTCACACGGCACGTAAACGTCTGGTAAAAAGTGCATTTCAATTTTGATAATGCCATCACCGGCGCAGTTTTCACAGCGACCACCTTTAACATTAAAACTAAACCGTCCTGGAGAGTAACCGCGGACTTTGGCCTCGGGTACCTGCGCAAACAATTCACGAATTGGCGTAAAAAGTCCTGTATAGGTGGCTGGGTTGGAGCGAGGCGTTCGCCCAATTGGTGATTGATCAATAATAATGGCTTTATCCAGGTGCTCAATACCTTGGATTTCTTCGTGCTTGCCCGGAACTGTGTTGGCTCGATGCAAACGAGCCGTGAGTTCTTTAGCTAATATGTCATTAATGAGTGATGATTTGCCTGAGCCCGACACACCACTGATAACTACCAACTCGCCAAGTGGAATCGTTACATCAATGCCTGCCAAGTTGTGCTCGGCGGCACCTTTGATAACCAGTTCTTTGCCGTTGCCAGTTCGGCGCTTTTTTGGGACTGCAATTTCTTTTTCGCCTCTTAAGTATTGCCCTGTAATGCTATCTTTCACTTTAGCGACCGCATCAGGTTTACCTTCGGCGACGATGTGACCACCGCGCACACCAGCACCCGGGCCAATGTCTATAAGATGATCCGCAGTCCTAATTGTTTCTTCATCGTGCTCAACCACAATCACGGTATTCCCTAAATCACGCAGGTGTTTAAGTGTATTAATCAATCGATCGTTATCACGCTGGTGTAAACCAATTGATGGTTCGTCCAAAACGTAGAGTACTCCCATGAGCCCTGAACCAATTTGAGTGGCCAATCGAATTCGCTGCGCTTCACCGCCCGAAAGTGTTACCGCGCTTCGAGCCAGCGATAAATAGTTCAGGCCAACATCAACCAAAAAACTCAGACGAGCGTTTACTTCTTTTAAAATTTGTTTAGCAATGTGTAGCTCTTTATCATTCAATTTTAGACCGTTAATATAAGCCAGTGCATCATCAATTGATAGTTCACAAATATCCATTATTGATTTGTTGGCAATCGTGACTGCTAAAACCTCTGGCTTCAGTCGACGTCCATGGCAAGATTGACAAGGTCGCTCGCGCATAAAGCGCTCAATATCACGACGCATAAAATCACTCTCAGTTTCTTTATGCCGACGCTCCAAATTTGGAATTACACCTTCATACGTTGTATCAAAATAACGGCCCATGCCAAGTTTAACGGCATATTTTTCATTACCTGTACCGTGTAAAATTTTATCAAGTGCATCTTGGCTAAGTTCGCTAGTTGGTACGTGCAAACTAAATTTATATCGATCAGCGACAGCCTGCATTTTTTTCATATACCACGCGTCGGTATTCACCCGGTTGAATGGTCGAATCGCACCTTCGGCAATCGTGAGACGACCATTTGGAATGACGAGTTCTGGATCCACTTCAAGCCGACTACCTAATCCAGTACAAGTTGGACACGCGCCGTGTGGGGAGTTAAAACTAAACGTCCGCGGCTCAAGCTCTGGAATTGCCACATCAGGATGATCAACGCAGGCATACATTAAGCTATAGCTGGCATCTGATTTCTTTTCGGCATCATGAATAGTCATTTTTCCTTCAGCAATATCAAGTGTTTGTTCGACAGACTGCGTGAGTCGTCCCAAGCTTTCTTCGTTATTGACTAACCGATCAACCACAATTTCAATGGTATGCTTCTTTGCTTTATCGAGCTCTGGAAATTCATCAAGTGCATAAATAACTCCGTCGACTCGAGCTCGTGCAAAACCAGCCCGCATATATTGCTCAGGAATATGTTCAAAAGCACCTTTTTTATCAATAACGACTGGTGCGAGAATAATTAATTTGGTGTCCTTGTTATAAGCAGCAGCCTGATCAACAATAGCCTGCGTTGTTTGCCGAGCGACCGGCTTACCACAAATTGGACAGTGTGGCACACCAATGCGCGCAAATAAAAGACGCATATAATCATAAATTTCGGTCACGGTTGCAACTGTTGAGCGAGGATTTCGTGATGTCGATTTTTGATCAATACTAATTGCAGGCGAGAGTCCATCAATCTGATCAACGTCCGGTTTTTCCATCAGACCGAGGAATTGACGCGCGTAAGAACTGAGTGATTCAACATAGCGACGTTGGCCTTCGGCGTAAATGGTGTCAAAAGCCAAGCTCGACTTTCCTGATCCAGACAACCCAGTAATCACCACCAATTTGCCGCGTGGGATCACAACATCAACGTTTTTCAGGTTGTGTTCGCGCGCTCCTTTAACAATAATTTCCTCTGCCATAAGCTGATCTATTATACAGATTTTATGGGAGTTTTTCTAGCCTATGACTCTTATGCATCGCCCAAAAGGCTGCAACAGGCATAAGCGCAATACAATTTTCTTGACATACATGCAATAAGAGGTTTATTATGAATTTAAATCTAAGCGTGGAGTTCTATAATGCTAGAGTTCATAGTTTTGGGCCAGATACCTGGCACACATCTTCAAATCACATTCGCCTGGTGTGTGGTTATTCTGTTATTTGGAGTACTCTGGGTCGATTACAAAGTTCATCGCTCACGCAAGAGCTTAAAAGCAAAAACAACCAAAAAAGTTGAAGTCGTTCGCCCGCGTCACGCGTAATCTGGCGCAATGCTTTCGCCGTACAGTTTAAGTTCCTCGAGTAGATATTGCTGATTTTTAGTGAGTCCCGGTCTTTGAGCAGCTTCATCTATTTGTGAAAAATATTGCATTAAGCGATTATCTTTTTCATTAACTAGTTTTTGAGTTCGATACGTTTCCCAAATTGTTTTTTCTTCATCTGTTAATTGTTTTGGAAAATTTCGAGCTTTATACAGTGGCCAAAGTGCTTTTAGCCGTTTGTCAGAAAATTCTTTAACTAGATTATCTGCTTCATTTATGTCAGCTTCGTGAACTTTAACCATGAGCTTTCGGTCTTGATCCCCAATAAAGCCATCATAAAGTTGAGCGTCAACTTGCTGCTCGTTGGCCAGCATCGACACTTGTTGTTTTTTGTTTAGAATTTCGAGCGCTTTTAGAACATTTTTTACGAACTCTGGATTTTTAGTAAGTGTTTCGGCATGTTTTTCTACCTGAGCTAAATCAATCTTCAGCCGCTCTTGGCTTGATTTATCCAGCACACCAAGTGGTGCTACAGCCGGACAGCGATTATACTTGAGTGTTTTAATGGGCAGTCGAGGGCCAGGATCGTCCCAAGCTCGAGTCCAGTATTCCACCAGCTTTTCAGGAGTTAAATCTAAAAATTCTGTTGGATCGTATCGTAGATCATACACCAGTGCACCCCCTTGCTCAGTATGTGCCGCAATTCTCACTACCACGGCAGCTTTCTCATAATCACTCGAGTATTTACCACTAGCGTACACAAATGCCTGGCCACCTTCGACTAATTTAGCGACCTCTTTTTTATCACGCATCGTGAGCAAGTAGTCAAAGAGTTTTGGTTGCTTTTCTTTTAGCAACTGCGCGAGAGCAATCGTAGCATTTACATCGCTCAGCGCATCATGAGCATTTTCATGGTCCAGCCCGTTAATTGCGCTCAGCATTGTCAGCCGATTGGCCGGTTTGCCCTCACTATCAACTGGCCATTTGATTCCATCGGGCCGAAGTGCACGCGTCATGCGCACAACATCGAGCAGATCCCAACGTGAACGATCATCTTTCCACTGCCACTCGTAAGCATCATAATAATTTCGGTACTGTAAAAAACGCATAAATTCATCGTCAAAACGAATCGAGTTAAAGCCCACAAAAATTGTGCCAGGCGTGGAAACCTCACTGGCGAAGATTTTTAAGAACTCGGCTTCGGTCATACCATCGGCAATTGTCTGCTGTGGTGTAATGCCAGTTACCAAAATCGCACCTGGATCAGGCAAAATGTCATCAGTCATTTTAATCAAAATATTAACTGGCTCACCGATTGGCTTTAAATTCATGTCGGTACGTTGACCGGCAAACTGCATAATTCGAGCAGACCTGGGACTAAACCCGGAAGTTTCAAGATCATAAAAGAAAAACGTCATGCCTGAAGTTTAACATGACATTAATTTTTGAATAGGCTCTGGTTTATTGTGCGCTTACAACGCTTATTGAAGAAGTGCCGTTGTTTGTAACGATAAGGTTACCCTCGTCTGAGGAAGCACGTGAAGTTAATCTCGGCGCGTCCTTAAGTTCCCAAAAACCTTCATAAATTGGTGTTACCTCTGTCGTCACAATTTGAAGCATTTCGGCGCCATCCACGGCTTCTCTCCGAGTCATGTCTCTATTTTCGCGGTTGAGCCACTGCTGTCTTAGTTGAGCCTCATTAATCGCTAGGTACGCACATTTAAAAGGCAAAATTGTAAGTGGCTGCCTGTCTGCTCGCATTCGCATTTCAGCATCTAGGAAAGTTGGGTAGGTATTTTGATTGAGATAATAATCCTTCATTCTATCACCATCGTCAAAACCATACGCTTCAACCTCTCGAAATTTACCACTATCAGCTAGTACATAAAGATTGCGATCATTCTCAGATCGCTCTGATTCACTACTAAAAACTTCATGGGGTCGAAGCACCGCAATTAAGTCTAAACCAATGCCTACCTCTAAGGCCATTGCCGGCATGGGTATTAATGGCTTTGATGGAGAAAAATGCTGTGTTTGACCACTTTCGATCTCTCTAACCACAGGTGTTGGGATTTCAAAATCTAATCCATCAACTCTAATCATTTAACAATAATACCATAGAATGAAAATACTGTCAATACTCTAGCTCACCGATCGCTGGATCGCCAATAATAATTTTCTGCCCAGGATCGACTTTTTTGCGCTCAAGCTCATGCAGAATTCCCATTTTACGCATAATATCGCGTAGTCGCTGTACGCCATGTGGATTTTCAAAATCAGTTCGTTGAGCAAAGCGTTCAATCTTTACCCCTGTAATAACGTAGTCTTTACCTTTTTTTGTGATGTTCCAGGCGTCATCTTCATTAGTCAGACGAATAACCGGCAAAGTTGGATTACTTTTAATTTGCTCGGCTTGTTTGGCGCGTTGTTTCTGGACTAGTTTGTCAACTGCATATAGTAATTCCGCAACGCCTTCATGGCTTTTTGCCGAGATAGCGAACAGCGGCGTTCGCGCTGGCAATACTTTTTTGAGGCTTTTCATCTGATCATCAATAATCTGCTTGTCTAATCCTTCGATTTTAGTCAGTACAACAACTTGCGGACGCTTAGTTAAATCAGTTTCATAATCTCTAAGTTCTTGCTGAATAGTCTTATATACAGCTGCTACATCATCGTTGTAGGTATCAATTAGATGAACAAGTACACTTGTACGTTCGACATGCCTCAAGAATTCATCGCCAAGACCTTTGCCCTCGCTCGCACCTTCGATTAAGCCAGGGATATCCGCTACAAGTAAACTATGTTTTTTATCGACATCAACTACCCCAAGATTTGGCGTAAGCGTGGTAAATGGATAATTAGCGATTTCCGGCCGAGCATTGCTAATGCTGGCTAAAAGCGTAGATTTGCCCGCATTAGGCAAACCGACCAACCCCACATCGGCAATCATTTTTAGTTCCAGAACAACTTCGAGTTGCTCGCCTTTTTCACCTTTTTCAGCAACTTTTGGCGCTTGGCGAACCGAGCTCGTAAAATGAGCATTGCCAAAACCACCTTTACCACCTGCTGCTATAATCGCCTGTTGGCCGTCCTCTGTTAGATCGGCAAGAACTTCATTATCATCCAAACGAATGATCATGGTGCCAACGGGCACAGCAACAATCAAGTCTTGACCGCTTTTACCATGTTTTTTACGTTTGCTGCCCGCACCACCATCAGTAGCTTTCACAAGTTTTTGATAGCGAAACGAGGCCAGCGTATTTTGGTTTCGACTAGCCTGCATAATAACGCTGCCGCCATTACCGCCGTCACCACCATCCGGGCCACCACGATCAACATAAATTTCATGCCGAAAACTAACGACACCATTGCCGCCATTTCCAGCCTCGACTTTTACTTTTGCAACATCAACAAACATTACCCAAATTATAACAGAGGTGACGTCCTAAGGGAAAAGAGAAGCCCACAGAGACGATTCATTCGACTCTTCGGCGCGATGAGAAAAACCGTAGGTTTGTCTTAGGGGCCAGCGAAGCGCAGCCTAATAGATGTAGCCGTAACCGGCAGCTTGCTCTGGAGAAAGCGTCTTCGTATCCACTCGGCCCCAACCAACAACGTTCATCTCCGATACAACAACACTACCATCTGGATTTACAGATTCAACAAATCCAACATGTCCGTAATAATCATGTGGCGGTGTCCAGATAACCGCGCCGGGTTGCGGTGCGTTACCAACGCCAAAACCAGCCCGTTGAGCAAGGATTTTCCATGTACTGGCGTTACCTAAGTTGCTAGGAATTGGTCGGCCAATCTGAGCACGGCGGTTTGCAGCCCACCAAGTACAGTAACCATAATCATAGCCGTTACCACTATAAACTGCGCCACCACCACCCCATGCAAAACCACTGGCTGAGGCAACATTAGCAAGGGCCGCATTTCCACCAGTTCCACCAGGCTGACCATTTGGAATAACAATATATTCGCCAACTGGCAAACCAGTCAGCTCAGTGTCGTTAAATGCAACGATTTGATCTTTTTGACCATGGAATTTTGCAGCCACGCTATCAGCCGTATCACCAGGTTTAACCTGATATACAACACCGTTAATTGGCGAAATGATTAACTCCTTGCCGGGTGCCACGCTGTCACTTTTAAGGTTGTTAGACCACAAAATTGTATCTGACGTTATACCAAATTTAGCGGCAATACTAGAAACTGTATCACCTGGCTGGGTTACATATTTTTGAATATCTCGACGTGATTTTAGTCCGGTAGCAATAACTTGTGGCTTAGAAGTAACCACGTTGTTTGATTCGGTGATATTGAGCTGCGCATTCTCGGTGTCAGCCTTGTTAACAACAGAGGTAGACTCAGGCAAACCAGTTGCGCGAGCAACATGCACAGCAATATCAGCAGATGATAATTGATCAAGTGGATTAGCAGCAACTTCGTTATTTGGTGAGGCTAGCACGCTTGAATTAACAGGTTGATTTGGGCTTGACTGATGCGTTACAAAAACGATCGCCATTACCAAAACTACCAGATTGGCGGCCAGCAAACTATAACGAATAGTACGCTTGCGATTCTTCTTAGACAACGCACGGCGATACCACTGGCGTTGCTTAAGATCAGATTGTAATTCTCCTAAACGAGCGGAAACCTCTCGGTTAAGAGTTTGAGGTGAACTACTAATACAAATTCTCCCGGTGCAAACAATTATAGAGGGAGCACCGAAACTTTAGCGTTGGTTAATGACTTTTTCAAGAAATCGACCTCTTGATTTATTGTAATCGACAGCTAAAGCGCAACTCCTGACCTCTGTTATACCCCTATAGCAAAGGCATAAGTTGCTGAACAAGATTATACCAAAATGTTAGCTTTTCAACAACTTTTTCTAAGCAGTTTGACCTCTGTTCTGAGCTTCACACTTGAGCACCAACTCAGAGTTGTTGACACTTCTTTTGGCAATATTGCTTAACTTGCGCCTGATGATCAGCGTCATTAGTTGCAAAGTACGTCTTACCATCGTCGCCAGCTACAAAATACAAATTATCAGATGGCGCTGGATTCACAACAGCGTTAAGCGAACTATCCGTAACATTGCTGATCGGACCTGGCGGCAAACCGGTGTGCAAATAGGTGTTATAAGGAGAATCAAGCGAAAGATCAGGATTGTCTATATTTTGTAGGACGGCGCCATAAATGACCGTTACATTAGATTGCAGTTTCATGCCTTGATGCAAGCGATTCAAGAAAACTTGGGCCACTTGAGCTTTATCATCAGGGTTACTCACTTCTTTTTCAATAATTGAAGCGAGCGTTACACCTTCGTGGACGGTGAGACCTTGTTTGACGATGCCTGCTCTGACCGCTGGTGTCAGACGTTTTTGCATTTCATCTAAACTAGCTTTTACAATTTGCCCAGGCGTTGTCGCATCAGTTTTCTGGAACGATTCAGGATATAAATAACCTTCTAAACTTGCACCAGCCGGCTTGTCTACCAACGCCGGATGATTAGCATAGTTTTCGGGTTTAAGAGCGGCGTCGACGTCGGCCGGTTTAAAGCCACTATTAATAAGCGTGGCGCGCACTTGATCAAGCCTTGAGCCCGGCAAAATAGTAACGAGAGCGGTGGCGACTTCGCCCTTAGCGATAACTGCTGCAATATCCGGAGTACTTTGGCTCGGACTAAAAGAATAAGTACCGGCTTTGAGGTTATCACGAAGATCATTACTCCGAACATACCACTCAAACGACCAGGTTTGTCGAATAAGACCAGCATCTTTAAGATCTTGGGCAATTTCTTGGACCGAAGCACCTTGCGGTACAGTAATCAATTTTTGTGTCTGAGACTTGCTAACTGGCTTAAGATTATTGTAATAGGCCTGTCGCACAACCACTGTTGCAGATACTAATACAGCAAGTATTATCAATGCCACCACAATAAGACGAGCCACCCATGATCGTTTACTGAGATGTTTAGCCATTTGTTGCTCCTTGGGCAGTTAGATAATCCAAATACTCTTGCAAAATATATGCTGCTGCGTACATATCAATATCTTCTTTTACATACGAATCTTTATGGCTCTTTAGTTTTTCCTCGGCTCGAATGGAACTGAGTGCCTCATCTTGAAATTGTATAGGCTTTTTAAGTTTCTTTTCTAACTTCTCGGCAAATTGACGGACAGATTTTGTTTGGCTAGTTTCCTGTCCTTCGAGCCCTCTTGGTAAACCTACGACCACTACTTGCGCAGCGTGTTCGTCTACCAGATTTACTATTGTATCAAGGACTTCCTTATCGTTGCTGAGAGTTTGCAGCGGACTGGCAATTTTAGCCACAGAATCTGCGAGTGCTACCCCAATGCGACGCTCGCCCACATCCAGAGCTAAGAACGAGCCTTGATCGCTCATCAATCCGCCTTTTCAAACTTCAGGGTTATCTTAGAGGTATTTTTCGGTGTTTTGCTGACCCAGAATGGGCTGTATTTGACAGTCACATCTTTGACGCCAGGAAGAGCTTTGATGGTATTTTCGGTGTCGCCTTTTTTCTGGCCAGCGATTTGTTTCTTGAGATCATCCTGATTTATCTTTGGTCCTACTGCTACCTGGGTATCAACAGTCATTGTGACATTGTCGTTGTTGGTTTTGACAACCTTAAATGTGGCATTCTGTAATCCATAATCTTGAATTTGCTGCTTGTCCTTGTCAATATCGCCACTCATAGCTTGATCGATAATTTGGTGCAGATCATTCTCTTTGACACCCAGCATATGATAGGTGCCTTTGGTGGTAACAGTTACTTGATCGCCCTGTTGCCCAACATCCGGCGAAACAGTGGTTTGGGCACCTTTTACGGTAAATGAGTCAACCAGCGGTAAGTAGCCCTGATCTTGCAGATTTTTCTTGAGCTGATCTTTAACCGTGTCATCATTGTTAGCAAATTTGGCTTTAGCAGCATCAACATCTGATTGATTGACAACCTTTACTATTTGAGTCGTTCCGCCACTTGCCGTCCCACTTGCAGAGACATCACTTCGCCCAGCAACAGCTAAACTGACACCATTTATATTCGAAGCAGGTCCAGGATTCTGAGAAGTAATATTGACCGAGTTTGCTTTAAAGTTAATACAACCACCAGATATGTTGTCGAAGACAAATGTTGCACTGCCGTCGGTTGTATACGAAACATTGCCTGACGAAAGCGTCGTGCCAGCGGGGACACTTGCTGGTGTTGCTAAACTCGAGCAGTTTTTGGCCGTCATGGTTGCCGTACCTGTTGCTTTGGCCCCATTGTCTTTTTGGCCAGTGGCTGGTGCACTCTGTTGATCAGATTTTGGAGACTCGGCCGCTTTGGCTGGAACAATACTCGAATTAACATCGACAGCCGGTGCTCCAGGACTGGCCGTAAAAGTAGCACTTGCCGTTTTATTTGTAGTATCTGTTTTTATGGTAATGGTAGCTTTTGGCAAGCGAAACATCGCAAAATACCAAAAGACAATCAAGCCAAGTAGAACTGCGCCACCAATAAGCAAACGCTTACGGAATTTATCAAAATTTGGAACTTTGTTCTTGTCTTTCTTAGACTTCTTTTTGGCTTTTTTGGCCGCACCAGCCGCAGTTGCTTCGGCCGGCGTATCATTATCAACATCGATTGTTTCTTCGGCTTTTGGCTTTTGAGTTGAGCTTTTTGTGGCCAACGCACCAACTGATTTACTGGCATCAGCTTCTGACTCAGATCCACCTTCATCATCAACATCTGCCGCAACTTCTTCCTCATCATGCTGGCCCACTTTTGGTTCCTCTGGAATTTCAGGCTTTGACTGCAAATTTTTAGCTACATGCATACCAGCAGCACCGGCTAGTGGTAATAATCCAGCCTCAGAGGTAACAAGTACTAAATTCTTATGTGCGCTCGCGGCCGCGCGCTTAAGCAGCTTCATATTCACGATGCTTTGCAGTACCGTCGCCCGCTTTGGTAGCACAAGCGCTACAAGCTTGCCAGGGCTGGCCTGAACTTTATCAATGATGGCCGTAATTTCGTCATCAACATCGATATAAATAGTGTCTTTATCAGTTGGCGTCGGCATTATACTTTCAGCATCCTATCTATTCGTTCTCTGATAGAAGTTGAATCTTTATCAGAGCCTGCTTGCATTGTATCAAGCCCGACCCGAATCAGCCCCATAGCTGTGATATATGTGTGGTCGTTGATTGTGTCTGTTTTATCAACAATGCCAACGACTTGGTTTGGCTGAATGTGTTGTACAACAGGCTTGCGCGTAAATGGCAATTCTTTGTGCCACGCTTCGGCTTCGAGTTTTTCCATGAGCATATCAAGACTTGAACCACCACCACACAGCAAGAGTCGATTCGGCAAATGATCAAGTTGGTCGAATTCGCTGAGCGCAAGCTCCACGCCACTAATCCAAACATCAAGAGTTTTTCGAAGAGCATCGCGAGTTGGCTTAATTTGTTCCTGCGGAATTTTATGGGTAGAGAGTCCTAGTTTGTATTCTTCAGCCTTGTCAAAATCAGTGCCCAGTTCACGCTCAACTGATCGAGTGTATGCCCGCCCGCCAATGCCAAACATTTTCGTGCCTTGCACACCACCATCGTTAATAACAGCGATGTCAGTGGTTCCACCACCAACGTCCATGAGAATGGCGCTCATACTCGAGCCACTGTCATCACCAATGACGGACCGGGCGACGGCAAATGGTTCAGCTGCCACGGCTAACAGGTCTAAATCGAGTTCCTGTGCCGTACGCTCCAGCGCACCAATGTGAATAAGCGGCGCAAATGCGGTGTAGAGCTGCACAACCACATCTCGCCCCTGAAAACCAATTGGATTGGTTACTTTGTAGCCATCGATGTCGATACCAACTAGAGCGCTGTTCACCAAACGAATATCAACTTGCTTGCCACCAAGTTCCCACGCCAATTGCTGTCGAGCTTTCTTTTCGGCTTTTTCCTGCACTAAGCGAATAATTTTTTCGACTTCTTCAATAGATAGTGGTTTTTCCGAGTTACTGCGACGACATCTGACAGTTGTGGTCGTGCCTTTAACAAGTTCGCCGGCGATTCCAATCACAACCGTGCGCGCACTCACACCGGCTTGCTGCTCGGCTTCATTCAATGCCTTATCGCAATTAGCAACTACACCAGTAATATCAGCAATAGCACCAGCCTGCATGTCACCCAGCTTTTGATGAGCTCTGCCAACACCGATAATTTCAGCACTTTTACCATCGAATTTAGCAATCAAAGCTTTGACAAATTCGGTGCCGATATCGAGTGCCACCATGTAGCGGTCATTTTTGGACTTGCTATTAGACTTGTCTGGTTTCAAGCTCTTCAATTTTTCAAGCATAACTTCTTTGATTATAGCATAGCAAGGCGTATGATAACCGCCGTTTATTCGGGCGGCATTTGGACGACTTCAGCCAAAATATCAAGTAAATGCGCGGGCTCAATAGCGAAAGTTGAAACTCGAGTTGATTTAAAGGGACCGAGTGCAGGTACAAGACCAAGATTATGCCTATGGCTAAACACGTCTAGACTCGGCAAAAAGAGACGCTCGCGAGTAAAATACTCAAAATTCTCGAAATCCCTACCCTGAGATACCCAATGAATATCTACAGTTAACTTCGATGGATCGAGATCACCATATAGTTCAGCTACACGAGCGTGTGGACTATGGTCAAGATGCCTTTCGCAGGCATCTTCGTAAATGTGTTTCAAACTGGGCGTAAACACTCTGGCTCTACTCATTGCTGGAGAGCTATTATACAACCATTATTAGTTATTACAAGAGAATCTACTCGAGTACAGCTTTGATGCGGCGAATGCCGGCAGAGGACGCTTCTTCTTTTTTGATTTTGAACTTTTTGCCGCCTGCTGCTAATTCTCCAGTATGATCAACATGCGGGCCGCCACAAATTTCATAGCTAAATGGCTTGTCATCACCGTTGCCCTGCATGCGGTAGATTTTGATCACATCACCATAGCGATCACCAAAATGACCAAGTGGTTTAAGTTCTTTCAGTGCATATTCTTTAGGATGTTCTTCGAACGTCACTGTTAGATCATTGTCAATTTGTTCGTTAACCATATCTTCAACTTTTTTGAGTTGCTCCGGCGTGACTTTTTCGGGATGGCTAAAGTCAAAACGCAGTCGTTCTTCGGTGATGTTAGAGCCGTGCTGAGTTACATGATCACCAAGCGTTCGGCGCAAGCTTTCATACATCAAGTGCGTGGCTGTGTGGTATTTTTTGTGAATATCTTTTTGGCCACCAAGTCCGCCCTTAAATGTTCCCTTGGCAGCAGTTTGTGAACGCTCACGCTGCTCTTTCATATGTTTTTCAAATTCTTCTTGCCACTTTTCTGGCACACTTACACCTTGAATCGTGGCTTCCTCAACACTCAGTTCAACAGGGAAGCCATAGGTGTCATAAAGAGTAAAGATATCCGCACCCGTAAGCTTACCAGACTTGCCCATTTTTTGTAGTTCACGAACACCTTTTCGCAAGGTCTGGCGGAAAACTTTTTCCTCACGCACAAGAGTTTCAATCACTTCATCTTTGTTCTTTTTGACTTCTGGGTAATCGTCTTCATAAAGCTCAGCCACAACCGGCACCACGTCTTGCAAGAAGTTCTGTTCAATTCCAAGATCAAATGCAAAACGAATCGCGCGGCGAAGGAGCCGGCGCATTACATAACCCTGTTCTTTATTGCTTGGCTTTACACCATCAACAGCCAAGAAAGTTGCTGCCCGCAAATGATCGGCAACCACCCGCATGGCATTGGTGTGTGAATCATATGTTTTGCCACTCAGTTTTTCGAGCGCTTCAACAATTGGCCACAAAATACTGATCTTAAATACATCCGGGCTATTAATCGCCGCCATGGCGATTCGCTCTAAGCCGCAGCCGCAGTCAACATTTTGTTTTGGCAGTTTCTCAATACCTTTTTCGGTTTTCAGATATTCCATAAAAACGGAGTTGCCAACTTCTACAAACCGACCGCAGTCACAGTTCGGATGGCAATTTTCGCCGTATTCAGGGTTATGCTCCACAAAATCAAATTCATAAAACATTTCTGTAGTTGGACCGCCTGGCTCCCCTGGTGGCATGTTTTCAGGCTTACCAGCTCTACTCCACCAGTTTTTCGAACCATCGTAATAAAAAATCTTCTCGCCTGGTTTCATACCTCGTTTGGCAGCGTCTTCCTCGCTACCCATGTCGGCCTCTTTAGCATCAATTTTATCTTTTGACAGAACTTCTTTCCAAATATTTGCCGCTTCGGTGTCTCTTGGAATTTTATATGTGTCATCACCAATAAATAGAGTTACATATAGATGATTTGGATCCAGCCCTGCCTTATCAGTCATGAATTCCCAAAACCATGGAATTTGTTCTTTCTTAAAGTAATCACCCAAACTCCAGTTACCTAGCATTTCGAATAACGTATCGTGACGATTATCACCAACCTCTTCAATGTCTTGTACACGAATAACAGTCTGACTATCGGCCAACCTTGTACCACTAGGGTGTTTTTCACCAAGTAAATATGGCAATAGCGGCTGCATACCCGAGCCAGTAAAAAGCGTAGTTGGATCGTTATCCGGCACTAACTTTGCCCGCGGGATAATGACGTGATCACGGTTTTTGAAAAAATCTAAATAGGCTTTACGAATTTCCTGTGCGTTCATATCTGTTACATTTTAGCAAAAAACAGGGGTTATACAATAATCCCACCGCCGAGGCATTGATCGCCGTCATAAAAAACAGCGGATTGACCGGGAGTGAGAGCTCGCACTGGATCTTTAAGCTTAACAAGTAAAGTATTTTTAGATTTTTCTTGGATTGTGCATTCGATCAGTGGAGCTCGGTATCTTGTGCGAACGCTTAACTTGTTAAGTTTAGAAGGAGAGTTAATCCAGTGAACATCTGTGAGTTTAAGCTCATCATGCCAGAGGTTTTCATCGTCCAGATCGGTCGTAACGTAAACTTCATTTTTGTCCATATCCTTCCCTACCACGTAATAGGGGAGTCCCCCACCAACATCTAAACCGTGCCGCTGGCCAAGCGTGTAGAAAATTGCACCGTCATGTTTGCCAAGAACCTTCCCTGTTTGATCTTTAATGTCACCGGGTTTAGTTTTCACGTAATTGCTCAAGAAGTCTTTTATGCCGACTTTGCCAACAAAACAGATACCCTGGCTGTCTTTTTTATCAGCCGTAACCAGGCCCAGCTCTTTTGCTTTGGCTCGAACTTCATCCTTAGTTTTGAATTCACCGATTGGCATCAAACTTTTCTTAAGCGCATCCTCGGTTACGCGGTATAAAAAGTAGGTCTGGTCTTTGTCCAAATTCTTGGCCGTCAGTAGTTTGCCATCTTTTAGGCGTGCGTAATGGCCGGTTGCAATCAGGTCTGCGCCATCTTCTAGGCAGGTTTCCAAAAACAGTTTGAACTTTACTTCTTGATTGCACATAATGTCCGGATTTGGTGTGCGACCAGCTTTGTATTCGGCAATCATGTAATCGACAACTTTGTGCCGATATTCTTTCTCAAAGTCGTACATTTTAAACTCAATACCAAGTTGTACGGCCACGCGCTTGGCATCCTGGAAATCTTCTTTCCATGGGCAGTGATGACCAGGCAGATCTTGCGACCAGTTTTTCATGTAAACACCTGTAACGTCATAGCCCTGCTCTTTTAGCAGCGCTGCGGTTGCGGAGCTATCAACTCCGCCGGACATACCGACAAAAACTTTTTTTGCCATAGTCTGCAGATTATAGCATTTTCACCTCTGTTTTGCCAGAGTAAAGCGCTGCTTATGCTTGCAAATTAGGCCAAACAGTAGCAAGATTGTCAAATATGACTAAAAATACTGAGGTAGATCCGCAGACTGCTATTAGTGAGTCCGACTTAGCAATAAAGCAAGGCGTTCTTGACGTAGCACAACAAAATGCAGCGCAGTTTCCTCGCGTCCCTTTTATTGTCCTTCACGAAGATGAAGGTGTGGTTGAAATCGTTAAAAAGCCAGGGATACTTTTGTCAGCCAAATCTCAACCGGGTGTTGATTTTGAAACTCCGCTTACACCAATTGAAGATATCGTACAAAATACCTCAACGGTTTTTGGGGTTGAAGTAGATGCAATATTTTCAAAGGTAAGATCTCGCCCAATCGTTGCGGCCCGTAAAATGGCAATGACAATTGCACGTGATGTAAATAAGCAGAGTTACCCAATTATAGGCCGTTTATTCGACCGCGATCATACTACCGTTTTACACGCAGTTGATACCACACATGAGCGCCTCAATGTTGATCCTGCTTTACAAGGCAAGTATCAGGCAATCATACAACGACTTGGTACTTCGTCTGTCCAAAATGCCTATGGCGTATTAGACTTTGTTCCTTGTGAGGCCGTCGTGTTACGACCAACTGATTTATCTGTTTTCCAGGTGCAGCGTTTAAGCCCCTCATTAATCGAATTCTCGAATGCCAGCTTGCCGTTTGCGCTCATAGAAAGAAGTGGCAAAACTGATGCAGCTCTCTGGGCACGATTTGGTGGAAATGCCTTGCAAGAAGTAGCACAACTTGGTGAAGATAGCGGGCATGTCAACCAGGCAGCATATCTTTAGGGAAGCCTAAACGTCGAGGAAAACGTTCACCGAATTAGCTTTGACGTGCATGACGCCTCGAGTGATGCGAATGCGCTGTTCACCTTGTTGAGTGCGTATCACCAGATCGCACGGGTTTAACAGCGTAATAAAATTGTGATGGAGCGGCAAAATATCAAATGGTCCTGTGTTATTGACTGCCGAGATGCTACTAGCTTCACCTTCAAAATAAATCTTGAACGGCGAGTGAACCTTAATATGCAGTGATACTGGTTGCGGGGTTGGAGCTGCTGGAGCTGGCGGCTGTCCGTTATCAACGATTTGACCAGTGCTGGCATCTTGTCGTTTTACCATTAAACAATTATCTCCTCGACACCTTTAAGCATATCCTCACGCGAGAAGTACTGTCCTTTCTTGCCCGAGAGAACTTCGGTCACATGTGCGTCCTGTGAGAAATACTGAATCAGTTGTTTTGCCTTAGCGTAATCAGCACGATCAGCTGGAGACAGTTCCGTTTCACCAATAATGGCAATGATATTTTTAAGAGACTCGTATTTTTGTAGCAACGACTGGACTTGTACGCTCAAAACGTAGTGACGATCGCCAACAATATCTGGTGAAAGCAATGATGAGCTAGTGCGAATTAAATCAACAGCCGGGCGAATTCCCTGCTCGGCAACTTTTCGACTCAGCACGATCGTGGAATCAAGTTCATGCTGAATCATTTGCACGGCTGGATCACTCAAATCGTCAGCAGGCACGTAAATAGTTTGCACCGCCGTAATTGAACCTTTTTCAGTTGAGCTCAATCGATCCTGCAGCGTCTTTACATCCGAGAATAGAGTGGCTTCATAACCACCTTCAGCTGGAATCTGGTCCAAAATAGTTGCCAGCTCATTATTGGCCTGAATATAACGGTACATGTTATCGGCAAAAAACAAGATGTCTTTGTTTTGTTCATCACGGAAATATTCCGCGGCCGTAACCGACGACAAACCAATCAACGCACGCTTAATTGGATTTTCATTCATCTGACCAAAGAACATGCAAGTGTTTTTAAGCAGATCTCGCTCGGTCAAGGTTTCGTACAATTCGTGGCCTTCACGAATACGCTCACCAATACCGGCAAAAAAGCTTAGTGCTGATTTAGTGTTGGCAACGTTGTGAATTAACTCTGTAATTAACACTGTCTTACCGACACCAGCTCCACCGATAATGCCAACTTTGCGACCTTTCACGAACGGTGTGAAGAAATCGATAACCTTAATGCCAGTTTCCAGAATTTCTGGCTTGGTTCCAGTGAAACCTTCGATATTTTTTGATGGCGTAAACACATCGCGACGTGGAACTTTTTCGTTCAGTGCAGGCTGACCATCAACTGGCTGACCAAGTGCATCAAGTACGCGCCCCACAGTTGCCTCACCAACAGGAATTTGAAAGTTCTGCCCAGTCAGGTTGACGTTCATGTTTTTCTGCAGCGTGGTGTCTGCGTTAATGTTCAAACAAACTGCCAAGTTGCCAGGCAACAAACTATCGACCAGCAAAATTGCTTTGGCAGAATTATCGACAATAACAATCTCGCCCGATTTTGGCATTTCATCCTCAAAGACAACTTCGATAATGAGATTTTTGATAGCGGAGATGTAGCCTTTCTTGCTCATACAGCCACCTTTCTCAAACCGCTAATAATTTCTTTGAGGCGCTCATCTTTAATGGCTCGCCGCGCTCGGTTGTATTGTGTTTTCAGATCACTTGTCGTTTCATCAGCCTTATCATGAGCCATCGACATCGCCTGGAAACGACTGGCGTATTGAGCTAGTTTAGACTCCAAAATTGTTTCACTAATTGCTACATGAAGCATGGTGCGCTCCAGGTGATCTATTACCTCATATGTACTTGGTTCAAAAATATAGGTCACTTCACTAATTTCGTCCTTGGACGGCGCCGCTCGGCCGGCTCGCTCCTGTACTGCTGCCTGCAGAGAAATCCGCTTAACATCCTGGACCATGAGTGAAACATACGTTTGGTAGTAAATCGATGTAGTTTTATACTGCTGAACTTCTTTCACAACCGGTGTAACATTTATATCTTTATCACGGGTTGGCAATTTGTAATAGCGCTTGAAATGAATACCGTGCTGTGCAAGCTGCATTGCTCCGTGGTGACCAATAACAATGATGTCATTCTTCGCAGGATCATATTGACTCAGCATAAGCTTTACTAATTTTTGATCGATGTCGCCGCTAAAACCACCTTCCGCAGTAATAATAATTAACAGTTCTTTTTCAATAACACTCTCCGTACCCTGACCAAAATGAAAATCTTTGTCAGCTCTCAGCTGTGTGTAAATCGGCCAAAGTTCATTAAAGAAATTTTGCGACGATTGCACCTGATTTTTGATTGCCGAGATGTGCATGCTGGCAATACTTTCAAAAATATCTGTGAGGCCAACAAGCGTTTGCATGGTTTGCACATCTTTAAGCAGTTCTTGTGGTCGAATCATCGCTTAATCTCCATGGTGCTTTTACTACGCAGGGCCTCTAAAACTTGAGGGTAATCTTTATCATCTTTTACCTGCTTGGCATAATCTGCGACAGCCAGTTTGAGTGCTGCAATATCCAGTACCTGCCCTTCGCCGCTCGTCAAAATAATATCGAGCATCAGCTGCTGAGCCATTGTGCTAAATAACTCTTTTGGACCCTGCTCGAGAACTGAAAGAATATGTTTACCCTTTTCTAGTTGCTGTTTTGTTTCGAGCGCGAGTTCTGAACCAAAATGAGCAAACTCTTGGGCTTGACGATATGAGGCTAAAGCTTGCAAAACTTGAGCTGCAATCTTTTTTTGTCGATCGTTATGTCCACGTCCGCCAACACGCGTAACACTTAGACCTACATTAAGCGCGGGGCGCACGCCTTCACGGAAAATTTCCATATCCATAATCCACTGACCGTCGGTAATAGACATAATGTTGGTTGGTAAAAATGCCGTAATATCACCACCAGAGGCCAAGACGAGTGGCACTGACGACAGCGTTTTGTGGTTCTCTTTGAGCTTTCCAGCTCGCTCGAGTAGTGAAGAATGGGCGTAGAACATATCACCTGGGTACGAATCTCGCCCCGGGCTCACACCTGATAACAACGCAATTTCGCGGTACATATACGCATGGGTCGTCAAATCATCGTACACGATCACTGAATCCTGATTGCAGTCTTTCCAAAGGTATTCGGCCATGGCGCAACCAACGTATGGCGCAAGATAACCAGTGATTAGTGAATCAAAAATGGTTGAGACGATTACAATGCTATTTTTAAGTGAGTCTGTTTCTTGCAATCGAGTGAGCAGTGTATTTACTTCGCTTCTACGCTTACCAATCATAACGTAAATAACAATAACTCCTTTGTCTTTTTGGCTGATGGCCAACTGTGTAGCGAGCGTGGTCTTGCCTGATTTACTATCACCTAAAATCGCCAGACGCTGACCTTTTACAATTGGAAATACCGAATCAATAACGGTGACGCCTGTTTCAAGCTGATCACTCAACATTTCGCGGGTGTTCATCGGTGGTGCTTCGGCAAACACTGGCTTTGTGTCATCTGGCGTGACCGGACCCTTGCCGTCAAGTGCCTCACCGTTTACAGAGACAACGCGGCCAATAAAACTCTTACCAACTTTACATACCAAGTCGCCATGCTGGACAACGGCTACTGAACCAACCTGCAGTTCAGACGTGCCCATGTGTAATATCAGCACATAATCACTCAGCACGTGGTACACCATGCCTTTGCTACCATCTTCAAACATAATCAATGAACGCACACTAACTGGGTGTAGGCCTTTCACTCGTACCAAAAAGCGATTTACGGCAATCACTTCACCAACTGGATTGCCCCCCGCAACAAGTTGCTCAAAGTGTTTACTTTGGTTGCTCATCTTGCCCCCTAATGGATTGAATCAGTAAGGCCTGCTTGGCTTGCAATGATTGGCGAAGACTTAAATCAAACTGTTTGTTAGCGGTGCGAACAATACAACCAGCGGCAATGTCTGGTTGCAGACCAACCTGAATCAGCGCACTTGGATGGATTTCTTTTCGAAACCAAGCAACAATTTTTTGCATAAAAGCCGGGCTCGGTACAGCTGCGAAGCTCATGTGAATAGCCGGCGAACTTTTTAATGTTTCATCCAGCAGTTGCTTCAGGCTGTCGCGGTCCTCGGATTTTTTCAAATCAAGCTTCAAATCATTACTGACCGTTTGCAGCAACTCCGACATTTCGGGAGTTGGTTGTTTGGCAACTTTTTTGATGGCTTGTTGCTGCATTTGCTCATCAAACATCTGCAGATCATGCGAAAGTCGTGTAAGATCTGTTCGGCCGGTTATTGATGCTGGTAATATTTGTTTGTCTGCCATAGTGGCCCAGGGACCTACGCCCCGTTTTTTACATCCTCTAAAATTGCTTTTTTATTTGCTTCAAGATCGCCCAGAATATATTCCAGCTGATCTTCCAAATCTATCTGATTGCCAATTGCAGCAACAACATAATGATTCACGATTTCGGACATGTTTTTATCAAACCGTGCGATGAGGCGTTCTTTCTCAGCTTTGACTTCGGCTTCGAGGCGTTCTCCCAAAATTTGACGCTGTTGATCAATTGCGGCTCGAGTTTTTTCAATAGATTCAATTGCCAGTTGTTTGGCATCGTTGATAGATTGTTCGTACTTACTAAATTCCTCTTGCAGGGTTTTATTAATTTCCTGCTTCATGTATTCGTTCAACTGCGAAGTTGTCAAACGAAGGTCTTGCTGTAGAAACATGGCATTTTCGCCAATGATTTTTTCAAAGTGAAGTCGGCCGCGGTTTCGAAGTTCAGCACGGAACTTGTCATCGAAAATATGCTCTATGTCGTGTTCGGTATCTTGATATAACGTGGCATCAGCGCCAGTCGGCTGTTTTTTAGGATCATGTGTGTCATGCGACAACACATTTTGGTGACTTTGGTTGTGGTGCGTAATACGCAGTGCGTTCCAGACAAAGGCCGCAGTTGCCGCAATTAACACCGTAACGATTAAAACAAGCTGCCAGATTTCCACGTTTTATTTGCCCACCTTAAAAGCTTATGGCTACAATCTGTTTTATTATATCCCGATTACAGTGGTAATCAAAGCAGTTTTGCGAGCGTTTTTAGCACAAAATTTATATCGTCACTGTCCGTTTGTTGGCCCATTGTAAATCGCAAGCTGCTTTGAGCTTGAGTATCAGAGAGACCCACAGCGTGAAGCACATGTGAAACTTCTTCACTACTGGCGCTACACGCTGATCCAGCCGCGCACATTATGCCCAACTCGTCGAGTTGCATAATCAAACGCTCATTATCTTGACCCGTGAACGTAGCGTGAACGTTGTTGGGCAGGCGGTTCTTTAGCGAGCCGTTAATTGTTACGTTTGGCAGCTTTTGTAAGCCATCAATAAACTGTTGTTGGAGTTTTTGGAGTCGTGCAACTTCGCCTTCTTTCTTGTCTTGAGCAATCTTGAGGGCTTCAGCAAAGCCGATGTCACCAGCCACATTTTCGGTGCCTGAGCGAAGTCCAAGCTCCTGCCCTCCACCAAAAATGATTGGCTCCAGTTTTACATTTGCGGCGACAAACAACGCACCGCTCTGTTTTGGTCCATAAATTTTTCCGCCGTTAATCGTCACCAAATCAACACCAAGACGGTGAACATGTAAGTCTAAGTAGTTAGCCGCCTGACAGGCATCGGTGTGTAGATACAATGGTAATTTGTTATCAGATTTTTGACGCTCTTCGCGAATCTTCTGAACAATTTTAGCCACTTCGCGGATTGGTTGAATGGTACCAATTTCGTTGTTGGCGTACATGATACTCACCAATACTGTTTGATCATCGATCTTTTTGGCTAAATCGCTCAGATCAATGCAGCCATCTGGTAGAGTTTTAACTTTTCGATGATTGAATTCGCGCGCGGGTTTTAAAACCGAATCGTGCTCGATTTCGCTAGTCACAACGTTAGCTTCCGGATGTTGGATCATTAGGCCAACAATTGCTAAATTATTCGCTTCCGTGCCGCCAGCCGTAAAGATAATTTCAGCTGGCTTGACGCCAAGAATTGAAGCGACTGAAGTTCGAGCATTTTCCAAATCTTTAGAAACTTTTTGAGAATTCAAGTACAGCGCTGACGGATTATAAAATTCGTCAACAAAATATGGCTGCATAACTTTTAACACTATTGGATCGACAGGAGTCGCAGCGGCATAATCCAGATAAATTGTCCGCTTCATTGGATGACTATTCTACACTGCGCCGTAAATTTCGCTACGCACACGTTGGTTGTATAAATTCGCAGCTTGGTATAAGTGCTGTGCTTCTTCCAGCGTGACGTGTTGGTAGTGGTTGCCATTTTGAGATTTTAATATACCGGTTGGGCGCACATCGTAACGAGTTGTCATAATTCGATAATTGCCTGTTTCGTCAGTCCATTCTTCGTGCCATACCCAGGTGTTGCGATCCAAACAAAAGAATTCGCGGCGATGCCCTGCAGGGACTTCGCCAAACAATTGGCCACCAATTTTTGCTTCGTGATGCATAAAATCTCGCTGTAATTTGGCACGACGATCTTCTTCCTTTTGAGGAACGAGGCTTTGGATAAATTTCTTAATCATGTCTTGTCCTTATGCTGCTAACGTATAGTCAGTTCCGCTTAAGTCCACTGGCGCAGAGTCATGCACAGCGTAAGCTTTAGCCAGCATCTCTGCTTCACTTAATTCATCATTCGTTTTTACAGATGGCTGAGTTACTTCAACAGGCGTCAATCCGGCTTGCTCGACAGCTTGGCGAGCAGCCTCTGTAGTCGGCACTTCTTGCGCTGCAAGTTGCGTCATCTCTTCGCGAACTTTATCCATTTCCTTGAGAGTTTCAGGTGTTGCACCAAAAGCTCGAATAGCTGTTTCTATAAAAACCAACGCTCCCATAATTTCAGCTTCTCGGTGTGCGGCTACTTCGTGAACAACGTTTCGGTCACGATCCCCTTGAAAAGCTTTCTCAGCTTGATAATCCTGCTGTTGTGTTGTTGCCATATGGCGCGTGGTTACTCCCTATTTTAGCTTGAAGAGCCTGTTAGCATTCCGCGATGTGGAAGCAGCAAACTCACCGAGGGGCTCGCCCCTCAAGTGACTTAAAAACTCCGCTGTAACACGTACATACTTAGGCTCGCAGATTGTACCACGGTGCGGTACAGGAGTCAAGAAAGGCGCATCTGTTTCAATCAGCAATTTCTCGAGAGGAACGGCCTTGGCAGCCGCAAGCTGTTCTTGGTCTTTGGTGAACGTCATGATGCCATTTAGGCCAATATAAAGCCCTCGACTCAAACATTTGTCAAGGATTGACTGATTAGCAGTAAAGCTGTGGATAACACCTCTGATGCCCTGAAAGCGGTCCAGAACGCTAAAAAAGTCATCGAATGCATCGCGAACATGAAAAACCAGGGGCAAATCATGTTTTTGAGCTAACTGGAGTTGGAACTCCAACAGTTCTAATTGATGCTTTTTGGGTGAATTATTGTAGTAAAAATCCAGCCCGCACTCTCCAATCGCTACAACTTTTGGCTGAGTTGCTAGTTTTTCAAATTCTGCCAGATGTTCGTTGGTGTTATGATCCTCGGATTCGTGTGGATGAATACCGATCGTGGCCCAACAGTTATCGAATTTTTGGGCCAGTTCAACCGCGAGTTTGCTATCAGCCAATGTTGTACCCACGCACAGCAGCGTGGTTACACCAGCGTCCCACGCATCATCAATAATCTGAGCTGGATCAGTTTTGCCAGCCTGATGCCATTTTGAATGCATAAATTCGTCGCCTTCAAGCTTAGCAGTGGCCTCATGAATATGGCAATGAGTATCAATAAATTGCATAGCTTACCCCTGTTTTGGTGGAGTTTGTGGCGCTTGCTCAGTTTTGGCCGCTTCGGCTTTAGGGAAAAGCGTACCTTCTATCGGTCGAACCACACCTTCTTCAAATACGTGACGAATTTTCACAGCAGTTTCTGGCATAAATGGTTCAAGCAAATCAGCAATTTCCAACAAGCAGCTAGCCTGGTAAGCTAGCACTTCACGCAAATGTTCTTCGTCGCCAGCTTTAGCCACAGCCCACGGTTTTTCCTCGTCAATGTATTGATTAAGGCCGCGAACTTGCTCCCACACTTCGTCTAGAGCGCGGTCAAACTTGCAATCTTCAACAGCTTTTTCGTACTGCGCGAGGTCATGCTTGGACGGCGGAATTTCACCAATTAACCCCTGTTGATATTTTTGAATCATGGCCACTGTGCGCTGAACGCCGTTACCCAATTCGTTAGCCAGTTCGTTGTTATAGGCAGCATCAAGTTTTTCCCAACTAAAATCACCATCGTCACTGCTTGGAATGTGTCGCAAAAAGAAATATCGAAACGGATCAACACCGTAGCGACTAATAATTTCGTGTGGTGGTATAACATTACCGAGCGTTTTGCTCATTTTTTTGTCGTCAACCGTGATAAAACCATGGACATACAAGGTTTGCGGCAAGGGCAAACCAAGCGCAAGCAGCATGCCAGGCCAAATAGCAGCGTGAAAACGAATAATATCCTTGCCGATCACTTGAACATTTGCCGGCCAGAACTTCTTAAAATCTTCGTGTTCAGGGTAGCCAAGTACGGTCAGATAGTTCATGAGCGCCTCAAACCAAACGTACATAACCTGCGTATCATCACCGGGCACCGGAATGCCCCAAGAAATCTTGTCTTTTGGTCGACTGATGCTGATGTCTTCCAGACCTTCTTTGATAACACTTAGGATTTCGTGTTTGCGTGTAGCTGGAATAACTCTAAATGTGCCTTTTTCGATAGCTTCTTTGATTTTTGGGGCGTAGGCACTGAGCTTAAAGAAGTAGTTATCTTCTTTGATTTTTTCGTACGGTCGGTTGTGATTTGGACAAACACCTTTGTTTTCCTTGACGGTTTTCTCTGGAAAAAAGGCTTCGTCGCCAGTACAGTACCAACCCTCGTAACTGCCTTTGTAAATATCTTTTTGCAGTTTTTCCCAAATTATTTGAGCGCGCTGTTCATGGCCAGGATCGGTGGTGCGAATAAACCGGTCGTTGCTGATATTGAGCTCCTTTTGCAGGTCTCTGAATTTGGCGCTCATTTGATCGGCGAATTCCTGCGGTTTTAAGCCCAACTCTTTGGCTTTTTCGGCAATTTTGCCGCCATGCTCATCTGTGCCCGTGCTATACAGGGTGTTGAGCTTTTTGCCGCGAGCTGTTCGAGCTAAAACGTCGGCCAATAGAAATTCTAGAGCGTGGCCAATATGCGGCTCGCCGTTTACATACGGGATTGAAGTTGTAACGTAATAATTATTTGCCATAGTTTGTATACCTATCTAGTTTGCCATAAAAATATCTAAAGAGAAAAGAATAGTTAGCCCCGACCGGGCATGATGAACATGCAGTGCGAATGGTCTAACTGTGTCATACCACCAGTATAGCGTATCTGTTAGAGTTTGTCTCTAGTCTCTAGGCAGCAGTTCGCCCAAAAATCTCGTGAGGTAAGTATAGAGCATGATCCTTTTCTAACGGCCAAGTAGGGTAATCAACATCAGCAAAGCTTGTAATTTGACCACTCCTGAATCCTTGGATAATTGCGTAAGCTTCGTCGGGCATTACACCTTCCTCGTGCGGAATTTCAATACACTCGCTAACTGTTAGTGCAGCAACCACGTTTAACCCGCGCGCTCTGGCTGCTTCAATCCCACCTTGTTCTCGATCAACTAAAATAGCTGCGTCATTAACAACAAGTCCAGGCTCAATTATTTCTCCGTCGTCGCTAACTACTAATGCTGTACCTTGTTCAATTCGTTCTTTTTCTTCAATCTTAGCGTCAGACGAAGTAATAACATCGTCAACAAATGCAGCTACATCACCCTGCTTATAAAAGCCTAGTATTTCGGCTTTTTTACCATGCTCTTTAGATTTCACTCGACGTTTAAGAACTGATCTATCAGTTGCAAACCCAATCATCCCAACAAGATGATCTGTTGCTTCAGGTATCGACATAATATGTTGATGATCGCCAACTGAATCAAGTAATAGCCCGTAAGCACCGACAGCTGAGCGCCTAAAAGTTAGCTGTTCCTCAAACGTCATGTCTGTCCGAGCCAGGTCTTCACTGATTGAAGGTATTGGTCTGACATCCATGTAAAATGGCGACCAACTACCATTGCGAAGAATAGCGTTCCCAAAGGTTAATAAACCGCCGTTTCTATAAATTCCATTTGCGAGTTCTGCTTTTTGTGCGTCACCTATTATTTCTGACATTTTTACCCCCTTATGCTGCCCTATCTCTTAAGCCTGCTTCAATTTGTTCATTTGCTTCTTGAGCTGCAGCAACAGGATCATCTGCTTTTGTAACAGCGCTACCGAGTACCACAAAGTCAGCACCATTTTTTACTGCGTCATATACTGTCATGACTCTTTGCTGACCTTCTGGTAATGGGCCTGAGTTATCAAGTACAATTCCTGGAATAACTTTTAACATACCCCTCGTTCGTGGATCTTCTTGAAGCATTGTCAGCTCGTGACCAGATGAAACTGTGCCCTCCAATCCAGCCGTTCGAGCATCGAGCGCGTACTCTTTCACCATTTCACTGACAGATTTACCATACTTTCGTTGAGCTTCTTCTTCGCTCACTCCAGTCAAAATGGTTATGCCCAGTAATGTGCCGACAAGGGGGTATCCAAATCCTTTTTCTTCTTCCAATTCTTTACGACCAGCATTGCGGCCTTTAACGGCGGATTGCATGTTGGCTACACCTTCTTGGGCATGGAGCGTAATAAAGCGAGATCCGCTCATAGTATGTTCATACAAATGATCTTCCATCGTCCGCCCAGTATCGTGGTATTTTGGATCTCCCATAAGTTCCATGTTAAAGCTGTGGGCAACACCGTTTGCATGATCCCATCCTTGTCGCTGAGCGATAGAGTTAGCCTTTATCATCCCAATATATGGCCCAACCTCATCCATTAATTCGGTTGCCTGATTCCAAGTCATGCGATCTAACGCCAAAATAGCATGGTCACGTGGCAATTCTTGACTTTCTCTAATAAGTTCTGCGGACATAAACCCTCCTGAGACTTTGCTTATCTTTACATAGTAAGCACACAGTATTACATAAGCAAAAGCGGAATATACAACTCTAGTCTCTGTAAAGTTAGGTATTAACAGGTAAGAATATGGTTTTTACAAAAACACAACAAAGATGCACAAAACTGCTTATGAATTATTGACTTTTAATCATTTAAATTATATAATTAACAATCATGTCTGTTGCTTTCGGAAACTCATTAGAGGCAGCGTTAAATGCCGGTGTTGGACGCGGTTATTTTGTTCAAGGTACTGATTATGAGTTGCAAAGACAGCAAGTGATTGACAGCACAGTTAGACTCGCACAAACACCACAAGCTTACCAAGGATCTATTGATGCCAGTGTAGAGGCCATAAAAGTGTATACAAAATCGACTGCTGAACTAGTAAACAGCGGTCTCGCCAAAGCAATAGATATTTTTAGACTCTATAAAAATTACGGCCAAGAAGCATCCGATCAGCGAAGCAACTCTTGACTTGCTTCACAAAGGTATCGCAAAGAGAGTCGCCGCTCAAGAAGCAACCACTAGAATTGGAAAAATTGATACTGATTTTGCCGCCGCAACCGAAGCATATATTGACAACGCCTCATGGTGGAGACAGCTCATTGCAAACGCTACTTTATCACCTGGCCGGTTGAATACACCTGGTAAATTATTGACTAGATCATATGTTATGTCAGGTGACATTCCAGATATGTTAATGCCCGAGGATGCACATTCGATCTATGCAGAAAAACTTATGACCGAGCATAAAGGCATTGTCGATGAAGCTATTAAGTCAGCACTGGATACACAAATAAAGGATGAATTCAGCGCAACATTTCAGGCCTTTCGAGCGTTGCACGAATCGCGAACTTTGGGATTACCTCTAAAGAAAATGGGGATAGACTATGGCAGCAAGTAACGGCGGTTACGATGCTTCTGAGGTGGTTTCGTTAGTAACCTCCGATGTAGCAATGAATGGTTTTGCTTTTGAAGATTTTGTTGAGCCAGAATATTCTCGCTACGAAGTTTACTGGCTTATGATTCATGATAAGCCAACCTCTAGACTCGAGTCTTTTGACTCGGCTTTGGATTTATATCTTCAGCAAGGCAGAAACCTAGCCGAACTTGCCTTAACTGCTTCCACGACTGAGCTTGATGAGCGCAAAATACATATGAACCCAGCCGAAATGGCCTTGCAAGTTGGTGGACTCATCTGTGCTAGCGAAGCAGTTGCAGGATATAACTTAATGCATGGCTGGTTCGATCATATAAATGAAGAAGAAAAGCCCAAAAACTACGACAAAATTGATACTGTTGCGGATGCTGCGATCGCTATAAATTATCACGGTTTTAAAGATTTCTTGAGCATGTCAGAGGCCGAGCCTACAAGCACCTTGCTATTTTGGGAAGCAATGCGAACAAGCGTCAACCTTGCTCTTATGGGTACCTTGCAACGCTTTGAGCGCACAATCAGTTCTTTCGCTGACGAAGTTTAGTGATCAATGAATTCACGGCAGAAGCGCTCAAAAACGGAGTTAGTCCAGCCAAACCCAGTTTGTGATGGATAAATTCCCTTGGCCGGTGGTTTCTCTGGCTGCACCACATTATATTTTTCCAGGAAAATGTGATGTTTTTTGAACCAATCCAGATTTGTCTTAAGCCATTTCATGGCAATACGCCGCGCGTCATCGTGATAGCCATAGCGCTGCAAACCCTTCACTACAATAAAGTGCAGTGGTGCCCAGCCATTTGGATATGCCCATTGTGTTGGCATGGTCGACGCCAGTCCAGCAGTAGCCATTTTTATATTCAACTGTTGATCTGTCGTGGCCAAGCCGCCTTTGTTATCAAATTTCTTGAGATTTTTTACTAGATCAGCAGCCTGTTCGTCGCTGACCATGCCTGCCCACATTGGGTAAAAAGTTGCCAACGAGCTGACCGACCCACGACGTTCTTTGACATAATTGTAGTCAAAATACATCTTGCGTGAGTTGCTCCACATCAATTCATCAATGGTCAGTTTACGAGCAGCTGCACGCTCCGACCACATAATAGCCTTATCTTTTTTGCCCATAATTTGAGCTGCTCGGGCAAAATCGGTTTCGTATTTATACAGCAAGGCGTTCAGATCAATCGGTAAATAATTGAGCGCTTTGCGGTTAAAGCGTGGTGTCATATCCCAACCGCTCTCAGTTTCGGCAATGTCGTTCAAATAGTTAATGTCGTAGTAGCGGCTGAGCCCCCGGTACACCTGGCGGGCATTTGGCTTTCGCTCACCCATCCAAACTGTTTCGTATTCGGCCTCGGCTACGCTAATGGCATTTTTGAGCCACTTGGTATCTTTGCCAAAATGATCATACACATCAAAAATAAACGATGTTAAAAATGGCGGGTGCGAGCGACTGGTAAAGTACAGCTGAGAAGCATTTGGAATAATTTTGAAGCGATTGAAAAGCGAAAATAAATCGTCGAGAATTCCGATAACTAACTCTTTGTGCTCTTCATCTAATAAACCCTGGGCCATAAAATAACTGTCCCAGTAGTAAAGCTCGTTGAAGTCAAACTCGTGACCTTCTTCGTAACTCGGGACCAAATACGGCTTAGGCAGACCAACCAATACGCCATCGTCTTTGGGATGAAAGCGTTTGAGTTTGTGCCAATAGTTTTCAATGTATTCGCGCGCGTGCTCAACATCCTTAACGGTCAAGTCAGTATGCTTGTGACCGAAGGTGAACAGGTTTAGAGCCGTTTCTTTATTGATTGATAACATCGTATACCCAGCCTAACTAGCTTATGCTATGCAAGTCAAGTGTACGAATGATTTAATTTAAGATTTAGAATTCGCCTTGGCAGTGGATTTGGATATGGCGCGTAATTTTTCCGTCTAATAATAAGTGGCTAAAGTAACCGGCTACCGCTGCGCCGTAAAAAATGAGTGCCGTAATCAAAACACTTTTGCGGTACAGATACGGCACCACGATGATCGGGAGCGGCACAAGCAACATGGCAAGCTTGGTGTGTGTCCAGCCGCGATGCTTGCTGAGCACCGGCGTCATTGCTAGCAAACCTAAATAGGCCGCAGCTTCCAAGTAGTGTTGCCAAATTAAAAGCACGTCGATAATAATGGCCGCACCGTAGAAAATGTCCTGGCCTTTGGAGTTCGTATCTATATCTGGAAACAAGCCAAACAATATGGCCACCACAAATAATGCAGCAACGAATTGCCATTTACTCAGCAGCCCAGCCGTATGCGCAATAACTGTGCCGGGCGCTACAACTAAAGCTCCAACATACACCGTGTTCACACCAACCGCGCCAGCGATGTGACCTTTGTAATTCGCCATTACGGCTGCGCGCCTCGAGCTGGTTGTCCAGGTGGGTTGATTGCTTTGGCCCTAAAGCAACTGGCTGAGTATGGAAAATCTTGTGTCATCACGTAGTGATAGGTTGTTACCTTTTTGCCATCAATCGTAACTTGACTGGTGATGCCGTGGCATTCGTCTAAATCATCTGTTGTCAGAAAATTATTATCGCCAACTTTTGGTCCAGTTATTGGAAATCCATCGAGTGCATAGCCAATTACAGTATTTACCGAAACGTCTTTGATGCAGCCGCTGAGCGTGTGATAGTGATATTCACCGGTCTTTTCCGGATGACCACTACAATCGTCTTGTACTTCCCACGCGCCTGCGTCTCGACCGGCCGCGTCAAAACCGTTAAACAACGCGACGCCCGTGAGCATTACACCGACTTGTCCGCCCAGGCATTGTGGATCACCATACGTAGGATTAGCGCTCAGTGCGTAGGTGTTATTTTTAGATTTTATGCTATTTGGATTTTTATCGTAGGCATACGCCGCAGCATCAGTTCGATCGATTGGGAATACGCCCGTCGTGTGGTCAACAGGCAAGTCATTGCTCGTGATTGTTCTCGTATCACCTGCTACTGTGTTGGTAATATTGCCCTTCCAGCTGACATTGCCACTAACTTTGGCTTTTTTATTAATGTCGTACTGTGTGTTGTTGTTGGTAAACCACGGGCCACGAGAGCCAGCTCCGCCGCCTCCAGCTTGTAAATTATTAGCGTAGCCACTGCAAACGTACACCGAGCCCTTCTTGGCACCAGTGGCTTGATATTTATTATCGCCAACCGGCAATAATCCATTGGCGTATTTATTGCCATAATTTTTGTTGGGATCAAGCGTTAAATTGCTGCTTTTCGCTACCGTTGGCTGAGGTGTTGTGGTTGCCTGTTGTGGTTGCGAGGTCACTGGCTTAGATCGCACCCTAAAGTACCAAAAGGCTGCCGTAAGTGCCGTAAGCAAAATAAATACAATCAAAAGCCAAAGCTCAAACTTTCGTCGTTTTTTAGCTTTTTCTTCCTCGGGTGAAACTTCTGGAACCGCCGGAGTCGGACTTGGTGCCGTTTCTTTTGGTGTTTGAGACACTTGTGACTTATTTACGGGTTTTAGATCATTATCCATGACCCAATTATACAGCGTTTAAGCTTAAGCGGCGATGCGAGGATTCTCGTAATTGTCGATAAAGACAGGTGGCAAAACATCCCATGACTCAAGATCAATTGCCTTTACAACAACTGCTGCCCGTTTATCAGCAGCAAGTGTATCCCACAAATCTTGCGCAACTTCTTTTGCAGAGTCACCAAGTGGGAAGACAAATGGCTCTTTATCGTATGAAGGTAATGGCGTGCCGTTACCAAGGTATGTTTGAATACCAAAACCAGTCCCTTGAGGAAATTGTCCACCAGGTGCGTGATAACTCTCGTAAATTGGATCCATGCTATCTGGATTTTTTCGCACAATAGTTAGTCCAAACCCAGCTGGATTAAATCTTCTTAGGTCCATAACTGCATTGATTCGTGGAGTGTAATTCATTGGGCCGTCTTTTGGACCATCGGGTTCGTACTTTGAAAGATCAATTTCTTCTGGTCCATCCGGGCCGTCTACAGTAACTGTTGGTGCATCACGCAAAGATTGTTCAAGCGTTTTACCATCCAAAATACCGGTCATAAGGTGTTCGGTCTGAGCGCCATTGGAAACAACGTGTACACGCCGAAAACTCTCCATGGCTCGGTAGTAAATTAAAGCTGCATTTGGCACCGCATTCATTTCCTCTGGAGTCATTCCAGGTGCAACAGTTCGAATAGTATCGCCTTCTTGAATAAAAATTCTTCGCTTAGAGCCCTCGCCACGGCCTGTTAGAGCATAGGCCTGCAAGCCAAGCTTGCCATCCTCACTTAAGCCCTGGATAATTACTCGCCCCGGGTACTCGTTGGCCGCTAATGTTTCCCGACCGGCATCGATTTCTGCCTGCATACGATACAAATCAAGTTCTACCATTTATCCCTCCAGTTACTTGTTAGGCTTAGTATCACTCTGCCTTACCGCCAATGCAAGCATAAGCAATTTCATACTATTGACGTTTTAAGCAAGATATATTATCGTGAGTTTATGACAAGAGGTGCAAGTAATCCAGAAAGTAAACCGGAAGTTATAGTCGCCGAAGTAGTAGGCGAAAGCGAAATTACTGCCAGAATGCTACGTGGTCAGTTACCACTACTAAGAGCTATACGCCTCATTGATACATACAAGAGTAGCAGCAAACGCGACTCAAGTGTTATTCCAGATATGCACATGCATGCGCGTATTGCTCAAGAAGGCACGCCGACGGCAAACGTTAATGCTTCAATTTTTACCATGCCAAATCCGCTCTTGAGTGCCGATTGGCCTAAATATCCTCGATAGTAACTATTTGTCCCAAGGGAAATCGTTGCCGAAGTGACCATACTGAGCGGTGACTTCGTACTGTGGGGTGCGCAAGTTCAAGCTTTCGATGATGCCATTTGGTGTTAAATCGTAGCCTTCAACTTCTTCTTGTTTGCCATCAACCGTAACTGTTGCTTCAAGTGGTTGTGCGTAGCCAATCGCGTAGGCAAGGTGACAAAATACTTCTTTTGCATTTCGCTTTTTCAGGTAGTCGCAAGCAATCTTGCGGGCCATGTAGGCAGCTGAGCGGTCAACTTTGGATGGATCTTTACCACTAAAACAGCCGCCGCCAATTGGGATTCTTGGACCGTAGTTATCGACAACGAGTTTTCGACCAGTTAAGCCTGTGTCAGCGTCAAAGCCACCTTGGTTCCAGTCGCCCGCCGGGTTCGCATGAATAGCAACCTTGTCTAAATGATCAACTTCTTTGAGCCAATCATTAATTGCCGCTTCGAGTTCGGCAGCTGGAGCATTCTGAAAACTTGCCACCACAGCTTCGATTTTGCCGTCACGAATTGTCACTTGAGTTTTACCATCATACGGCCATTTTTCATAAAGATACCGGTTAAGTTTGCGAGCCAAAATTGTCTCCAGCGGCAAAAGTTCCGGTGTATCGCTACAAGCATAGCCAACCATAATTCCCTGGTCACCGGCACCGCCAGTGTCAACGCCTTGAGCAATTTCTGGACTTTGCTTAACAATATTCACTTGAATTTCTACATCACCAGCCAGTCGCTTCACAATTGGTTCAACTTCAACGTTTCCACTACTGGTAACTTCGCCCACAACATACACTTTGCCGTGACCACCAAGTGCTTCAACAGCCACACGAGATTTTGGATCTTGTTTTAAGTACGCATCCAACACAGCGTCAGAAATTTGGTCGCACAGTTTATCAGGATGTTTCGGTGAAACACTCTCGGCTGTTCGAATTGATTCTTGGGCTAGTGACATAAAAAATACTCCTTTTTCGTATCATCCCCGCTCGAGCGGAATAGAAAGGAGCATATGAACTTACCTATCTTTCCACTTGGGCTAGAAGGGGCACCTGGTTCGTCTCGTTAGTTACGGACTGGTTGCCGGCAGGTCATAGAGCTAGTTCTCTCGCTGCACTCGTGATACTTGATTGTTAACTTAATGTGCAAAGACAATTGTAGCATAAGCACGCCAGAATCAAATTGCTATTGCTTGCAGATTGGGCAGGCTTCTTCGTCAACAAAGCCGTAGCGCCAGGTGATGAACGCTTTTGAAAGCGGCAAAAATGTCAGATACAGTCTTAGGTCTGCAAGACGCCTTAACACCCAACCGGGAAAACCCAATATTTGCACTTTACCCCACAGTACAGCTGTCCAATAGGGACCAACTGGGATAGCATACACCGGCCGTTTGGGATGATATTTGCGCAGTTTGCGGCCGTGCGCCGTACGAAGAATACAATCAACCACAAATGAAGCGTTATGCATGGCAGTTTGAGCCATACCACTAAATTCAGTAACTGCACTGTCGCCAATAATGTAAATGTCAGGTGCAGCTTGCAGATGCTCATCAACAACAACTCGCCCAGCTTTGCCAAACTCAAAAAGATTCTTGAACTTAGCAAAAAATGGATTATTAGTTAAGCCCGCCGTCCAAATGACGGTGTGCGAACTAATCGGACCTCGTGGCAGTTCAATTTCATCAATTTTCTCGGCTTTTACCGCGGTATTGTAATAAGTTTTGATACCTAGTTTTTTGAGACGTTTATCAACCTGCGCCGAAAAATTTTCAGGCATTGCCCCAAGTGGTCGTGGTGCCGCCTCGATAAGATCAATCGTAAACTTACTGTCGATTTTGTGTTTTTTGCGAATTTTTTTAAGGTAGTACGTTAGCTCGGCACTCAGCTCTACACCACTTGCTCCCGCACCAACAACGACATAGTTACGCTCTGCTGATTCATCATGCATCAACTGATCATGCAAATGACGCTTCAGTTTGTAGGCTTCCTCGATGTTTTTGACTCCATACGCATAATCTTCTAGACCTTTTATGCCAAAGAACGCTGTTACGTTACCGAGCGCCAAAACAAGTGCATCGTATTTATAATGTGAGCCAGCCGCACTGACTGCCGCTTTACCTTTCGCATCAATATCAACAATAATATCTTCAAGAACCGTAATATTTTTGGCGTACTCAAAAAAATCACTCAATGGCACCATTGCTTCGAATGGTGAACGGCCAGTTGCTGTGCGGTACAATGCTGGGAAATATTGAAAATAAGGCTGACTAGAAATAAGCGTTACTTCAACGCCAGTTTTGTTGGCAAGACCAAGTGCTGCCCGCACTCCACCAAACCCACCACCAACAATAACTACTTTCATACTTACTTAAAAGTTACCTAATGCTAATGGTTTGTTCAAGCTGATTATTCCAAAATCGGCATTCGCTTCACGAAAGATTGCTTAACCCACCAGTCGCGTAGTCCCCATTTTTGCTGAGAATTACTGAACAACAACGCCATCAAAAGCGTTATATAGATAATATGATCATCAAGGAACGGATGAGTTGTCGGTGGCAATGCAGCCGTATACATCATAAGCAGCAGCAACGAACCTGTTACGGTAGCAATCTTCATGCCAATACCACTAAACAGCGCCAGCCCGATTAAGAGCAGGCCAGCCATAAATAACACATCAACAAAGCCGTTACCAGCTAAGCCGTGGTAGAAATTAACAAGCGGGCCTCTGGTAGCAAGTTTTAGAAAACCTGTGGTCGGTGAACCACCGTTAATCCACGCTTTGCTACACATTGTAGTTACAGCATTAGTTTTGGCATCTCGACAAGTCGAAAAACCAAGCCCGAGTAATTTATCAAGAAATGCCCATATAAATACAAGTCCGAGCAACATTCTTGCGACTGCTAATGCATAAAGTGTCTTATCGCTATTCGTTTTTTTCTTTGCCATCTGTTTTTCCTTTGCAAAATGCTAATGTTTACTTGGATATAACTATACGCCAGGATGTTGTAAATTTCAAAGCACCATGTAAAAAGATAGCTGCTACATAAGCGTTTCGCTAAAGAATTATTTATTCAGACGTTTGCGCTTGTTGGGGTCTAGTTCTTTTTTGCGCAGTCGAAGTGATTTTGGCGTGACCTCGAGTAATTCATCGTTTTCGATAAAATCAATGCATTGCTCCAGGCTAAAAATGGTTGGCGGCGTTAGTTGAACCACGCCATCACTCGAGCTGCTGCGCATATTTGTCAGGTGTTTAGCTTTGCAAACATTTATTTCCATATCATCACCTCGCTTGTTGAGCCCAACAATCTGACCGGCATAAACCTTTTCAGCTGCGCCCACAAAACATGTGCCTCGCTCCTCGGCAGTTTGCAGTGCATACGGTGTTGTTATGCCTGTCTCGTATGCAATTAATACGCCGTTTCGCAGTTGTTGGAGCGACTGGCCGAGTGGTTCGTAGCCAACCATCAGGCTGTTCATGATAACTGTTCCTTTAGTGCTGGTCATAAGAATATTGCGAAGTCCTAGGAAGGCCCGAGTTGGTATTTCGTATACTAATTTTGTCACACCTTTGGGGCTAGCAAACTGTTCTTTAAGAGTCGCTCGACGAGCGCCAAGTTCCTGTTGAACTGTGCCAACGTGCTCGGCTGGAACCTCGATAATAAGTTCTTCAACTGGCTCTACGGTTTGGCCATCTTGTTCTTTAGTCACTACTTGCGGCCGGCCAACTTCAAATTCAAAGCCTTCGCGGCGCATGGTTTCGATCAGCACGCTCAGATGCAACTCACCACGACCAGACACTAAAAAGCCAATGCCCTGTTCTTCTACGCGTAAGCCAACATTAGTTTCTAATTCTTTCTGCAAGCGGTCGCCAATTTGTCGGGATGTGCTAAATTCACCTTCTGTACCCTTGAATGGTGAGGTGTTTGGGCCAAGGTAAATTTTGAGCGTTGGCGCTTCGACTTCCAGTACAGGCAAAGCTTCTGGATTCTCAGCGTCAGCAATTGTCTCCCCAATTTGTGCATCGGCAATTCCGGTAAGCTGTACGATGTCGCCCGCCACTCCTTGTTCGACTTCAAACTTGCTTACTCCATGACTCATATAAACCTTATCGATTTTGGTTTTTACGAGCGATCCATCTTTTTTGCAAAGTGTGGCGACATCACCAGCCTTAACTGTGCCTCTCGTAATTCGGCCAATTGCATATTTACCCTTAAAACTATCCCAAGCAAGCGCCGTTACGAGCATTTGAAATGGCTTATCAATTTCAATGGTCGGAGCCGGGATATGTTCAACAATTGCGTCGAAGATTGGCTCTAAGTTTCCGTCTGCCTCGCTGTCGATTGGAATTTCCTGCCAGGCTTTACCAGCGCGGCCAACAGCGTAATAAACAGGGTAGTGAAGTTGGTCTTCGTGCACGGCCAGCTCTAAAAACAAATCAGCTAGCTCGTCTTCTACCTCTTTAATTCGACTGCCTGACTTGTCGATTTTGTTGATAATCACAATTGGTTTTAGCTCACTCGCCAGTGCTTTACTCAGAACAAATTTGGTTTGAGGCATTGGGCCTTCCTGGGCATCAACAATCAAAATGCAGCCATCAGCCATATTAAGTGTTCGTTCTACTTCGCCACTAAAATCAGCGTGTCCTGGAGTGTCAATAATGTTTATACGATAGTCACCGTGCTGAACCGCTGTAACCTTGGCAGTAATGGTAATGCCCCGCTCTTTTTCCTGGTCGCCGCTGTCCATAATCAGGTCTTGTCCCATCTCGGCCTGGTTGTCTCGGAAGGTTTGAGATTGTTTTAACAGCCCATCCACCAAGGTTGTTTTACCGTGGTCAACGTGAGCGATAATCGCAATGTTTCGAATTTTAGTTGGATCTTGGTTCATTTTCTTTGCTCGTAAGGCTAGTTAGAAATAAATGTTAAAGCATAGCCAATTTTGCCAGCTCGTCCAGCTCGTCCAATCCGATGAATATAATCATCGTATGACTGCGGAAGCGTGTAGTTAACCACATGGGTAATGTCACTAACATCAATTCCACGAGCCGCAACATCAGTTGCAACTAAGATATTCACCTGATTGGTTTTAAAGTTGTCTAAAGCTCGCTTGCGCTGGCCCTGCGTTTTACCACCGTGAATTGAATCTGCTGAAAAGCCACGAGCCACGAGTTCTTTATGCAAGCGATCAACACTGCGATGTGTTTCATCAAACACAATGATTTTTTCGACATCATTCTTTATCAGCAAATTATGCAGCTTATCCATTTGATCTTGTTTTGAACTGTAGGCTATCACATCTTGGTTGACATTCTCGCTGCTGTTGCTGGTTTTTACCGACACAGTCACAGGATCATTTGAAAACTGCTGGATCAGACCAGCGACTTTGGCATCAAGAGTTGCCGAGAAAAATAGCGATTGACGCTGCTCAGGCAAAGTTCCGAGTATTTGGCGAATATCGTTAATAAAGCCCATGTCGAGCATTCGATCGACTTCATCGAGCACAACATAATTAATAGTGTGAGTCGCAAGCGTTCGGCGATTAATATGATCCTTGATACGACCAGGTGTACCAATAATGATCTGGGGATTGCTCCGGAGATCCTGGATTTGCCGACCAATACTTGAGCCGCCAATTAATAGCGCACTTCGTAGTCTGCCGCCACTGGCAATCGAACGAAAATCTTCATTAATTTGTTGAGCAAGTTCGCGGGTTGGCGCCATAATAAGCACTTTATTGCGTGGCTGCGCAAGTAGTTTGCTCAAAATCGGTATGCCAAAAGCAGCCGTTTTACCAGTTCCGGTGCTAGCAACCCCAATAACATCTCTGCCCTCCAGAATATGTGGAATTGCCTGATCCTGAATAGGCGAAGGTGTCACAAAGCCTTTTTGGGCAATGTTGGTTTTTATGAGCGGTTGAACCTCGAAGTCGCTAAAAGTATGCGTTGGTTCGTAAGGAGCGTCGCTCTGGACAGTCGCTTGTTGGACGAACTTGGCAGGGTCAATATATTGCTTTGCTGGTCCGCGATTAGAACGTGGGCGATTTCCGCCGCCAAAACGGTTATTACTATGCGTGCGATTTGAGCGAGCTCTAAAGTTAGAACGGCCCGATGAATGATATGAGGGCATTAAAAAAGAATCCTTCTGTTATTTAGTAATACTTTAACTGCATCTGTGAAGCCAAAGTAATATCTAAACAATTCTCGGATTCAAAAAGAAACAATATTGACTATACATTAGCACTATTTACCTCAAGCGTCAAGATCAAAAAAGCTCGAACTTTCGTTCAAGCCTTTATGGTGGAGCTGGTGGGTATTGCACCCACGTCCGCAAGATGTATCAGTTAGCATTCTACAGGTTTAGTCTGTTTAAGGTGTCTTGGGAATACGTCTTCTAAACAGACAAAAAAACGAATTCTGCAGACTCTAAAGTCTTAGCACTAAAAAGGAGTCAACTTATTAGTGAGCGTCCAGAAAATATGGCGCACACTCAGTCTATCTGGCGTCGATTGAGGCGCGGCTAGTTATCTAAAACTAGCTGTTGCGAGTGACAATCGTGGAACACTAAACATGTTACCAACAAATGCTACTGCGCGATCAAGTAATTTTGCAATTGCTTGGTTTTACCTATAACGCTGATAAGCGACCTGCTATCTAACCAAAAATGTCCCACGTCGAGCTTAAAATTCAGCCCCGTAACGAAGTATTATATCCTTTTTGAACTACTTTTGCAAGAAGCTTATGCTTCTACAAGTAACTCTTGTCAGGTCTATAAACCGAGCCTATACTGAGAAACAAGTAAGAATTTGCAAAGAGGAGGAGTTATGAACAAACTAGTTTTAGGAATTGTCGGTGGTGTTGTGGTTGTAGGAGCTGCCGTCGGAACTTATGTAGTCCTACATAACAATAATAAAGCAACTGTTACTAACACCAATACCGGACAAAGCGTAGAAGTTAAAACTGGTTCGGCAGCAATTGTTAATGTTGATGCCTGTGATGTATTGACGCAGAACATTGCTAATGAAGTCTTGGGCGCCACAGCTACCAAGGGTGACACTTCGGCTGGGAATGCTTCAAGTGATGATGTTTCGGTCACAAACTGTGTTTACACTGTAAAAATCGATCCAAGTGCCACTAAGCCAAATAATACTAAAGGTGTAAGCATCCTCGTACGTTCAGCTAAAACCAGTACTGGTGCAGCGACCAATAATGATCAATTTGGTGCTAAAAAACCAGCCGGTGTTCAAGATGTTACTGGTCTGGGCGAAAAAGCCTATTACAACCCAACCTATAAGCAACTTAATGTTCTGAAAAACGGCAACTGGTACATCATAACCAGTTATTCCGGCTCGCCAACCAATGCAACACTTGAGAGTGACCAAGCCCTAGCAAGTAAGCTGACTTATAAATAAGATACGCTTACACTACTGTCGTAAGAAGCTTATGCTTGTTCCGCTGTTGGTTCGGGCTCAATAATCCTTAAGCTGTGCTGGCCTGCCATTTCACTTAAGTAGTACATCACCTCGTATTTGATCGGCGTAATATGCTGAGCCATCCCGGGCGCAAACAAATCCAACCGTTCGATAATTGGCTGCTTATTAAATATGGAATAATTATTCATTTTCTAAGATTTTACTCATAAAAACGGTGTTTGGAAAACTGTTGTGTCTTTATGCGGCGAGCGCTTCTTCAACTGGTTCGTTTACCATTCGGGCAAACATAAGAGAGTCAGGTGTGGCAAGCCGTCCTATTTGCCTGACAAGTTGCAGCGTCGGCAGATCTGGCTCAACAGTTCTAAATGCCTCTGGAATTTTGCCCATTTGTTTTAGCTCATCTTTAACTTGAACCAGATTATTTAGGATGATCTCTTCAATGGCAGCAATTGTGATAACTTTTGGATCGTCTGGCACGAGTCTATTTTCTTTCTCTAAATATCGTCGCCGTTCGATAAGCTTCCATTCTGGTTTGGTAAAAATACCATGGAGAATATCTTCCCCTGTTTTTTCTGCTTCAACCGTGTGATGCATGACATCATCATCAGGCACAATTGCTTTTTCAGTAATGCGATGTAACCAGTTGTGAAAGATTATTGGCAATCGCATTCTATTAGACGGGAGATCACGAAATTCCTTGGCCAGAAGACGCCCCCTTATAATTGGTACGCTTATAAATCTATTTTTTGACCAGTATATGTGGTGGTCGTTTAGATCAAAAGGAACTTCGTAGGTATCGCTGAGCGTAGCTCTCACATCAGTAATTAACTGTAGTTTATCTACACGGCCAAAATCATCAACAGGCGTGGGCATCCTCTGGTCTATTTTTCTGAGGCGGAATTCAAAGGGCGGCAAACTTTCGACCTGGGGAGTGTCCACAGGTCGCTCTCTCATTTAGTCTGCCTTTACTTTCGTAGTTTTTATTCTCACCATATTAACTTTATTATAATGCTTAAGCTACACCTCTTGTCAACCCCTACGGCGAGTTGTTGTAATATTGCGCAATTTGTTGGGCTTGTGCTTGCAATGCAAAAACCAAGCTCGTAGAATCGCGGTTGTCAAAGCCCTTGGTTCCTCTGGATCAAGGGATTTGTCGTCTAAATTGTTGTGCGCCGCGGACTATCCTCGCAAGGTCCGCGGTTTGCATATCAACTTTAACAACTCCCTAGAAAGGAGGTTCTTTATTTTATTGGCCAGCTACTGGTTTTTAACCGTGGCGATCAAGCTCTTTAGTGTTAGGCAAGGCAAATGCAACACCATACGCTCCCAGTAAGAAAGCACCGGTGTAGAGCATGGCTTTGCGGCTACCGTCAGTCGAAGCTTGGTGGGCAATGGTAACAAGTTCTTGCTTGATTTGTTGTGGCAGAGCAGCTGTGTCTTTGTCGGAACCGGTTCCACTTAGTTCAATGCTAGATGCTTGGCCAGACACAGAGCTGGCAATTTTACCCTTAACCTGGTCAGGAATAACTGTGCTTTGTGTAACCCCTCGAGCCAGACTACTTGCCAACGTTGTGAGCACAACAGCGCCGATGATAGCAGAGCCAAAAGAAGCACCAACCTGTCGCAGTGTGTTGTTCACACCGGAAGCCTCACCAGACTGCGAAACCGGAACGGCCGACAAAGTAAGGTTGCTGGCTTGGGCAAATACAAGACCCAGGCCGGCACCAAACAAGAACAAACCTGGTGCAATGTGCCAAGGTGTTGCAGTTGGTGTAATCAAGAAATAAATAAGACCGCTTGCGAATGCTGCAATCAATAGTCCTGTTTGAATCAAGCGTTTAGCAGTGAAATGTTTAACCAGCTTGGCCGAAAGAGGTGCGGTTATAAGAACAGCGATTGACATTGGAACAAGCGCAAAGCCGGTATGCAATGCATCAAGATTTTGTACCGATTGGAAAAATACTGGCAGTGCAAAAATCGTACCTGTCATGGCAAGTGACATTAAACCAATTGTACTTGCACCAGATGTAAATTGCCTGTTTTTGAATAGTTTAAGTGATACAAGCGGTGTGTGACCAGCTTTCTCAACTCGATTTTCCCACAGTGCAAAAAAGATCAAAATAATAACTCCGCCAAAGATAGCCAGCGGCGTTATCGATAGTCCAGCCGGGCTAAAACTATGCGCCAAAACAGCAAATGGCGCTTTGGCCAACCACCAGCCGTAACTAGCAGATTCAATAATGCCGTAAACGAATGCAAACAATCCGGCAGATGACAGGATAACACCTACAAAATCCAGTTCCTGTTTTTCTTGCGTGTCTCGAGATTCTCCAATAAATAGGGCGCCAATAAGTAATACTATTGCCACGACAATGTTAATTCGAAACGCCCAACGCCAGCTATATGCCGTGGTCAAATAACCACCAATAATTGGACCAATCGCTGAAGAAGCACCTGCGATACCTCCCCACAGACCAAACGCAATCGCCCGATCTCGGCCCTTATAGTTGGCGACTAATAGGGAAGCTGTGGCTGGCATCATCATGGCCGCGCCAATTCCCTCAATAATTGCTTCACCTGAGAGCATCACACCAATGGAATGACTGATAGACGTAATAAACGAGCCGACGGCAAAAATCACTGCGCCGAGCATGAACATTTTGCGACGCCCAAACAGATCACCGAGTCGTCCGCCAGTAATCGTAAAAGCCGCAAGAGTCAGTGCATAGCCAGTGATCACCCACTGAATACCCTGCAAATTAGTGTGCAGATCATTAACAATAGCTTTAAGCGAAACGTTCAGTACGGTTGTATCGATGATAATAATCATTAACGCCATACTGAGCACAACCATTGGCAGCCATTTACGAAAGCCTTTTTTGTATTCAGCCGCATTTTTGGGAATATCTTCAGTAGCTATTTCAGCCATATTTCTTTCTCCTTAATTTCTATGCTTTATGACAGGCGCCTGGTTTATCGCTATTGCACAACTCTTGGTGCAAATTTTGTAATAATTTTCGGAATGCTTCTTGCTCAGCTGCGCTCAATCGGTCGAAGGCTGGTGCGTAGTAGTCATTAAGCGCTCGAATAGCTTTGTCGACAACATTCACACCTTTGGTTGTAAGCGTTGTAATGTGTTCGCGCTTGTTATTTTCACTTGTGGTGACATTTAAAAATCCTGCCTCTTTTAACAGCTTAATTTGTCGGCTGACACTAGCTTCGGTCTGACCTAACTTGTCAGCAATCTGTCGCTGCTGTACGCTGGCGTGCCACTTGAGTGCCATCAGTATCTTAAACTGCGAAAACCCTATATCGAGGCGTTCTTGCAAAAGCGTGTCAGATTGGCGGTCCATAACAAAGCCGATGTGGTGGAGCAAATAGCCAAGATTATTTTTATAGTCCATAGTGAAAATTACTTTCTTTAAGGACAGTGTACACATCGATACTTAACAAGTCAAGTATTGGCGAGCAGAGCAGGGAAGTTACGAATAAATAATTTGGTACAACTGATACCACTGATCGAGTGAAAGCTCTTGGGCTCGTTGATCGGGGCTAATATGGGCTTCATGCAAAAGTTCTTCAGCCTCAGGTTTACTGATTTGTAGCCCCCCACTTAAACTGCTGCGTAACATCTTTCGCCTCTCAGAAAAACCAGCTCGTACAATTCTAAAAAACTTGTCAGTATCAACTTTGAATAACGGTTTGCTGCGATAGTTCAAGCGGATTACTTGCGAATCGACTTTCGGTGGAGGAGTAAACAAATGCGCTTGCACCACTTCCCCTAAATGTACCTCGCAATAAAACTGCACACTTACGCTGAGCAACGACATATCGCCCGCTTTCGCCGCAATACGCTCACCCACTTCTTTTTGCACTAACAGTGTCATACTGGCTGGTGGATTGTCAGCTTCGCACAAAACTCGCAGCAAATTGCTGGTCAGATAATACGGAATGTTCGCAACAACTTTGTAGCCTTTTGGTAAACTACTCAGATCAAATTGCAGAATATCTTCAGATTTTATAGATACATTAGTGTTTGCGTATTTTGCAGCTAACTCGAGTGCCAGTTTTTCATCGTACTCAACAGCAATCACCTGCCCTGCCCTGTTCTTTAAATACTCTGTTAGCGTACCGACGCCGGGGCCGATTTCGAGCACCGTATCTTTTTCCGTAACTTCGGCAAAATCACAAATATACTCAAGCGTTGGCCTATCTGTCAGCCAGTGTTGGCCTAAAGTTTTTTTGGCATAAGGTAATTCGCTCATAGGTCTATCAATTTAAGGCCAACGTCTGGGTCTTCAGAACGTGTCAAATTATCGGCATACCATTTGTGAAGCAGCACTTCGCAGGTACCACCAACAACTAATTCTTTAACATGCCCACCGACCGCAGAACCATCGGCTTTAGCTAATGTCCCGTGAATATGCCAGACGGGTTCTTGCCCATCCCAGGCTAAGTTTCCTTGCAGGCCAGTAATTTCTGTCAGCTCATCGATGTCGCGCCACTGATATTCTTTTTTATCTAAATCGTAAAAGCCAAGCTGTGCGCTCAATGCACCGCCGATTCCACTCACCCAGCAGCTGGGAATTTTTTCGGCTTTAACTAGACTACTCAAGCTTTCGATGAGTTTTTCGCCTTTATCCAGGCGGACCAGCCAGTTAAAACCGTCATACCGAAATTTCATACTTATCTTCCATCTGCTTACTAAACTTAACGCCGTGATTCAGTGCGCCGTCCACATCAAACAAAATATGTTTTATCATCCACTAAATTATACCTTACCACCAGCCGTTGGCTTGCCAGAAACTATAGGCCCCACTCCACCCACCATACCGATGCGCGTAGCCATTAAAGAACTGCAATTGACAGACAGGATCAGTTTGCCAACTTGGGCAAGTCCCTGATAGGCCACTGCCACAGCTTTGACCCAGACCAATACAGCGATTCGCACTGACAGCATTTGGTCGCCAACCTGATTCATGACCAATTACAAAATCAACATATTGATAGTCACCTGGGTTAATTCCTGCGCCGGCCATCCAATCAGCCTTGCTGCCGGTGAGGGTGACAACTTTTGTGCCATGAGCTTCAATTTGTTTAATCGGATCCGTCACCGACACAATTTGAAGTTGTGTGCGGCCAACTTTTTTACCATTCACAAGCTGCAATTGATAGGTTACAACTCGTTTACCAGGAGCTCCAGCCTGCTTAATAACTTTGGCACCAACTGGCAGAGTTGGGTCATTAACAACATCGATTGGCATCGGAATCGGCTCTTCAACAGTAACGATTTGCTTGTTCTTGTTCGTTACACTAATTTTTGTTGTTGGGGTAAGTGGTGCACTCAGAGCTGGTTCAACCGTATCATCGGGCTGTAGCACAATGTTTTTATCTTTAAGCGCTGCGCCAACGGTGGCTGCCCGAGTTCGGATCGAAATTTCATTTCCATATAAACTAAGTGGAATAACTGGAGCGCGATCAATTGTAAACTGTTGTCCAACAATACCTTGCTGGAGTACCTGCTGAGGTGGTGTCGGCACTACCAGGTCTTCAGGATAAAGATTATAGCCGGCCTCTTGTGCCAGTTTTGTGGGATCAGACTGAATGCTAAGCAGGGTGATTTTCTTATCGCCCTCGCTAACTGTAGCTAGACGAGCACGGTAGACATTAATCTTAAAATCATCTTGTAGAATTTCGGTATCAGGGCCTGGCTCAACCACATCTTTTTCGCCAAGTTTAATGTTTAGACGATTTAGTAAATCCCCGACAGTGCGAGCACGAGTTGGCAATGTTTGTTGTTTGCCATCGTAATAAACTTTCACAAAGCGAGCGTCGCCTGGACCAATGGTTTTACCGCCAAAGCTCACGAACGCCGCCAGAGTAACAAAAAACAAAATGATAAATGTAATAACCGGCACCACAAATGGATGCTTGTGATACTTGATAATCTTTTTCTTGTTAGCCTTATATTGCTTGGCAAGCTTTTTTGATCGTTTGCTCATATTTAAGAAGGTCCTTGATTGCAAAGACCATTGTCTATTTTACCATGGCTACTGGAGCTTCTCTAAAGGTGCAATGCTGATGTCGAGCTGTTTGTTGCCCTTGCCCTTGCCCTTAAAGTATATATTGGCAATGTCGCCGTTGATTTCAAGCACCGTGCCAATTCCGAATAATTGATGTTTGACCCCGTCGCCTTCGCTTAAGTCTGGCGCGTATCGGGGCTCATCACTTTTTTGAGAAAGATTACTCCCTGGAAAACTTGAAAATTGTTGTGAACCGTAACCGGATGTTTGTTGCGTAAAACCAGCTGTATCCGACAAGCTTGAAGCCTCAGGATTTATTTCGGAAAGGAATCGACTTGGCGGATTGTGTTGTACTCCACCGTAAAGAAGTCGGGCCGAGGCGTAGCTTAAGTAAAGCTCCTCTTTCGCACGTGTCATGCCTACATAACAAAGTCGCCGTTCTTCTTCCATTTCAGATTGGTCGTACAGAGCGCGACTGTGCGGAAAAATAGTTTCTTCCATGCCGACCATAAAAACAATCGGGAATTCCAGACCTTTGGCGCTATGAATTGTCATCAGCGTAACCGCATCATTGTTAAAGTTAGCCTGGTCAACATCACTAATCAGTGCAACTTCTTCCAAAAAACCGTCCAGGCCGAGATCTTGATACTCCTGAGTGACACTCAAAAGTTCCTTGACGTTTTCAATTCTCGATTCCCCTTGGGCCGTGCCATCATCCAAAAAGTTGTAGTAATCTAGTCGTCTTATCAGTGAATCGAGCAAACCTGAAACATTTGTCTCCTCAACAATCGCCCGCAAGCTGCCGAGCATGTCACCAAGCTCAGCAAAAGATTTACGTGCTTTTGGAGTTAGCTCCTCACAGTTGCTGGCTGATTCGAGCGCTTGTTGCAGAGAATAAGCATTGGCTTGTTGCCAATCGCGAAATTCTTGTATCGACTTCGGCCCAAGCCCGCGAGTTGGCACATTCACGATTCGATCAAAACTCGCAGAATCATCTGGTTGATAAATTAAGCGAAGATACGCCAGAATATCTTTGATTTCTTTGCGGTCATAAAAGCGTACACCACCAACAATTCGATATGGAATGCCGTACTGGATAAAAATTTCCTCGATTGAACGGCTTTGGGCGTTTGTCCGATACAACACTGCGTAGTCACTGAAATGTCGGCCACTATCAGCGCCGAATTTAATACGGCGAACAATCGCTTCACCTTCACTACGCTCACTGTTAACAGGGATAATTTGCACAGGCAGACCTTCCAAGCTGCTGGTCCAAAGTTTTTTGTCGGAGCGTTGTTCATTTTTAGTAATCACAGCATGCGCCGCGTCCAAAATATGTTTGGTGCTGCGATAATTTTGCTCCAGCTTTATGACCGTGCAACTTGGATAATCTTTTTCGAAGTTTAAAATGTTTCTAAAATCAGCACCACGCCAGCTATAGATTGACTGCCAGTCATCACCTACCACTGCGACATTTTTGTCTTTGCTGGTCAGGAGTTTTACAAGCTTATACTGAGCAGCATTCGTGTCTTGATATTCGTCAATCATGATATAACGAAACTGTTTTTGCCATTTTTCGCGCAGTTCTTTGTGCGACTCAAACATCGAAACGGTGCGTGCAATCAAATCATCAAAATCCAGTGCCTTGGCATCCTTGAGCGCTTTCTGATAAAGGGGATAAATTTGAGCAGCCGTTTTTTGGGCAGGACTGTTAGCCACCCCTTCGTATTCTGCGGGCGTTAACATTTCATTTTTAGCACTGCTAATTAGTCCAGCCACCATGCGAGCTGGAAAAGTTTTTTCATCTACACGCAACTGTTTAGAGATTTGCTTAACTGTGTTGGTACGATCCGATTCGTCAAAAATAACAAAGTTTTTAGGAATTCCAGCAAAATCGCCATCCTGTCTTAAAAGCCTCACGCAAATTGAATGGAACGTACCCATAAATGGCATAAAAGCTCGATTCTCAGCATTTTCACGCAAGAGTACTGCCACACGTTCACGCATTTCTTTTGCAGCTTTGTTGGTAAAGGTGACAGCCAGAATGTTATACGGCGTGGCTTTATTGGTCGCAATCAAATATGCAATGCGATGTGTTAAGGTTTTGGTTTTGCCACTACCGGCTCCGGCTTGAATAAGCAGCGGCCCCTCTGTTGTCTGGACCGCTTTTTGTTGCTGTTCGTTTAATCCCTCAAGAAGATCTTGCACGTAAGCTATTGTATCAGTTTGGGATGACGTTAGTTATAGGTTTTATGCTTGTATGAATAATCCCGGCATCGATGGCAAAGTTTGCAACCACAAGCGCAAGCAATATGAGCAAAACTAAAGCGATGAGCGTACGGCGATTGTTTCGCCGACGTGTCACCTGACCAATTGGCAAGTTATATTTTTTGCCTTCGATCAATTTACTCACTTGTTCATTTTTAATAGCAGCTTCTTTTTCTTCTTTGTCTTTACCTTTTTTATCGGCAGCTTTTTTAGCCAGCTCATCAACAATCCCATTCGTTGGCTGTACGGTTGCTTTTGGTCCATCGTCAGCCTCTTCTGACTCTGTGTCACCACTTGAGTCGTCAGATTTTGTGTCGGCAGCTTTTTTGTCGTCCACAGAATCTTTTGAGTCGTCCGAGTCTTTTGCGTCTTCTGTGGTTGGTTTTTCTTCGGGCTTTTCATCGTCATTGTCACTGGTTTTTTCATCATCAGTCGATTTTGAAGTACTTTTTGTTTCTGATTTGCTCGGTTTTTTGCTCATGTCTATATCTGGTTGTATAGTTTTTTCACCAGTCGTTGGTGCTGACACCGGTTCTTCTGGCTCTGAATCTGGTTTGAGCTCTTGCTCACTATCTTCTTCTGGTTCAATTATTTCCTTAACCGATGCGAGCATTGGTTTAGAGCCTTTTGATTTTGTTTCTGGCTCATCTGCTGGTTCAGGACTCGCGTTTGTTTCTGGATCTTCCGGCTCCTCTGTTGCTTTTGGTGCTGGACTTTTTTCGGCAGGTTCTGATGTCGACACATCACCGGTTTTTGGAATAACTTTTGATGTCGCTGACGGATGCTGGAGTTTTACAGTATTTTTCTCATCAACCGCCGGAGCACCAGGAATTAAGTCGTTTTGCCCTTTGCGTTTACCTGGATCTTCAATAATTGGTTTGCGACTTAGAATAATCGGCTTGGGTGCATCAGCACTTTTGCTATTATCGGTTTTTTTAGGCATCGTCTTCTCCACGTTCAGTTTGTATTTGATAAGCGATGTTGGTCATCTTTGAAAATTCATGATAATTCAGGCTTGCGCCACCAGGCAGCAAGCCATCAATGCCAGGAATGCTCAAGTATGCTCGAGCGTTCTCGGCCGTTGAGCTGCCACCGTAGAGTACACGTACTTCCTCGGCGGCTTTTTTGCCATACAAATCCTGGACAACTTTACGAATATATACAATGGCTTTTTCAACTTCGTCAGGCTTGGCAATTTCGTGTTTAGCATAGTTCATCCCGTTGCTGATCGCCCAAACTGGTTCATAGGCAATCACCATTTTTTTGATCTCGCGAGATGTTAAATCACTAATGGCTGTGGTGAGCTGATCGTGTAGTACACGCTTTGTTTCACCAGCCAGTTTTTCGGTCTTGGTTTCACCCACACACAAAATTGGTGTCATACCATTGCGCACACAAGCAGCAACTTTGTCTCGAATAAGTGGTAAATCCTCGTGAAAAATATGTCGACGTTCGGAATGGCCAATAATCACGTAATGCACTAGTTCGCGCAACATGTTGAATGAAACTTCGCCAGTAAAAGCACCTTCGTCTTTTGGATAGGCGTTTTGGGCAGCCAGGCGGAATTTTCGACGATCAATTTGAATACTCATCGGTTGTAACACCAACATACTTGGCGCCAAGACAACTTCAACGCTGCGGTAAATCTTAATCCGTTCCTGCAAGCGATGCAAAAACAGACTTGCCTGCGAGGCATTGAGGTGCATTTTCCAGTTGCCAACGATTAAAATTTTTCGCATATTTTCTCTAACTTCTTATGCTTAGTTTACCATAGGTGTTATTTTTTATCCTGCAGCGCTTCGAGCGCTGGTAATTTTTTGCCGCTCATCAAATCTAAACTTGCACCACCACCACTCGACACATGATCAAACGAATTAATTAACTCGCGCTGTTCAATATAGCCGGAGGTATCACCACCGCCAACTAAACTTTTAGGCCGGTGGCCAAATTCGCCAAGCATAGCTTCGATAATTGTTTCTGTGCCGTGAGCAAACGGTCCAACTGGGCCAGCTACACCCGGTGCTTCAGCCACGCCAAGCGTGCCGTTCCAAATAACGGTATCCATCATTTGCATTGCACCGGCAATGAATGATGCCGAGAACGGTCCAATATCGAGAATTTTTTCATCTGCTAGAACATCGCTGGAACGATGCGGCGGTTTACCTGGATAGTTTTCTATCGCTGCAATGACATGCGCATCCCAATCCACAATTCGCGTATGAGTGGTTTTGTCTAACGTTTTAGCCACCACCGCGTCCTGCGGCAAATAAAAAATAAAATGTCGTTTTTTTGCCTCGGCTTTTGCTTTTTCAATAATTTTCTCAGCCAGAGGTAAATCATCTTTGTCCCATAAACTTTTACCGATATCAATATCCTCGGCTTTCAAAAACGTATTGGCCATGGCGCCACCAACCGCTACAAAATCCGCAATATCAATAAAGCGATTCAAAATATCGATTTTGTCAGCAATTTTTGCACCACCAATAATCGCCATTAGTGGTCGCTTCGGATTCTGCATAAATTCAGTTATGGTATCGACTTCGTTTTCGAGCAACAGACCAGCGACACTCGGCAAATATTTTGTCACTGCATCTGTCGAAGCATGTTTACGGTGTGCATTACCAAACGCATCTTGTACAAAAATATCAGCGCCATCTGCCAGTTGCTTTCCAAACTCTGGATCGTCTTTTTCTTCCTCAAGGTGAAAGCGTGTGTTTTCAAGCAGTAAAATGTCACCTTCTTTGAGTTTGGCTTTTGCCGCTTTCGCAGCCGGGCCAACACAATCTTCTACAAAGTCCACCGGATGCTTAATAAGTTTCTGGAGCTCTGTGGCAACAAGTTTCAGACTATCTTTTTTTGAATATTTTCCACCTGGGCGGTTGCGGTGGCTGATGATAATTATTTTGCATTTTTTACCCAGTAAATACTCGAGCGTCGGTAAGGATTTTTGAATACGGTAATCATCGGTGACCTTGCCAGATTCATCGCCGGGCACATTGTAATCCACACTGACTAGCACGGTTTTTTTCTCGACATTGATGTCTTTAATTGTCTTTTTTGTAAACATTGCTCACCCTATTCAATTACTCTGACTTTAATTGTATCAGTTGCGCCAACAACTCCTGGGTGCTGACCTGATGCAGTGACCACAACATCGCCCTTAGCTAAAACTTTATGGCTGCTTAACCAGTTAGTTAATTTTTGGGCTGCTAACCGTCCGGTTGGTCGAATGTAACTTTTGGTGCCAAATACAATAGCTAATTGATGAGCCACAATTTTATCTGGTGTAACAGCAATAATCGGCACTTTTGGACGACGTCCGGCAATTTGCAGTGCTGTTTCGCCCGATTTTGTTTCTGCGACAATAGCTTTTGCCCGAATTAACTGGGCTAGCTGTACAATCGCGTTGCAAATGGCGCTTTGCTTGGTGTGTTCTGGATGATCAGTAAATTGTGCGGTAACAGGCGAATTATTTTGGGTGTATAGAATCACCCTCTTCATGACTTCAACTGCTTCGGTCGGATACTTTCCTTGCGCCGTTTCGTCGCTAAGCATCACACAATCTGCGCCAACAATCACGGCTGTGGCAATATCAGAAACTTCGGCCCGGGTCGGATCGGCTGCCTCGGTCATACTTGCGAGCATTTGTGTCGCAACAATAGTTGGTTTTTTATGGTGCAAACCCAGCCCGATCATTTTTCGCTGCAATAGTGGCACTGATTCGGGGCTTGTTTCGGAAGCTAAATCGCCCCGTGCAATCATAACCACATCGGCCACTTCAAAAATTTCATCTAAGTTTTCAATTGCTGCCCTCGTTTCAACTTTGGCAATAATTTTGGCCTTGCTACCTAGGTTTTTCAGATCGTTTTGCAGATGTGCAATATCCATACCTGTCTGTACAAAACTAAGCGCCACATAATCAATATCCTGCGTTGAGCCAAACACAATGTCTTCTTTGTCTTTTTTAGTAATAATATCGCCGGCAAAATCAGTGTCTGGCAAATTTATGCCTTTACGCTTTATTAAAATGCCGTCGTTTTCGGCCCGAACATGCACCACACCATCAGTCACCGCAGTCACAACCGTTTTGATTTTGCCATCATATAAAAGCAGATTTTCACCACGTTTAACTTTTTTGCTCAGATCATATTGCGTTGGAATGCAGCCGGAACGGTCATAGTCGGCATCATACTTAAGTTGCAGGCTTTGTCCTTCACGTACATTTATAACACCGTCAAAATCGCCAAGCCGCATTTTTGGGCCTTGTAAATCCTGGATAATCGCCACCGGCTTGCCATAATCTTTGCTGGCTTTTCGAATCCATTTAATCTGTTGTATCCGCTCTTCGTGTGTACCGTGACTAAAATTCAGCCGAATGCCGTTAGCGCCAGCTTTAATGAGGTCTTGTATTGCCTTGAAGCTATTAGTAGCCGGGCCAACGGTGGCAATGATCTTAGTACGCTTGAATTTGCCCAGAGGAATTTCTGGAACTTTTTTGGTCACATTCATCTACACTTAATTTTACTTGCTTATGGTTATCTGATACAAGGGTAATCTTGGATATTTTGACTAGCGTTTTCTTATCTGTTATGGTAATATTTCTTGGTATTTGACAAGGCCTCTTCGTCTAATGGTTAGGACACCAGGTTTTCATCCTGGCAATACGGGTTCGATTCCCGTAGAGGTCACCACATGAATGCAAATCAAAAACCCCAGAAGTGTCTGGGGTTTTATTATTTCCGAGCGGTCAGTCAGTGCTCTATTTCGGATCAATCATAGCACAAATTTGCTTTTTGCGCTAGTGTTTATCCACAGTGCCTTAGCGGCCAAGCTTTTTGTTTACTCGACGTCGGATCTCGTAAGCAGCTGTACCAGCAACACTTGTTGCGCCAAAGATACCAAGCATGTCACCGGCACCAGTGTTTGGAAGCACTGTTACAGCAGGTGTAACTGGAGTTGGCGTTGGCGTTGGTGTTGGAGTCGGTGTAGGAGTTGGAGTTACAGGAACAACTTCTACGGTGTAGACAACAAACATGATGTAGTTAAAGCAGCCCCATTGGTCACCACTACCGAAGACTGGGCTACCAATAGGTGAAGTACCGTTTACTGCACCATCTGGAAGGTTTTTCCAGCCATACTGTACTGAGTAAATGTGCACACTACTTGGAACAAGCTTTAATGTAACAGCGTTATCGCAATTAAGTACACCACTGTCACTTACAGAAGCAGCATTTGATGCACTTACTGTACTTGCGAAAGAAAATTTCTTGCTGTCAGCGCCACCTAATGGTGCGTTCATTGAAAGCTTAACGCCATGAGCAACAGCTGTACCGTTACCATTATCGTTGGCTGTGTCAATTGCACCGTTGTGAATGTAAGTACTCACGTCAAATCGTTCGCCAGCAACACATGCAGCGTTAAATGGATCGCTATATGGACTTTGTGTGGCAGGAGTTTCGTTATCTCCGTTGTTCTTTCGAAGCTGAACAAAGTCGTGTTCGTCACCTGTACCATTAGCAAGGTTACGATAGATGTTAAAGGCCGGTGTATTTGGTGCGTCGATTGTGTCAGCTTTAGCAGTACTTGCGCCCACCGAAACAACCAAGCTAGCTGCAACTAAGCTGATGGCTAGACTTTTGAGAACTGTTCGAATTTTCATGATTCTTCCTTTTCCCCCGCCCTTACGCTGTTACTTGAGCTGCATACATTGCAACATTTGCTACTGATACGCCGATATTTGGACCCATTGAGTATTCAACTGGACCTTGCTCAGGAGCTGGCATAGCACCTTGGTGTGGAGCTTGTGGACGATTAACAGTTTCTGGTGGCTGTGCTGCAGTAACAGGAGGTTGATTTGGACCTGAAACTGTTGTGTTTGGTGGTAGTGAAGTGACTGTTACTGTTGTTTCAGGTGAAGTAGTAGAAGTAGAAGGGCGTACTGTAGTGACTGTTACTGTTGTTTCAGGTGAAGTAGTAGAAGTAGAACGATGTTCGGTTGTCTGAGTTGTAGAAACTTTACTTTCAACTGTTGAACCAGGCAGACAATTCTTTTGAAAAACTGAATTACAGGTTGTAGGTGTTGTATTGGGTTTGCTTGTGTTCTCAGCCCAAGTCACACCTGCTAATCCAGCGACCAAACCACCGGCAGCAACTACTGCACCAAGGCTAAAACCGGCCTTGACTCTCTCTTTACCTTGTTCTTTACTTTTTGTTGCTTGTGGCACTGGTTCTCGCTCAGCCATGATATCTCCTTCTTAAACTAAAAACATTTGGAACCCGCATGCTCCACCAAACAAGGGACCCCACACACTTTTGATGTCATTATTCTACCACGCAAATACAAGTATGTCAACTACCCCTCCCTTAATTTTGCCAGATTTAATAATTAATTGTACTTAAGCTGTTTTGTCTGTAACACCGGTTAAGCCAAAGTGTCCATCAATTCGATAGGTTTTTTGACCACCGTTGCCGTTTGGATCACTACACGCAGACCAAGAAATAGTCGCTGGGTAGTTGTGTGGATTATCGTAGTGCACGATTAACGTGTCGTCATTCGTAGCTTTTATCAATTGATTATCAATAAATTCAAACTGGTAAGCCTTGTTACCTTTTATAGGAGTATATGTAGCAGTATCGCCAGGTCGAAGAGCCAACATATCATTTGCTGGGGCACTTTCAGTAATTCGGTGTGTAACAATATTTGAATTACCAGCTTGGCCCGGATTAACAGAGCGCAACGCTCCATCTGGCTGTATTTCATGACCGCCAACCGGTACATATATATTGGCACCACGATCATAGCGAGTAACGGCGGCTGCGCCAAGACGTTGTTCAACTGTTGGGCACGGCCCCTGAGGATTTTGATCTTTAATAAGCTTATCAATTGTACCTGCTCCTGTGCCGATTACATTATTGGTGATCTCTCTCGAGTCAAATGCAAAAACCAGCATTTTAGTGCACGTAGCTGGAACATCAAACTCACCAATCAAGTCACCAGGTTTTGCATCATAAGTGTCTGCTGGCACTTGTGCTTCGGTTGTTGGCACTTCTGTCGTAGTAGACGTTGACGTCGATGTTTCTTCGGTCGTCGGTGGGACGATGTAGTCAGTATTTGGGGTTGTTTGTGTTGTTTCATCATCACGATGCATCACCGCTGTTCCTGCAACGGCGCTTGCATACCAAGACCCAATAGCAACAAGCCCAAGGACAGCATAAAACTTAATACCTCGTTTGTGGCGCGTTTTCTTTTCTGGTGAACGGGATCGCTTTGCTTTGGAAGCTTCTGTTAAATGAGCGGGCATTTTGATGGCATCAAGCGCTTTTTTACGATCAGCACTACTATCTATAAGTTTGATGCCCAATGTCGATTCCAGAAAATCATTGGTTGAAACGGCCTTTTCTTTTGATGAGCTGGTTTTAGTTGACAGTCCACCACTATCAATAAGTTTGATGCCCATTTCAGCTAGGAAGTCGTTAGTGGTTTTATTCGTTTGCTTGGCCGTTTCTGTAAAGGGCGCAGTTATTGGCGGTTCAGAGACCAGTTTTTTACTGCTATCAATAAGATTTATGCCCATTTCAGCAAGAAAATCATTGGTAGTTTGCGGACGCACACCAACTGGAGCCGCTGTAGGCTCCAACTCTAATTCAGGACTCCGTTCCATAACCATCATAGAAACCTACATTATCATATGATAACTGTTATGTCAATGCCTTCCTCCCTGATAGCTGACTGAATAGTGCTATAGACATATGCAAATAAAAGTTGATTAATTTGTTGACAAATACATTAAAGGATGCTAATATTGTCTGGTTAGCGTGTGTGAGTACGCAACCCCGACTAAGTGGGCATCTTATTAATGTCGCAGCGGGCAATCATAAATCAAGGAGATTTATCCAAAATGACAGCAACAATGACACCTCCAGCAGGACCTGAATTAACTCCTGCAGCAACTGGTGAAGCTCATGCAGTAGAGCGTCCAGTTATTGGTGAATTACGTGATCATCTACAAAGTGGTGGTATTTATGAAGCCGACTATGGGCTTGCTGGAAACGACGAAGCATTTAATGCGGTTTTTCAGCTCCAGCTTGAAAGAACGACTGAATGGCTAAAAGATCACTACGGTGCTAACAGTGGTGACACAATCTCTGCCCGTGAAGCTGTAAACGTTCTCCTTAGTGATTTTGCTGGTCCTTACCTTGCCAAACACACTGCAGATAATATGGATGCTCGTTTGGCTGCCAGTGGTATTGATAATCCAGATGATGCATCTGATGAAGACGAAGCCGCTGCAACTGCTGCAATTCGAGCAGACTTCGAACAAAGTCTTATTAACGCTATGATCCCAGAAGGTGCTGATCGTGCAGAACACGATAATGCAATCGTAACCCCAGAAGACGATGAAGATGAACCAACTACCGAACGAACATCTTGGTTCACACGTATTAAAGAATCTGGCACATTAGCTCAAACACGTAAAGCATTTCGTCACTGGCGCAATATGCGAAAAGCAGTTAAAAATGCTAGTGATGATGAAATGGAAGAAGCACTTAGCAACCGAAAAGAAGCCCGCAACCACTTAACGCTTACTGTTGCTGGAACCATTGGTGCTTTGGCCGCAACAAGTTTTGTAATCGGCAATACCTACGAAAACGGTATGAATACATCTGAATGGATCAGCCCAGGTAGCGTTGCTAAGGCAACACTGTTTGGTGTTGTTGCTACAGGTGCTGCCGTTGCCTATGAAGGCATCAAAGAAGGTTATCGTAACGGACGAGCTCACACCAACCATAAGTTGATGCGTGCTGCTAACGCTCTATTCGGTAACTGGAAAGAAGATAAACTCTACAGGGGCCAACTTGAAGAAGCAGATCCAGATGCCTACAACCGTTTGCAGGAGCTAGATGCTCGTGACACACGAGGCAATGAATTGTTAGCTTCACTTCGAGAAGCTGCTGGTGATGACTTCGACGAAGAAAATGAAAACTACCAAAATGCCCTCGAAGAAGTTAACGCTAACCGAGAAGAGCGTGACGAATTCTACGACGAACTTCTTGAAGAGTTCGGTGAAAGAAAATGGACACGATGGGGTCTGATTCGCATGGCTATCGGTAGCGCAGCAGTAGTAGGCGTATCTGGTTACCTTTTGAAGAATGGTTTGCCATTCCGATCAGGTAACAGCCAGCAGGCTGCAAGTTCAACCCAACCAAGCGGTAATGGGAACGGCAGTCAAGCTGGTCAGCAAGCTGCTGGTGCAGCTCCAAATGGTAGTACCGGTGGTGCTGGCAGTCAAGCTGCTAACCAAGCTGGTCAAGCAGCTGGCAATAATCCAAACGGCGGCGGTAATGGTGGTAATAGTGTAACGATGGATACAATCTACCAATACATTAAGAGTCAACCAGGTAACGGCAACAAATCAGACGCTGAGATTCAGAAATTGGCTAAGGATACATTCCAAATTGCTTGGGATCGTGATCACTGGCCTCCAGGACAAGCTTTGTACATCAAGCCAATCAGTAATTTAATTTACGATGCAGGCTTCAAGCACATGGTTGATAGCGGCGCTAGCTTCTAATAAACACTGAAAATATACAAAAAGACCTCTGATAACAGGGGTCTTTTTATTTGTCTATTTGTCGGCTTTTGTTTCGGCTGGAGTTTTCTCTGCTGGCTTCTCAGCAGGTGGCGCTTTTTCGGCGACTCTATCCACAGGAATAGCTGGTTGGCCCATCGCCGGAGGGCTAACAGCGTCTTTAGGCATCTTAAAATGCTCTGGTGACAGCGGTGCTTTGGCAAAGCTAAAGCCAAATGTGCTTCCCTTGCCTTCCTGACTGTTAAAAATAAGCGAGCCACCTTGTGCCACAATAACCTTCTTGGCCATGAATAATCCCAAGCCTGTGCCGTCTGGGCGAGCTTTTTTGGCATTACCAGCGCGGTAGAACTTGCTAAACAAGTGGTGTTGCTCGGTTTTTGGCACACCAATACCATCATCTACCACTGTAAATTCAACGCTTTCGCCCTTATCCACAACGTTCACGGCAATATGGCCTCCAGCCGGCGTGTAATAAATCGCATTGTCGGCAAAGTTCATAATAACCTGACGAATTTTAGTCTCATCCAGCATAAGCATCGGGAATTCTTTAGGCTTGTGATAAGTAAGTTCCAAATCACGACCTTTAGCTGTTTCGATTAACTGACTAATTTCACCCTCGATAACATCAGCCAGATTAGTAGCTTTTGGTTCAATAATAAACTTACCCGTTCGAAGGCGTGAAACGTTGAGCAGATCAGCAATTAAATAGACCATGCGCTGCGAGCTCACAAACGCTTGGTCGAGTAGCTTCTTTTGGCCTGCGTTAATCTTGCCTGCATCGCCTTCCATAACCATACTCACGTAGCCTTTAACAGAGGTGAGTGGCGTTCTGAGCTGGTGAGAAGCCATGCTGATGAAGTCATCCTTGGTTTGATCCATTTGCTTAAGTTTTTCGTTGGCTTTTCGCAAATTGCGCGTAGCTTCATCGACTTTTTCCTGCAACGTACTGGCAAAGTTCTGAATTTCCTCAAACCTCAACGCGTTCTGAATAGCAATAACCAATTCATCTGCGATTATTTCTAACATCTTTGTATCTTGCGAAGAATATGGATTTCCACTTTTTTTAGCACCTAAAATTATATATCCAAGTCCTTCTGTATTTTTTGTAGGAGTATCTGTCAGTCGTGCTATTGCAGCAATATCATACTTGCGCAGTATGTTTTGGAGTTCTCGATAACTATCTGTCAGTTCATCTGTAACAATTACCTTAGTATGAATTCTAGGAGTAGTACTGCGAACTAACTTAATATCTTCATCTAAAAATTCTTTTTTAGAGTCACCGATTAAACGCCTCGGAGTTTTTCCTACTTCTTTAATCCCGAATAAGCAAAATTCGGACTTTAGAGTTGATCCAATTACACTTGAACTCTGTAACAACAATTTTTCAAGCTCAATGTTTCCAACAAGAACTTTATTGAGTTGGTCAATCAAAACCTGGGGTTCATAAGCATCTCTGTAAAACAGTTTGTTTGTTACTCGATCAAAAAATCGTTTGAGAGGTTGAAATGTAAAAGCAATCGATACTGCCAGAATAGTATAAACAACCTGTTGAGTTAGGGTAACTTCTGATGAATCAAACGCAAATTTATTAATAATGTTGAATGCAAATAATCCATAGATTGAACCAATAAAAAATATGGAAAGAGCGTACCCTATTGAGCGTGCGACAATAAGTCTAACATCAAAAAGTTTATGACGAATGATTGCATAAGAGACAGTTGAAACATATACGAGAGTGAAAAGAGGACCAACCCAAATATATTTATAGTTTCCGAATGCCGGATAGAATAAATTAAAAGTTGCCCCTAGCCCAAATGCTACTGTAAGCCCAGTCAATATATAACGAAGATAGATTTTTTGAATGCCAATGGCTTTACGCCAAGCATTAACGATAACGATAAATCCTAATGATACATATAAGATAAAGTAAAGTGAGTAAAGTGAGTATCCCACCCTGTTAAGTATCACTTCTTTTCCCCACTCATGGTAACGAATACCAGCAAGCATTAAGCTTGGGTCAGCAAAGATCATAGCCAAGATTGCTGCGACAGGTATCAAGGCCAGTAATTTCTGAATTGTAGTAAATTTTCGTGCTCTGTTTGTAAAATTAAGACTAAAACCAAGAAATGAAAATGCTATAAGAGCTGCAGCAGCGTAGTATTCTTTGGCCCACCAGAGCGCCACACTGCTATCTCGCGAAAAAATAAAGCCTGCAAGTCCCAGCGACCAAAGTCCTACAAAAATTGTAAAAGCTGCAAAAAAAGTATTAGCTCGGTCTTTCAAGTTTCTTAATAAAATAAAACTACCGAGAATAAAGTTTGGTATTGAAATAGCTAATAACAGATAGCCTTGCGGCCTCATGAATAATGCCCCTCAGCTATAATTTTACAATTTTTAATCAGATAGTCCTAGTGCTTTGCCTGGGATGTGTATTTTCTTAGAAGTCACATCTTCTGTAACTTTTGTTACCTTTACAATGTTATATATATGCACATTTGTCAATTCATCTCTAACTCGAAAGATTTCTACCTGAGCCCTTGGGTCATCTAGAATACCTGCACGTTTATAGACACGCAGTATAGATTCTTCTGTTCTTGCGTTGATAATTGGCCAGTTTACTACCCCAAAGACAAAGTCAGATTGTGGTCTGTTCAATATCATATTGCCCGATATTAAAGCACCCGTATCACCGGATACAACATCGTATGCCCACTTTGTAAATTCACTTGCATTAGGCAATAGTGGTATATCTTTGAATGCACCTACTTCATCACTTCCGAGGCCGTCCTCCATATCGCGCTCTGGCATATATTCTTCAAAACCTGCATTTTCACCAATCTTGTACTGTTTATGAGGAAGAGTGTCCACGAAGCTTGAGTCAATAATATACCCCTCAACAATATTTAGTTTACCCGTGAAACCCTCTCGTTCTGCAATACCCTTTACAAAACTAAGAGCATTGGCATCATAGTCAGTTGCGGTTAGTTCGATGTTGATGCCAAGATCTTTTGCCGCCTTTGTGGCTGCCTTAATCGAAGGTTCTGCTGTTCCACTTGCAATGTCAAGCCATTGTACTTTCTCCGCTGGGTGCGTTGTCAGAGCAAGATGTCGCTCTGCAATGTATTGCATAGCAACTGCACGATCACGGATCGCAATTGCATCATCAACAAAACGAAGATGAGCAGTGGTTTCTGGGGTTGTTGGGATTTCAGTGCCATCTTCTAGAATAAATGCTCTATCGAGCCATGGTTCAGTTAAATGACCTAACGCAACAGCACTCGGTATCAATTTATGCCAAGCACTTAAGGCAGCAACATTCGGATCACTGAGCCACGCTTCAGTATAAGGGTTACGTCTCTTACGAGCTTCACGCACTTCGGGACTATCACTTTCGTTAGAGTAAGGATACTTCTGTTGGCGTTCTACGAGTGGATCAAAGCCATCCTCCCGTATTCTTTTTTCCATCTTCGTGACATGTTCCTGCACACGAGCATAGCCTTCTGGATCAGCTTGTACAAACGGATCAATAACACGAATTTCCTTAACCAACACTGTATGACCAAAAGCACGAGCAAAACCAGCTTCTTCAACTGCGGAAACATATCCTTTACTTGATTCAGGGTCCTTTAAAGTATAGTCACTTAGATCAAAACGAAAAAATCTATTAAGATCTCCTTGCGTTTCAAAAGAGCGTAAGCTCTCTAAAGAAGCTTCACTTCTTGAATCTACTGATGTAGGATCGGTTATTGCCATTGTTCGTCCTTATTTCTTTATAAATAAAAAGACGCCAAAAACCTGTAGATTCTTGGGCGTCTTTGAACTTCTAAAGTACTGATTGAATTTTAGCATAGTTCGTTAAAAAAATCAATAATAAAATCATTTTTTATATTGTCAACATACTGTGTGGAAGATCAAATTTATGGTCTAGATTATTTTGATTTCATACGTTGCGCAAGGGGCTCTTTTTTCATTGAGCGCATTGACTTTGCTGTAGCACCAAATTGTGACGCAAGAATAATACCTGCTGAAGCCCCTACCATTTTTGGATCAGTTTCTCCATGGAAACCTACCAGTATCTTGTTAATCAATTCTGTCGATATCACTGCTATAGCTGCCCCAGGTACTATTCCTTTCCCTGTAAGTACAATCGATCGAGCAAATGCTTGTTGTGCAAGCTGCCTATTAGTACCTCCGATAGCATTAATAGTCGCAGTTGTTGGTCGGTCACGTTCTTGTTCAAAACGCTTCATTGAGGCGAACGAAGCACTACCAAAGAGTGTGATATCGCCAATGAGCAAAAAGAGAAGTGTTGTCCCGTTGTGATACCAGAAATCATCATTCGCATCTAAAAATTCTTGTGTTGATTGTTGGTCTATCTTATCACCTACCCCAAGGTCTTGAATCATATGTTTGACATCCTCAGCGGATTTGGCAACTGTAACAAAACCAAAGTAGTCATTATCTTTTAATTGTTTCTCATCTACACCCGTAAAAGCAACCAGACGATTTACTAAACTCTGGTCTTCTTTTGGAAAAGCTACTACACGATACTTGTGATCACGGATTTCAACCTCATCACCAACTTTAAATCCTTCGTTTTCATCTATGATCATTTCGTCGGGCCCAAGATTACATTTATTCATCACTACTCTACAGTTTGCACCTGATTTGACCTCAGGGAGCATTGGGGAAGGTTCGCTTCCTCCGCCAACAGAAAAGACCATGCCAGCCTGGTTATCGCTAAATGGGGTAGGTATTGTTACTAAATCTCTGTAGTAAGGCTGAACACCACTGACATTTGGATACTGACCGCTTTGTAATGCGCTATTTACTTTTGAAACCGTATTGTGTGATACATGACTGTCATTCATAAAGTGATGCGTACCCTTTTGCGTCCCCCAACTTACAATTGACTCAGGGTATTTCGTAGTAAGGCTGTCATTAATTGTGACGATGTTGGGATTTGCACCTCTGTGTATACCATCTTCTATCATAAGTGCATTAGAAATTGCCCATATACCAAGTGTGGGTAGAAGTGCTCCCGCTGCAACCTTTTGAAATGAGTTGTATTTGTTTTCGGCTAGCCCTGTCCAGGCAAGTTTCAGATTTTTCCGGCCTGGTCGACTTGATGACATAACGCCAAGCTCTACAGCACCGGCCGCTAGCAGAATCGGACCCCCTACTTCGGCAATATCAATAAAATCACGGCCAAACTTAGAAATATCAAATTGTTTTGCAAGTGACGAATAATCAATCTCGTGTGTTGATGCATACCCAGCCGCACCAATTGCACCCAATGTTAGTGCACCGGTAAAAGCAGCGCCCCTCCAATGTTCTCTCAGCCAATTGGTAGTCTTTTGCAACTTGTTTGGTTGCACCAAAACATTGCTCATTGACTCGAGTTCGTCCAATGTTAGTTCAGCTTCTGATGGTTGCTCTCTCTCAATTTCAGTCATATTAATTCTTATAAAAAACGACGCTTCTACTCTGTAAATTGAGTGAAAGGCGTCGCAAGTTAATAAAGTTCAAACTAAGACAATTTTAGCATAAAGAATATACTCTGTCAATCTTTATAGTCTTTCTAGCTCCTAGGCTCAATCGTATACTTTCGAAAAAAGTTAAGAGGACCAAGGCTAAGCTTAATGACTCTTAGGGTCATTTGATCAAGATCAGAGTCAATATTTACGAACTTTATTCCTTCCATTGCAAACCACTTCGCGTATTCATACACACAGAACTCAAACATAAAAGGTCGTGCATAGCTGAAGCGAGCTAAGGATATGAAAGCATATCCAGGTGTATCCGAAAGGCGATAGATTAAAAAGCTCTGAATTTCTCCGTTTATATAAAGACAGATGTTTTCACATTCAAGCTCTTCGGCCCTGCGAATAGTTTCAAACATGTAGTCTTTTTCTTGCTGGCCGATATTATTAAGCTTTCCCTTATGTTCCCATTGTTTATGTAGCGAAAATAAATACTCTTTGTTTTCTTGCTGACTCAGATCAAACTGCTTGAAAGTAATCCTGCTATCTCCACTGCCAAGCAAGAACCGTCGTATCATCGAGCGCTTTGTTTGAGTCATGTCCGATAATTTTGCATACTTGGCCACCGGAATTACACATTCGTCAAAACTACGTTCTGGCGTAAATTTATAAAGATCAGGGTAAGACATTGTATTGATAACAAATTCGGGAAGGTGGACAATTTTTGGCTCTTGATTATGGGCTTTTTGATAATCGAGTATCTCACATATCGTGCTATCAATCTTTTTTGTACCAATAACACACAGTCCTGATGCCTTCTCATCGCTTGGTATCCAATAAGATATAATTAAGTTTCCATTTAATTGAGCAACTTTACAGTTATCAAGCGGACTCCACCAAGTCATTAATTCTGAAAATGTTATTGAAGAAATCGGAGGAAAATCAGCAATAAGGTCATTGTACTGATCTCGATCAGCAAGAGTTAGAGTTGAAAACTCTGGAAAAGTTTTAAAGACGTGGGCTGTAACCTTCACACCAAAACTCCTTTGGTAATTTCTTTATACAACAATAGGTTCAAAAATACAACAGTTATGTGGCTCTTGATGGTTGGCAATTGTGCTCAAGCTGGACTTGAGGTTAACAGTCTGTTACATTTCCTATAATAGTTATGACAAAAACTCCAAAAATTGTAGTCATAGAAGACGAGCCGGGGATTAATGACATGTACTGCATGAAGCTACGTTTGTCAGGTTTTGATGTTGAAAAAGCCTACAATGGTGAAGAAGGCTTAAAAATCATTGAAAAATTCCAGCCAGACTTGATTCTACTAGATCTAAGGATGCCCGTGATGAGCGGTGATGCAATGCTCGAAAAACTCCGGCAAACCGAACACGGCGCCGGCATTCGTGTAATTGTACTTACTAACATTAGCCGCGACGAAGCCCCACATAATTTGCGTTTACTTCATGTTGATCGCTACATTGTAAAAGCTCACCATACACCTAGCCAAGTTATCGAAGTCGTTAAAGAAGTTCTAGGCACAAAACAAACAGTTAGCTAAATTGCAATCTTAGCCAATCAGCGTACCATGAGAATATGAGTGCGAAGATTGCCATTATAGAAGATGACCAACCAATTCGTGAAATGTACCAACTCAAATTGGCCAGTTCTGGTTATGATGTACAAACTGCCGGTGATGGCGTACAAGGCTTAAAACTACTGGAAGATTTTGAACCAGATATTGCACTACTCGATCTAATGATGCCCGAAATGAATGGCGAAGAAGTCCTGGAAAAATTTCGAAAACTGCCAAACAACGAAAAAACCAAAGTTATAATTCTGACTAACATTAGCCAGGACGAGGCTACTAAGGACCTTAGTAAGTTGAATGTCACTGACTACATTATCAAAGCCAACCACACTCCAACCCAAGTTATCGAAATTGTGGAAAAAGCGCTCGGCAAATCGCCAAAATAACTTCTTAAAACTACTGTTCGCATATTCTTAAACTTTGGTCTTGCTATTGCTAAAATTAGGTTTAAAATCGTTTCGGTGCCCCAAAAAACAAAAATACTTTTAATAGAGGACGATGAAGCAATCCGCGAAATGTATCGGATTAAATTTGCCATGGCTGGCATTGAGGTTGTAATTGCTGAAGACGGCCGCAAAGGACTGAAGCTGGCCAAGAAATTTAAGCCAGATTTGTTGCTATTAGATCTTAAAATACCAACAATCGGCGGCGAAGATGTGCTGGAAGCGTTACAGCACAAAACTGTCTGGGGCAAAAAAATGAAAGTCATTATTATGTCTAACATTAGCCAAGAAGTTGCACCCAAAAAGCTCAACGATCTTCATATTGATAATTACTTAGTGAAAGCTCACTATACTCCCACCCAAATTGTGAAGGTCGTGAAGGAGACTTTGAAGAAAATAAATTAAGCCGAACTGATCAGACATGGTAATATTTATACTATGTCGGCAAAAATTGCCATCGTAGAAGATGACCAAGCGATATCCCAGATGTATCGCATCAAGTTTGAGGCAGAGGGCTTCACAGTTGAAACTGCCGAAAACGGTAAGCTGGGGTTAGAACTGGCCGAAAGCATGAAGCCAGATATTATTCTGCTTGACCTGATGATGCCAGAAATGAACGGCGATGAAATGCTCGCCAAACTGCGCAAGACACCATTCGGTAAAAACATCAAAGTTATTATTTTGACTAATATGGGTGAGCAAGAAATTCCTGAGGAAGTGAAAAAACTCGGTGTCGTGGCCGTTATTTTGAAAGCTGATATGACACCACGACAAGTGGCTGAACTCGTTAAAGCACAGCTGAAGAAATAATTTATGAAGATAGCGATTCTCGGTTACGGTTTACAGGGCCGCAGTGCTTATGAATACTGGAACAAACCAGGCAATGAAATAACTATTTGTGACGAATTCCCACCTGCTGATTTACCAGCTGGGGTGCCTGTAAAGTCTGACGGTAGTTACTTAAGTGATTTGCATGAATTTGATTTGCTTGTGCGCACATCTGGCTTGCATCCTAAAGAAATCGCAGAAGCCAACCAGCTTCATCCGGAAGTTATGCAAAAAGTCACGAGCGTCACCAACGAGTTTTTCCGCGTTTGTCCGGCTCCTATCATTGGCGTAACTGGCACGAAAGGCAAGGGCACAACTTGCACACTTATTACTATGATTTTGCAAGCGGCCGGCCGCCGTGTTCACTTGGGCGGCAATATTGGCATTCCCCCACTTGATTTGCTCAAAAATAATATTCAACCAGATGATATCGTGGTACTCGAACTCGCCAGCTTTCAGTTAATTGATCTTCAGTATTCACCACGTATTGCTGCTTGCTTGATGATCGCACCGGAGCACCTCAACTGGCACACTGACATGGAAGAATATATTAAAGCCAAGCAGCAGATGTTCGTACATCAAAGTCCCCAAGATTTGGCAATTTATAACGCGGCGAACTTATACAGTGAAGAGATCGCTGATATTTCGAAGGGAACTAAAATTTCCTACACTGTCTTGCCAGAAGGTCAAGAACTTGAAACTGAAGAAGGTGTGTACGTAAAAGGCAGCCATGTTTACGTCAATGATGAAAAGGTCTGCTCTATCCATGACGTGACATTGCCAGGTTGGCATAATTTACAAAATGTTTGTGCAGCGATTGCCGCAACATGGGATTTAATTGCATACAATAAAGACGCTATCAAAAGCGCGCTCAAAAAATTCACGGGTTTGCCTCATCATATTGAAATTCTTCGCAATTATAATGGTGTTTTGCTTGTTGATGATTCGTTTGGCACAACTCCCGAAACAGCAATTGTAGCTATGGATACTATTAAGCAACCAAAAATTATGATCCTTGGCGGGTCTGATAAAAAATCTTCCTATGATGAGTTAGTACAAGCCCTTATTAAAAGCAACGTAAAAGCTGTGGTTGCAATTGGTGAAACCGGACCAAAAATTGCCGAATTGATCAAAAAATATGAACAATACCGAAAAGTACCGGTTAATGTTTTGCCTGGCACAGTTAAAATGCCTGATATCGTTAGCGCTGCTCTTCAGCTTGCCACAAAAGGCGACGCTATTTTACTCTCACCTGCCTGCGCCAGTTTTGATATGTTCAAAAATTACAAGGAACGTGGTGAGCAGTTTCAGACGGTGGTTAAGAGTTTACCGACAGCTGCCGCTTAAGCTGGGCAATGACAGGATGTTCTGGTTGCAAAACGTTCGCACGGCCATTGGCGATTTCTTTAATTTCGTCTTCGATCCAATGATAATGTGTACAGCCGAGCACTATGACATCAGCTTTTTGATTTAGTGCTTCTTCGATTTCTTGTTCAATGTGCTGACGATCAATTTGGTTCGATTCAATCATTGACGTCCATTGACTACAATCCGGTTCTACGACTTTTACGTCTTTAGCGTATTCTTGTTTGAGCCAGGCATATCTTTTGCTAGCGAGTGTTGTTGGTGTTGCGCAAACAGCGATTACACCGGTTTTTGTTTGTTCTGCGGCCGGCTTAACCATTGGCTCCACGGCAACCAGGGGCACCCTAAGCTTGTCGCGTAGTTTATCAATAAGTGTGGTGCTGACGGTGTTGCAAGCTACCACAATAATGTCAGTCTTTTGTTGCAGATCTTCCAAAATTGGTAATACTAATTTGAATAATTCTTCAGGGGTTTTAAGTCCGTACGGCACATTCTTTTTATCCTCAACATATATGACCTCAGCATCAGGCAAGGCTTTTTTGATTGCATTTGTAACAGACAATCCGCCAACGCCCGAATCAAACACACCGATTTTAGACACGATTTTTCTCCGTAACTCGCTGTGCACTCCGAATAACGTTTTCAAATAAGCCGCAAACAGTTAGTGGGCCAACGCCACCTTTCTCGGGTGTAATAGTAATGTCATCAAGTTCGCGTACATCAGCGGCAACATCGCCAACCAAACCATTTTTATCAGTTGCCACACCGGCATCAACAATTACTGCACCCGGCTTGATCATATCTTTGGTGATCAGTGACGGCACACCAGTTGCAGCTACAATTATGTCTGCCCTCTTTACCATTTCACCAAGGTTCTTTACCTTTTTATCGGCGACTTCAACATCATACCCCGAATCCCGCCACAATTTTGCCAGTGGTTTGCCAACTAATCGGCCATGCCCAACAATTACGATATGCTTGCCGTTGAAATTAACATTATACCCAGCGAGCAGCCAGTCGATAGCCAGTGGTGTAGCCGGCTCAAAGGTTGTTTCGACGCTCAGCCCATCAACATCTTTATCTGGACTTACTGCGTTTAAGATTTCATCGGTCTGAGATTTATCTGGCAGTGGAATTTGCACAATGATACCGTGCACTGATTCATCTTTATTGAGCTTAGCAATGACGCTCAGTGCGTCTTTTTGCTCGATCGTGTGAACATCCACGTCAACTAAGATATCAGCTCCGTAACCTTGCTTGAGCTTCATGTAGCTATCAACAACTGGATCTGGATTGGTGCGAATAATCGCCAGCTTTGGTTGAATATTGTGCGCTTGTCGCAGCGCCCGCACTGCCCGAGCTTGGCGTTCCTTTACGAAACCAGCGATTTCTAAACCATTGAGAAGTTTCACCTCGCCATTGTACCACAGAGGTAGGCTGGCATTGATAAAAGAAAAGAGTGCCTGAATTAAAGGCACTCTTTAGGTGGAGTTTCGTCTAACTAGTTGCTAGTTGCAGCTGGCTTGCTGCTTGAACCACCTGATTTCTTAGCAGCTGGACCAACATACTTGGTGTTCTTGTCGAATGCTAACCATGGGTAGCCAACAATTGGCACCAAAATCACAAGCAAAGCCCAAACTGGTTCTTTACCAAATGATTTTACAAGGTCGATACTAACAATAACTGCCACAATCAAAGCTGGAATCCAACCAATAAAGTTAATTATTGGAATAGCTGTAAGCAGGAACACAAGTGACCACCAGCCTGGACGGCCAACAATCTCACATAATGTCCAATAGTTATAGATTGGAATAATCGCTTTCCAACCTTTTTCACCTGCTTTTTCAAACAGCTTCCACATTGTAACGATCATAAAGACCGCAACAATAAGCCATACTACTAAAAAGAACCCGCTAAAAATTGCTAAACCACCAGAGCTCGGGTTCGAAGTGGTGTAGTTATACGAATAGTTATATGACTGGGCCAAGCCATTCAACATATTCCCTCCTTTTTTTATTGATGGCTCCATTATACCTGTAAACGAGGCGTTAGGGCAAAGAGTTATCAACAGCTAGTTGTAATTTACAAACTGCTTGGCCTCTGTTAAAATAGCCCTTTGTCAGCTGCGGGCCATTAGCTCAGCTGGTTAGAGCAGCGGCCTCTTAAGCCGCGTGTCCTGGGTTCGAGTCCCAGATGGCCCTCCAACTAAAGTGCCCTGGCGCAAGCTGGGGTATTTTAGTTGGTTGACTTGTCTCGAACCCAATGCGGTTCGGTCGTTAGTCTGCTGCCAGAGTTGACTCGGCGCACAGATTAACGTGCGATTGTCCCAGATGGCCCTCCAACTAAAGTGCCCTGGCGCAAGCTGGGGTATTTTAGTT
>CAZPVO010000001.1:0-22431 GCA_964590205.1 uncultured Candidatus Saccharibacteria bacterium | reverse complement strand
CCAGAGTTGACTCGGCGCACAGATTAACGTGCGATTGTCCCAGATGGCCCTCCAAATCAAAAAGCCTCTTCGGAGGTTTTTATTTTAGGCCATACTTTTGGCGGTCGTGTTCTGCCCAATATTTATACATCGAGCTGTCGTAGAACTTGTCATTAAGCCATCCGTGTTCACCGTCTTTCATAGGTTCTAGGAACTCTTTTTGAATTTTCATAGTATGCCGTTCGTTATAGGACGGTCCAACCTCGGCAGAAATCGGTACAAAAGTAACCTTGTAATCAGGCCCAAGGATGCGTTTGCATAAAAACTCCAGTCGAGGAATCCTAAAATCTGCAACAACAAACAGAATGTTACGCGTTTTTCTAGGAATAAAAAAATTGGTTTTAAGATAGTACAAGTTACTAATTGAGTCTCGTGATTCACCTTCACGCAAAATTTTGCTACTTGGTATAGCCTGCTCAACTAAATAATCTGCCAGCTTATCACATTCTTTAAATGGTTGTTTAAGGCCGCGACTCACAATTGAAATGCTTCGATCACCAGATGTAATAATAAATGGAGCTTTACCAGCTTTAAATAGCTTGGCAGCTTTATCTAAGCATTCATAAATTTGTTTTGGGAATTCCCATGTTTCGGTGTCCGGCTGCGTTGCTAACACAACAATAGCATCGTGTGCGGGTTCTAATATTGATAACTGGTCTGCAGGTAGTTTGTTGTGTAGTTCCTGAACAGTTTTTTTGCTACGTGGGTCAATCAAATTGGGGTCTAAATCCATTATTGGTCGAAGTACAAAATCACGTTCGGCAAAATGCGCATGTGGTATGTGCAAATGCGGCTCATCCACTATTTGATCGTTATAAAAAATAATATCGATGTCAATTTCGCGCGGGCCCCAGCGAAAGCGATCAATACGGCCGACTTCTTTTTCGGTGCTTTTGACAAATTCTAAAAGTTCTTTGGGTGATAAGTCTGTTTGGCCTGAAACAGCCGTATTCACAAAATCATCTTGCTCGGTGAAGCCAACTGCTTTGGATTTATAAAGTGGAGCTTGTTTGATGCCAGAAATTTTTTTGCTAAGTAATTCAACAGCGTTTTTAAAATGATGCTCGCTATCACCAACATTTGAGCCGAGGGCTAAATAAACTTTCGCCACGCTATTTGTCTTCCTCGACGGCCATAGCTTTTTCCAAATGAATCGCAATTAAAGCTAAATCACCCAGGTCACCATCATAGGCAATAAAGTTTTCTTGCCAGTCAGGTTCAAATTTATTTTTGAATTGTTCGAGTCCAGCTGCTGAAAATCGATCCGCACCAAGACGACGAGCAATGCTCGCTAAGCGTCCTTTCATTTGAGCTAATGGTACAAAACCAATATCAAAATATTTGAACTCTTTTTCTGAAGAAAGTTGTTGTAACATCTTCAGGAACAAGTAATTATTAGCGTTCGGCGCATCCTCGACATAGCGAATCATATCAATCGTGGTTTGCGGCAACCCGTTATAAACCGGTAATTCGTTCACAAACGCGACAACATTTCCATATTTATTTTTGAGAACATGCAAACGGCAGCGATGCAAATATTCAATATCAAAGTATCCCAGCGCAAAACCTTCTTCCTGATGACCGCCGCGTTTTAGCCACTGATCAGAAACGTGCTGAAGATTTTGAGTTAGCAAATACGCCAGTGGCGGTTCGACTGTTTCGTAATAATACCCTTCTTTGGCACCTTTGTTGCGTTGCCAACGCCACCATTTGTTATTGGCTGTTTCATTCACAAATTTTTCTATATCAATTACTGCACTGGCACCAATTTTTTGTAGCTTTAGGCCAGCTTTCTCGAACATCCAGACTGAACTTTCCTGTACGAGTAAGAAACAAACTCGCCAGCCGTGTGTACGACAATGTACCAGAAAATTATTAAGTAATTTTTCTTTGCCCTCGTTACTTTGCCCGATTGGATCAGCAAGCGCAAAGGCAATTGGCCCAACAACTTTATAAGCAATAAAACTTTGGCGATCTTCAGACCAGAAATATTGTTTATCGTTCGGCCAAATTTTGAAGAAATCCTCAGACGAGTTCGACATCTGACCTAAAATATTTTCAGCGGCAAAATATTCTTCGGTGCTAGCATCAGCTCCACCAAAATGTGCTGGCCTAAACATAGACCACAACACAAACCAAACCAATCCAACCAGCAAAATTGAACCAGCGTCGTTATATATTGAGCGATGGATATGGCTCGTCGCCAATCGGTGGGTTCGCATAGCAATCACATGCGATTCAGTGTAGGTCCGATTAATAAATGTATAGGCCGGCGTATAGCTGAGCACATAACCCAAAACAACCACAGAAATTGCTGAACCACAGATTACGATTAAGGCGTCCATGGCTTTAGAGCGCCAACTTTGTGCAAAAATTCCACGACTAAAGTGACCGCGAAGTGCAAAAGTTAAGGCAAACGTAAATATATAAATTCCCAAGAATAAAGGCTGTGGCAAAATAGCCGAATACTTAATGATTTCCAGCCCGAGCAATATCAAAATAATTTGCCATGCACGACGCTCACCGCGAGCAATATGCCGGCTAAGATACAAAAATATCAGCCCAATAACAATGCCATGCTGGCCAATTAATAAGCTGTTATCACCAAGGTATAAATTGTCGAGGCGACTAAAATACTCAACGTGACCAAAACCAATAACAATAGCAGCAACCCCATGGAAACCGATCCAAACAGCCAGAAACTTATTAACCAGACCGCTGCTGCGATATTTGATCTGGCTAGCGAATTCCATAAAGGGATACCACGCTATCCACACTACTGCGGTTGCCTGATACGTAAATTGTGAAATGGTTTGAAAATTCTCTGTGTTAATAATTCCTGTTACAAAAAGCAAACCATACAAGGTTTGAACAATTAAAAATAAAATCGACGGGATGCGCCGGTTTTTATAAATATCCCAACAAGTCAGCCCATACAGAGCAATCGCTTCGGCAACCGTCTCAGTAGCATGCACCAGAAAAGCTAGCGTATATCGCTCCTGACAAACGCCTCTGATTAGTTCACAATTAATCGGTGCAAGTATATCGAGAATAGCCGATAGCCCAAGGATGGCAACTAAAACAACTGGTATCGTTACTTTTTTATACTTTTTATATAGCCGATAGCTCAGATAAAACAGAAGCAGTCCCGATATAACACTGGTAACTTCAAAAATGATGGAATACGGCATGCCCGGACTACTAAACTCGCTAATTAATGTTTGGCGGTTCGAAACAATGTCGTCCAAGAACGGTGCGAATAGCCAAGTGGTTGCAGTAATTAGAAAAGATATTTGCCACAAAGCCAGCCAGTGCTTTTTTACCCAAGACATATCAGATATTGTACGTCAAAACGCTTGGCACACCGAACTTTTGTTGTAGTATCAACTATTTACATATCTATTAACAAATTGTATAATATACCAAATGAGTGACGTTGATCTCGCCGAGACTGATCCAACAATCGAGCAACTGAAAGCTACTTCAGCGGCAGAGCTAGCAGTATTAAGTGATATCCAAGCAACGCTTGATTTACGTGAGAGAGAAGTTGAGATAACACCAGAAGAACCAATTGATTTTACTGATGTTGCCGTTGTACGCGGCATTGTACGAGCCGAGGAATGCAAAGATTCGAGGAAAGTCATTGGCCGAGAACGAGATGACTCAATCCGAGATTTGCTAAGCGTATATCGTGGAACAAGTGATGTTGACGAAAATGACTTGAACCCGCAACGCCTAAGACAAGTACGCGCTTTAAGACAACGAGCTGCAGACAAAATATATGAGTACACCGCACCGACAATCGAAGGCATTTGTAGAAAGTACGGCTCTCGGTATGATATTGCTAAAAGTGGTGCGATGCTCGGATTTGTAAAAGCAATGGAGCGCTTTGACACTGAGCACGGAGAAATGTTCCTGACCTATGCCATCCAGACAATCCGAGGCGAAATATTACACGCACTTCGCGACGAGACAGTCAAAACGCATACTTATAGCCGAACTGATGTCGAAAAACTGAAACTCGTTGAAGGTATCCAGGCTGATGGCATAGCTGATAAAAGAGCGTATACAGTTGCCAACACAAATGCGCAAGAGGTGCGTATTTTAAAGGTTACAGTTGAAGACGCTGCCCTCAGGCATCTGGATCCATCGATAGAAATACCTAACTCCAGCAATGGTAATCATGGTGATATCGAGTCAGAAGCCCTGCAAACTGTGATAATAGACGAAATTGCGCAACGGGCCGGAGACATGAATTGGTCCGATAAAGAGCTCAGTGTTCTTTACCATTACTTTGGTTTAGCTCAGACTGAAGATGGAGGTTTTGGGATGATTCCGGAATTTGAACGTGGCAGCCAAACTCAGATTTCTGCCCAAACCGGCGTTTCGCAAAGTTATATTAGCCGACTTATTAAACAAATCTCAAAACGCCTAAAAAGTGCGTATTAAGCAAGCGCTTTTATGCGTTTCCAGACCTGAAATGTATACGTCACACCATTTTCAGTTGTTGGCTCTGTTTCACTAACCTTTTCGAACTGATCTTTGAACTTTGGGAAAAACTTGGTGCAGTTAAAATTACCCTGAAGCTGCGTGACGTAAATTTCGTCTACGTAATCGAGCGTGACGGCAAAAATCATTGCGCCACCCAGATCCCACAAATCGCCCTCAAAATTCTTCACAAACTCAACTGCATCTTTGACCAGCTCAAAGCCTGGTTTAAGTTGTTCGTCCTTTGAACTTGCCACGTAATTTTTACTTTCAGGATAGGGATGACTTAATTCCTTGTACAAACCATACCCCATAAGCACTGGCGTGCCTTTTATTTTTTCGTGGTAGTACTTAACGTCGCGAGGGATTTTACCTTGCCATGGAATACCATGATCATCAGCAATTCCCTGTTTTTCATCTATCGCAGCTATGCATCTAATCATAAAAATTCCTTTAGTTTTTCACTTAATGAACCAATTAAATAAAATGAACCGGTTATTACTAGTATATCGCTTGGTTGACGTAGCAGCGCATCAAAAGCCTGTGCACAATCGCTAATTTGCTGAATATTCTGAAATCCTGCTGTTTTTGCTTCGCTTACTAAATCGCTCAGGGGGATAACTTTGTGCGGTAAATCCTCAGTTGTGGAAAATTCAGTCACAATAATTTTATCTGAGACACTTTTTAAAAGCCTCGTGCTATCACTTAAAGTTGTCTGCTTGCTTTGTACAAATGAAACCAGCAGAGATACCGATTTATTTGGGTAGAGAGTTTTGAGGCTATCAATCATGGTTTCAATTTTTTGTGGATTGTGAGCTCCATCTAAAATGAGTGTTTTACCCTCGACATTAAGTCGCTGCATGCGTGCTGGGATAATTAATTCTTGGGTTTTCAGTAGTTGTTCAGCAGATAGGTTTTGCAATTTGTCACGAGCAATTACAAAGTTGCTAACTTCATTCGCAAGCAACCAGTTGCGCTTTTGATATTTTGGTAAATCGCTCACGAACTCTGCACTTTTTTCTGATCGCTCTTGGTTCAATCGATGAAGCACTGCATCATTTTTTTGGACTTGTGCGTCTATAACCTTGTCGACAATGTCGCCCTGCTCGTAACAAAAAACCTGATTTCCTTGTTTTATAATGCCGGCTTTTTGAAAAGCAATTTTTTCAATCGTCTCCCCAAGAATATGCGTATGGTCTAATCCAATATCAGTAATGACGGCAACTTTAGCCGGATCATCAACTATATTCGTGGCGTCTTTAAGGCCGCCAAGACCAACTTCAATAACTGCGTGCGAGCAATTTTCTCTAGCAAAAACCCAAAAGGCAAAGGTTACCAGTAGCTCAAAATAAGTTGGCTTAAGCTCAACAAAGCCTGGTGTGTTAATAAACTCCATGAACAGTTCGCACATTTGTTTTTCAGATAGTGGCTGGCCATTAATTTGTACGCGCTCGTTAATTTCAAAAATGTGCGGCGAGACAGTTAGCCCAACATTGGCTCCGCTCGCGCGCAATAATTCAGCGGTGTAGTAACATGTTGAAGTTTTTCCCGACGTTCCAGCCACATGCACAACATTAAGTTTTTGGTGAGGATTGCCAACTAGTGGCAGCAGCTCAAACATTTTGTCGGGATTATAAAAATCGCCGTCAGCAATTGAACCGGGGACAAATTTTTTCAGGAACTCATTGAGCTGTACGAAATTCTCGATTGATATCACTGCCCTATTTTACAAATTTTTGGCTTTGTCGCCAAAACCGTGCGATAAGATATACCGTTAGTGCTCCGAAACTTAAACCAATACTCAGCGGATTACCAGCCCCATTAAGGTTAGATTGAGCGAAAACCAGAGATAACAAGCCGGCCATTAAGCCAATGATTGCCAAAAAGCCACTGACCGAAACAATACTAGCTGTCCAAATAATTGGCGGCAAATAAGTTTTAATTTTGCGGACAAAGCCGTACCAAAGCAGCAGCCCAAGCAAACCAATAACTCCAGCCGAAAACCGGTTACTAACAACTTCTTGGTAATGATGAGTGAGCGCAGCTTCTGTGCAGTTTGCCGAACCAGGCGCCAAGCGATAGTAATCGTCACATCTGGTTGCCGTGTAGGCCACACCTGATTCATCACCTGCGACATAGGCATGACCAAAAGTATTGCCCAAAAACAATACAACTAAACCACTGACACCAATTGTCACGAATAAGACTGAGACTATCAACCATAGCTGTCGAAAAATTTCCAATGCAAGCTTGTTGGCTTTGTTCATACGTACTTTATTATACCAATTCGGTCAATTTAGGAGAGGGATTCGAGCTTGCATTGAACGGAGGGATTCGACCTTGCCTACGGCAATTTTTCAGCACAGCTGAAAAACCAAGGGCGGGGTTAGTCCACCGGACTAACCCGTTCGAATCCCCACACAAAACCAACAAAAATACCCTTCTTTCGAAGGGCACTTTTGTTGGTACCGGCGGAGGGATTCGAACCCCCGACACCTGGTTCCGAAGACCAGTGCTCTAATCCGCTGAGCTACGCCGGCGCGCTAAACAAATGGTAATTATAACAGATTATCCCTGTTATTAAAGCATTTACTTGTTGGTTTTTTTGCGCACGTCTTGCGGCTTTGGCAGCATTTTGGGCTCTTGGATTGGTTGAGCCAGCGTCGCATTCAAAGTATTAAGCAGGTCTCTTGCGTATTCGCGACTCATACCAATGCGAGCAATTGTGGTTGGTTGCGAATTTCCGGATTGCATAAAATTCAAAACAAAACCATGCTTGGTAGCTGTTACTTCCAAATCATCTGTATAAAGCACGCGGTTATCAAATGGGATTACCATAAACATTTGTTTGGCCTGGTCGTTGTCGCTATCAGAAGATTTATGACGATCATAACCGGCTAACTCCCATAAACTGACGGCATCTTCTTCGCTGATGTCCAAATGATTAATGAGTAACAACAGTATGTCTTCACTTGGCAGAAGAATGCCCTGCTCGATTTTTGTGAGTGTTTCAATATCAATTTCAACAGCACCCGAAACTTCGGCCAAACTCTCATGAATTGATTCACGTTTGGCACGCAAATGACTGCCCAGAGTTTTATGAGGAAATGGCTGTCTATTTTCTCCCATTACTTACATATTAAAACTTGATCGTAGTGCCTGCAAGCAGAAGCACGTATAATATAAACAATGAAAATATTCCACAACGTTTCCCTAGCGGAATTTACCTCTTTTGGCACTGGTGGACCTGCTGAAACTTTAATTAGAATTGAAAAAACTGATGAACTGATACAGGCAATCGCAGAAGCCAATTCGCCTATCTGGTTTTTGGGCAGTGGCGCGAATGTGCTAATTTCGGATAAAGGCTTGCCAGGTACTACGCTGCATTTAGACACTTCAGAAATTACCTTTACCGAAGATGGCGGCGAAATGTTAGCCATTGCCGATGCAGGAGTTGAGTGGGATGAGCTCGTGCAGCAATCAATTGCGAAAGGCAAGTGGGGATTCGAGCGAATGAGTGGTATCCCAGGTTCTGTGGGTGCAGCCGTGGTAGGAAACATTGCCGCGTATGGTCAAGCTGTTTCAGATACACTTGTGTCAGTTGAAGTCATGGACGTTTCTAAAAAGGATGCCGAGCTTAAAACAATTGCAGCCGACGAACTTGGCTTAGACTATCGGTTTTCTGATTTTCAAACTGATAAATTTAAAGACCACATTATTGTGCGCGCAACATTTAAGCTGCAGGATTCATCGAAACCATTGCAGTACGCTTCGGCTATTAAAGCTGGCATGGATCTAAAGCTGAACGCCAACGATTTACAGGAGCGGCGAAAAATTATTTTGGAAGCACGACGTCGAATTGGTTCTCTTCAGGATAAAAAACGCCCCGAAAAAACTGCGGGATCGTTTTTTAGAAATCCCCTTGTGGGACCAGAGCAAGCCAAAAAAGTTATGGAGTACGAGGAGCGCGGCATCAATTACGAACAGATTAAAAAGCAGAATTTGATGCATGGTGGTTCTGAAACTCGCGTGTCAGCAGCGCATGTTTTGCTCGCCGCAGGATTTCAGCGAGGGCAAACGTGGGGACCAGTTCGCCTGCACCCTGAACATGTGCTTAAAATTGAAAATACCGGTGATGCCACGTCTCAGCAAATTTACGATGTCGTTCAGGAAATCATTAAAACTGTAAAAGAAAAGTTGGGCATAGATTTAGTACCCGAAGTCCGCATCATTGGAGACTTCGATGGCTAAAGCAGCGGGTTACTCTGGCAAGTCATTGGTTGAAAAGCTCGGCTATGAACCAGATGATTCCGTGTATGTGCTTGAAGGACCTGACTGGTTTTTAGCCGATTTAAAAAAGGCTAAGATAAAAGTCAGCGAGTTACCGGCCACATGGTGTCATGGGTTTTTTATGAACCAGGCCGAGTTAGAAACGTTTTTGAATATTACAGATTTGAGCACCATCAAAAAGGGACTATGGGTGAGCTGGCCGAAAAAGTCATCAGGCCAAACGACAGATCTCACAGAACAAACCTTTCGTGATTTGATTTTGCCTCGCAAATGGGTTGATGTAAAAGTTGCCGCCATCGACGATACCTGGAGTGGCCTCAAGTTTCTACGCCGTCAAAGATAGTTGATACAAAATTAAACGACCAATTATCAATACAATAACCAGCCCAAGAATTAATTGAATGTACGTTACTTTATTCTTGCGTAAATCTTGTATTAATCCAATAAAGTAGGTCGGCAATAACCCGACAATGAATAGCAAAAAAATTAGCCCCAAATTAATAATAGCCAATACGGTGCCGTAGGCCGTTCCATCACCCATGTCCCTTGGCTCACTGCTAAAGTGATGCTGTCCAATCACTAACAATACATAAAATAATCCTAAGAGTATTATTTCAAGAATGGTGAAGATATATGCCGCCTTAGTTACGCCACTCTGCTCACGCCAATTGTTCGTTATTTTCATACTTCTTATGATAAACAACTAATTCGGAAGTGGAAATGCTTTAGTGAATTGCTTGATTTCTTTGTTGATCTGATCCAGCTTCTTATCGTCAGTATGATTGTTAAGCGCTTGATCAATCCATTCGGCGACTTGAATCATTTCTTTCTCTTTCATGCCACGGGTTGTAAGTGCTGGTGTTCCTAAGCGAATACCACTCGGGTCAAATGGTGGACGTGGGTCAAACGGAACGGTGTTCTTGTTAACTGTAATACCAGCCTTGCCCAATGCAACCTCACCCTGTTTGCCAGAAATTTTCTTGTTTGTTAAATCAATGAGCATCAGATGATTGTCGGTTCCACCGGTTACCAGTTGATAGCCTTTTTGATTGAGTTCATCGGCTAATTTTTTAGCATTCTTCACAATCTGTTTAGCATATGTTTTGAAAGATGGTTGAGCGGCTTCACGGAGCGCGACCGCAATGGCGGCAGTTTGATGGTTGTGTGGACCACCTTGCAATCCTGGAATAATTGCTCGATCAATTAGTGTTGGTAGATTCTCACGAGATCGTTCAACACTCTTAAGTGGTGTTGATGGGTTTCCATTACACAGAATCAGCGCACCACGTGGACCACGCAGAGTTTTGTGTGTGGTTGTCATGATCACATCGGCAATTCCAGCTGGCGATGGATGAGCTCCACCAACAACCAGTCCTGCAATGTGCGAAATATCAGCCACTAGATAGGCGTCAACTTGGTCAGCAATTTTGCGAAGTTTTTTCCAATCGAAAATTCGCGGATATACGGTCGCACCAGTGAAAATAAGCTTTGGTTTGTGCTTGGCCACCATTTTGCCAAGCTCTTCGTAGTCCAGAAAGCCATCTTTGCCAGTTTTGTATTGAACCGAATTAAACCAGCGGCCTGAAAAGTTAACCTTAAGTCCATGTGTCATGTGACCGCCAAAGTAGAGATCCATGCCCATAATCGTGTCGCCCGGATCAGCTAGAGCAAAGTAAATGGCCAGGTTGGCTGGTGAGCCAGAATAGCCCTGCACATTGGCATGTGTAACACCGAAAAGTTGTTTGGCGCGGTCACGTGCAATGTTTTCAACTGCATCAACATTTTCGCAGCCACCGTAGTAGCGCTTACCTGGATATCCTTCGGAATACTTGTCAGTTAGGCGTGAACCAAGCGCTGCTAGCACATCGCCAGAGGTGTGATTCTCTGATGGAATCATCTCCAAACCCTCAGTCTGGCGTTTAACTTCCCGTCTGATTAACTCCTCAATTTGTTTATCTTTCATAGCAAAATCTCCCCGTTAGTAATTTATTAGGTCAGTGAAAGATAGCACTCAGATCATGCCATTATTGTACCGCAGGTGCAACAAGCATAAAATTGTAGAATTTAAAGACTTTAATTATAAATCATGGGTGATATACTCTAGAGGCTATGGAGCAGACCAACGAGAAGATCGGTAAACTTATTTACCAGATACGACAAGAGAGAGGCCTAACCCAAGCTGATTTTGCCAAGCAACTTGGCACATCTCAATCAGCAGTTAACCGTATTGAACATGGTCGGCAAAATATGAGCCTGGAAATGCTCGGGCGCATCAGTGATGTACTTCATAAACCACTTATTAGCATTAGTAGCGGTGCTGTTAACTTGCGCATCGAAGGTGGTCATGAACTTAAAGGCGAAATTACACTCAAAACTTCAAAAAACGCCAGCGTTGCTATTTTGTGCGCCAGCTTACTTAACAAAGGCACGACACGGCTTAAGAAAATTCCGCGAATTGAAGAAGTAAATCGCATTATCGAAGTGCTGCGTAGCATCGATGTTACTGTGAAGTGGCTAAGTAATGGCGATCTCGAGATAAAGCCGCCAGCTAAGATCGAACTGGATAAAATGGATAAGGCTGCCGCACGTAAAACGCGCACCGTTATTATGCTTATTGGTCCTCTCATGCATCAACTCAAGCAGTTTCAAATTCCTTACGCTGGAGGTTGTGAATTGGGACGACGAACTGTACTTCCCCATTTATATGCACTCGAAGAATTTGGTGTCGAAGTCTTTACTAAATCTGGTCACTACAATGTTATGGTCAACAAACATTTGCCAAAACGTGAGGTTGTGCTTTACGAATCTGGTGACACAACAACTGAAAACGCTTTGATGGCTGCTGCCGGTTTTGAGGGCGAAACAATTATAAAAATGGCTAGTGCTAATTACATGGTGCAAGATTTGTGCTTTTTCCTTAAAAAACTAGGCGTTAAGATTGATGGCATTGGCACGACGGTACTTCGAGTCCGTGGCATAGCCAAGGTCAAGAAAAGTGTTACCTACACACCAGCTGAAGATCCAGTCGAAGCAATGACATTCGTAGCTGCCGCAGCGACAACTGATTCACAAATAACAATTCGCCGCGTGCCAATTGAATTTATGGAACTTGAGTTACTTAAATTAGAGAAAATGGGCCTAAAGTATGCGATGGGCGAAAAATATAAGGCCGACAATGGACAAACTGATCTAGTAGATATAACGATTCATAAACATAACGGCGATCTTGTTGCCGCGCAAGAAAAAATCTACGGCCGTCCTTTCCCTGGCCTGAACATTGACCATGTTCCCTACTTTGTACCGATTGCTGCTGTTGCCAAAGGCCGCACACTCATCCACGACTGGGTATATGAAGATCGCGCTCTCATGTACACCGAGATGAAAAAGATTGGTGTCGATATTGAACTGGCTGATCCACATCGCGCTTTTGTAAACGGTCCGAGTAAACTTCGGGCTGCTGATGTGGTTTGTCCAAACGGAATTCGTCCGGCCGTCATGCTCCTGATTGGTATGCTGGCCGCGCCTGGTACATCAATGCTACGAAACGTATACACCATTAACCGTGGTTATGAGGATCTGGCCGAGCGACTTAACTCACTCGGCGCTAAAATCACTGTGCTACACGAACTCTAAGCTATTGAACGTCTTGTTGAGTCTGGTTTCCACTACCATCGGTAATTACTACCCAGCTATGCTGGCCGGCAGGTGCTGGAGATGAGAACAATGTAGCTGTATAGGAGTTGTCAGGATTTTTCACCATTCCATATAGTGAACCCCATGCTGGAGGGTAACCATTTGGCTGACTTGTATATATTCTTGCATCCGCTATTTGACTTGGGTCATTTGCAGTAACGTGCACGTATGAATTATTGTAACCGTCTCGAGTAACCGCAGTAATGACAGGTGGAGTTGTATCTCGCTGGGCTTTTGGTACACCTATGGTGTAGGTACCGACAAGTACACCAGATGATTTATCGTACGTTGCTTTTGTATAACCTTTACAGTCAACCGGATTACCCCAGTTAAATCCTGCCGTCAAATTTCCATCAAGCATGTCAGTCACAGGAGTTGAGTCCAAGGCATAATTCCCCATTGTCCATGATAGCGGTGTGGTTGTATTGCAGGAATACTCTTCTTGGTAGGCGGTTATGCTCGTGTATGGAGACATGATGGTCTGTGGTATAACCGCGAGGTTAATAAGATCTTTCTTGATCCCATCGGCAGTAATACTGATTTTTCGCCATTGACCAGGATAGCCAGGTTGGTCAGTCAAAACTTCTTCGCTAATTCTGTACGTTTTATTGAGACTAAATTTGTATGGCACGCTGATAGAGAGTCCAATATAATTTGAATTGCTCGTTCCTTCCGTACCATCAGATGCTAGCACCTTACATTGAGAAGTTGACATTGGTGCACAGCCCATACTAATAGTTGCGTTGCCTTTTGAATCTAAATACGCCGAAACAATATTGAAACTGCTTGCGGTTGGCAAATCAATTCTTTGAATCTTAGCATTTGAAAAAGCGGTTGGCTTAAAGTCATACTCAAATTTACTGATAGTTGATCTGTACCCTGAGCCCCCATAGAATGATGATTGAAAGCCCGTACTTAGCTCCTTGTCAATGTAGTAACCGGCGATATCAACGATGACATCTGTTTTTCCTGCTGCACTAGCCATATTTATCTTTCCATCGGCTCCTAATAGTGCTGTTACCTGATTTGGAATAGCCTGGCCTGCAAGGAAGTTAAGGCTTGAAGTACCTGGCTTTGTAGTGCCAGATGGCCAAATTGTGAGGTTACTGGCAGCCGTGGAGTTTACAGAAGTAACATTCATTACGACAGCACTCACATTCCGGTATGGAATAGAACCACCAGGATTTGGGGAAAGTGTGAATGAATATGGTGTTTGTCCAACAGCTGGTGTACTACCGCCGCGTGTGTCATATATTCTCATCGGCTGAACAGGAACAAATCGTCCTTCTTGCGAAGCTGCATTGGCTGCACCAACGTCTTCGTAGTAACCTTCGACATCGAAAATCACATTTGCGTTACCAGCCACGTTGGCAAAGTTTACTCGTCCATCAGGACCAATCTTAACCGTCACTTGATTCGGAATAGTTTGGCCAGTAACGTAGTTGAGGTTTGAAGCCACAGGCTCAGGTTCGCCGGATGGCCAGACAGTTAAGTTACTGGCTGCCGTTGGATTTGTAACGGTCGCGTTCATCACAACTGCTTTGGCATCAGTTGGTACACCAGCAAGGCCACCAACTTGAACAGAACGAAGTACATTAGGACCTGACGGCGTAGAATAACCACCCAGGCCAGTTCGAGTATCCAAAACTCTCTGTGGTGAAACGGTAAAGAAGCGTGATCCACGTGGGCCGTTAACATCACTTATATAGCCCGCAACATCAAAAATAACGTGGGCTTTGCCTGAGCTATTGTAAACTTGGACTTTTCCACCAGTACCAACCATAACGGTGACTTGATTGGCGATTGTTTGTCCAGCACTAAAATTAAGGTCAGATACTTTTGGGTTACTTTGACCACTTGGCCAAATTTCAAGATCACTTGCTGCAGTTCCACCTGTAGTTGTTACATTCATAATAACTGCTTTAACATTGCTTGCAGGCACACCGCCACGGCCAGTAATCTGTACTGAAACTGGCGATTGGCCAACTGCACCGACAATGCCACCAGTCCCGTCACGTGTATCAAGAATACGAGCAGGAGTAAGAGCGGTAAATTCTCCGTTAGCACCTGTAAGCGTTGTATCGGCAAAACTGCGGTAAGCCAGGTAACCACCAGCAAGGGCTACAAATACTACAATAAACAACAAGAATTTCTTTTTGGTGAAACCACTACTGCGCCGATTTAGTCGGAGAAGTTTATGTAATCTAGATGGTTTTTTAGCACGGGAGCGGGTGACCGATTTTCGAGTCGTAACTCGTTTAGCAGTTGTTTTCTTTACTGGTTTGCGTTTTGATTTTAAAGAAGCCGGCATTCTTTATATATCCTTTTTATTTTAGTGTGTTTCCATAAGCGTAACCACTTAACGCTGATCTGTCAATCAGGTCTGGGGATAACTGCCCGCTTAATATTGCTGATTTTTACAGCTATGCGGCGTTTAGAGCGCGCGCACCAATGTCTGGTCTAAAATGCATACCTCTAAAGTGAACACCGTTATTTTCTTCGCCAATTGCCCATAGTGCTCTGCCCTGTGCATCAACCAAGTCTTCACCGAATGCTGTAACGTATAGTATGCGACCGCCGTTTGTGTACAATTTGCCATCATCGCCTCGTCTGGTACCACCATGATAGATCATAACGTTGTCGTCATAATGTTTATCAAGACCAAGTATTTCATCACCTTTTGGAGATGATCCTGGGTAACCTTCCGCCATCAAGCAGATAGTTAGTGCTGCGCTGCCGGTAAGCTTAGGCAAGGTAATTTGATCGAGTTTTCCTTCGGCCATGGCCATGAATAACTCGTGAAAATCAACACCAGCTCGTTGCCAGCGTGGCAAAATAACCTGTGCTTCCGGATCGCCAAAACGAATATTGTATTCGAGAACGTTTGGAATATCGTTATGGATCATAAGTCCTCTGAATAAGAAGCCTTGGTAGTCAACCCCGTCTTCGATTGCCCCTTCAATAAATCTTTGTGTATCGTACTCACTTTGTTCACGATGACTTTCTGAATACAACTCGTACGGAACATCAGAGTATGCGCCTGAGCCACCGCCATTTTTGCCAGTGTCTCCCTCACCAACACGCTTGTGATCTTGGGCCGCACCTAGGTTTAGTTTGTTGCCACTTTTATCTATTGCCCAATAATCAGAAACTTCTGGGTCGGATAGTGGAAAGCGTCGTTGCCACAAAGCACCGGTTGCAGCAGCTTTTTTTAGATCGCCGTTGACCATTCTGTTTACAAACTCGAGTGCTTCTTCAAAACTATCTGGCACACCAACACCCTTACCGCCGGCCTCACCATCAGCTTTAATAACCCACCCGTTAGCGTCGAGCTGCTTTAAACGAGAAATCATACTTCGTGGATTTCTTGCAACCATCCCTTTTGGTTGTGGAATATCATGTCTGGAATTAAAATCATTTGTAAAAATCTTGCTGCCTTCAAATTGACTCGCTTTTCGCGAAGGTCCAACGGTCAAGATCCCATTAGCTCGTAGCACATCAGCTAGGCCCCCAATCAGTGGAGACTCAGGCCCAACGACCGCTAATTTAATCCCTTTTTCTTGGTGATAACGTACGATGTTATCAAAATCCATCACACCGACATTTGGAACACTGACTCCTTTTGGCAACATATCAATGCCCGGATTACCTGGCAAAGCGTGTACGGCGCTGACATTATCTGAGGCACCAAGAACATCGGCAAGCACGTGCTCACGTCCACCACTGCCAATTACTGAAACTTCCATTTGTGCTTCCGCTGCAGACATTGTACCCTCCAATTATTATGGTTTTGATTGTAGGCAAGTGCTCACTCAACAGCAAGCATAAGCAAAATCATTACTCATGGTATAGACAATATAGTGTTTTAATTGTATACTATAATAAATGAGGTGCTTGTGAGTCCTACAGACGTACTTACGACTAGTTTTGAATTTATGCCTGGGCAAATTCCGGAAATTGACGAACCAACTCGTCAATCTTTAGCTCAGCTTATTCTGGATGAAACCATAGAGTTGCCTACCCATAGCCGGAAGAATAAAGTTAAATATCAAAACTTAAGTGATGATGACTTTATCGCGTTATACCAACCGCTTGTTGATGTATTGCAGCTTGACCCAAGCAAGGACCCGCCGCCACACCGAATACACATTGCTCGTGCGTCCAAATTAGGCTTAACACCTTCGGATCATCCAATATACGAGCGAATGGATATGTCGACTGTGCATACCGGTTTAGGCTTTCGAGCAAAGTTTCGTTTTAAACACTGGGCCCTTGCTGACTATACGAAATCTGGCCAACTGCTAGCTCGATATGTAGGCGGCAGGCCAACTCGTGAGGATATTACTCGTGCAGGTCAAGGTCATTATAAGCGTCTTAATCCCTTTCCAACTGTCGATAATCTTAAGTCACGCTTTGGCAAAATTAGTGTGTTCCATGAGATTATTGGTTATCCAAGTTGCAAAGGCTGGGATACTGACGATTATTTAGATTGGTCTTACGCTTTTTACATGCAAAACCCAGGTCGTGAACTAACAGCCCGGACAATTGATGGGCTTTCTGCGTCCGGCAGAGGACCGTCAAAGCAACCGATCATTAAGTATTTTGGTTCAATTGCCAATTTTAAAAATATCTCCATCGATGAGTTCACAATGAGACAAAAACTAGATAACGAGGCTCGCGACGAAAGGTTATTTAACGTTCAGCAAGCCGCACAAACTGACCCAGTACTGGAAGAACTGCTTGATGAAGCCGCCGGCGATCAAAGGCGAGCACTACAAATCGCCGGTCAATTTGTAGTAGCCAGTCAGTTTTATCCGCGTAACCAGGTTAATACTATGCGAAGAGCTGTTCTTGTAGATAGCGGGGAACAGTTCATTCGCCGTTGCATTTATGGATCACCGGAGAAACCGAGTGCTGCACAGGTAGAAACCACGGCTTCTGCACTTGGTGTATTCGATGATATTTGGCCAATGTATCGATTCCAAAACGTTGATCTAGCCCTTGCAGCTTGAGCAAAATCCTTAGTGCTATCATATGGTTATGACTTATAAAAAAGATGCTAGAGTTGATGAATACATATCTTCTCTGCCCGATTGGCAACAAAAAATCTGTCAAAAAGTTCGTGAGCTTGTTCATTCTGCCGACCCAGCAGTTACTGAAACCATTAAACGGCAAAACCGGCCATACTTTGAACTTAATGGCAATATTTGTGCTCTGCTTGGCACCAAAGATCACGTGAATGTCTTTATATATGACCCTATTGCGCCCGATCCTGAGAAAATTATTAACCAGGGGCAGGGAAATGTGAGCGCACGAGCAATCCAAATTTATGAAAATGACGAAGTAAACGAAAAAGCATTACTTAACTTATTTAGAGCAGTGATTAAAAATAACCGCGCTGGCGGTTGGCGAAAAATAAAAAGACCCTAACGAGTCTTTTAATTTATGGGGCGAGAGATGGGACTCGAACCCACTACCTTCGGAACCACAACCCGACGCTCTAACCAGGTGAGCTACTCCCGCCGTAACAGAGGTTGATTATACGTTAGTTCTTTATTTATAACAACAGATTAGTGGCGATCAAGAAATTTTATACCAAGCATGCCGAGCGTGAGTAGTCCGATCCACTTTAGAACATCGCGTGCTGGACTTTTCTTTTCTGGTTGAGGCGCTTTTTCACTCACCTTTTAATTATAACTCTTACTCCCCACCTTGCTGAACATATGCATTCACGAAATCCTCAGCGTTAGTTTCGAGTACATCGTCAATTTCATCGAGTAAGTCATCGATTTCTTTAACTACCTTTTTGCCTAGTTCCCCAGCTTCGCGTTGTCTCTTTTGAGTGGAAGCATCGACATCTGCCAAGCTATCACCATTTCTATCATTGATCGGCGGCTGTTTCTCAACTTGCCCTTCTCTCATAACAAAACTCCTATCATGGTTCGATGATACGCTCTCTCGAACAGTTTTGAAATTGTAATATTGTCTATTTAAAAGGCTGGGCGAGCTGGGCGTGTGGTAATAATTCCGAGATGCGCAAAAGCTCGTTATATTTTGCAAGCCGCTCAGAACGACTAAATGAACCTGTTTTGATTTGGCCGGCGCCAAGTCCAACAGCCAGATGTGCAATGGTCGTGTCTTCGGTCTCACCAGATCGATGCGAAACAATTGTGTGCCAACCAGCCGCCTGAGCTTCTTTAACTGTTTCGATGGTTTCAGTTAGCGTGCCAATTTGATTTGGCTTTATAAGAATAGCGTTGCAGGATTTTTCTTTAATTGCCCGGTTCAATAAGTGTGTATTTGTAACCAACAAATCATCGCCCACCAACTGAACCTTGTTACCTATTGTTGCATTCAGTTTTTGCCAAGCTAGCCAGTCATCTTCTCCAAAACCGTCTTCTAGTGACACAATCGGATAATTTTCACATAGTTGTTCGTACCACTTTGTCAGTTCATCGACTGAGAATGTTTTACCCTCGCGAGCAAAGTTGTATGCATCGCCTTCTTTTAGTTCAGTTGCTGCTACGTCCAACGCAAATGCCACATCTTCACCTAATTTGTAGCCGGCTTTTTCGACAGCTGCCGCCATATATTCCATAGCTTCACCCGTACCATGCTTCAATGCAGGAGCGTAGCCACCTTCATCACCAACCGTCGTGGCATAGCCATGGTCCACGAGCTCGCGTCCTAAGCTATGAAAAACTTCACTACAAATCTGCATAGCTTGTGGCTGAGTTTTTGCGCTGACTGGCACAATCATAAACTCCTGAATATCTGTAGAAAGCTGTGCGTGCTTACCACCATTTAAGATGTTGCACATTGGCATCGGTAAATTCATATCATTATTGTTGTTAGCCAAATTTGCAAAGTAACGAAAGAGCGGTTGCTGATGATGATTAGCCGCGGCCTTAGCTACTGCCAGCGAAACAGCCAGCGTAGCGTTTGCGCCTAGTTTGCTTTTGTCGGCGGTGCCATCGAGTGCAATAAGATTTTTATCAACGAGCGCTTGCCCGCCAGCATTTAAACCCAACAGCGCTGGAGTGATGACCTTTTCAACGTTCTCGACAGCATTAGTGACACCTTTGCCATCAAAAGCTTTGCCTTTGTCGCGGAGTTCGTGTGCCTCATGACTGCCTGTTGAGGCACCTGATGGTACAGACGCGCGCCCAAAACTGCCGTCGTCAAGGTAAGCATCGACTTCTATAGTTGGATAGCCGCGAGAGTCAAAAATCTGGCGGGCTTTTAGCTTAACTATTTTTAGCATAAGAACTATCTAATAATAGCATTAATAATAGTCCGAGGCGTGGGGAACCACTCAGCTATGACTACCAAGATTTATAATCGTGATACTTAATCGACGTCGGTTTGATTGCCACAACAATAAACTCACCTGCCGAGATATGCAAAATTGGCGGCACGGTTGCGTGGTCGCCGGCAAGTCTTGGTCGCAAAATACGCTTGGAAACTTCTTCAGCCAGTTTTTTATCTTGTTCAATTTCGGCATGCCCACTAATTTGAGCCGTTTGCATGGTATTATTATCATAAATGGTAAGCGCAACTTGGCCATATACCAAAATATCTTTCGCTTTTTCGGTTTGGTTTTTGGTCACAAAAAATATTGTGTCATCAGCACCAAGTGTGTAATAAATTGTTGCCCCGTGCATGTTGCCACGCTGATCAATTGTTGAGAGCACGCCAATTTCGTGCGAATTTAAAAAGATTCGAACTTCTTGCGAGAAAGTAGTTACCGGAGTAGTAAAATCTTCTTGTTTAATGGGTGATGCCTCGGGCTTCGCATTTTTATCTTTTGTAACTCGAATGTTTTCGACAAAATGCACAAAGTGATTGGCAAGTCGAGTGTTTACAAATCTAAGCGTAAAGTCGCCAAACTTTGAATGGACAGTAACGGCTGCATACTCCCCTTGCTTGTTATAACTAATGCCGCTAACCGCATCATACGAAATTTCTTCGGTCTTTTTAAAAAATAGTTTGTGATCCAAAAATAGCAGTCGCTTATTTGTGGCGACTAACATCGCGCTGGTATGCTCGTCGCGGCCGTAAATTACTCCGCCAATATGTTCATCATCCTGGATGACGCCCGGCAGATGCCGCGACTCGGCCTTTATAAAGCCATACTTCGTCATGCCGACAGCTTCAAGTTCCTGCTTAACTCTATCGTTATGGCTACCTTCCGGCTTAACGTTGGTCATTTAGGTAGTTCCGACTTCTTCAAGCAAGTGAGCAATTTCTTCTTCTGGAGGTACGGCCATACCGCCCCACTTATAGGCAATTTGGTCATCGTCACGAACTGCAAGTAAGACTGGAATTTCTGTATCTTCGAGTCCATAGAACTCATGTATTTTTTGTGCGTCCTGATCACGTGAGTTCATCACTACAATTTGTGCTTGGGTCATACCCTGCAAACGGTTCACAAATTCTTTCCACCGTTGCTCTTCTTGTGAGCTTCCATCGTGAATAATATACAGTGCTACTCCTTCTCGGTCTGGAATACTCGTAAAATCAAGTCCCATGTTTCCTCCTTTGATACCTATTTTATACGTTGAATGGTGAGTTAACAATCAACGCTCTCTAAAAATTAGCATATCCGTTTTGGAACTTTTGTTGTATTATTTAGTTGTAGCTCAATAAAGAGAGACAAAAACGAGGTTAAAAAATAAATGAGTCGAACAGCAACCTATGGCGTGCCATATGTTGGCAACGATTTAAAGGTTCCTCACAAACCAAAAGCCACAAAAAAGCACTCAGGGAAATCAAACAACACTAACACTGGTCACGAGCAAATTGTTGAACAGCCAATGGATCAGTCGCATCTGCGCTTGCTCAAATATTTGCTGCTTGGTGTTTTTATGGTTTTGGCATTCGAAGTAGCTTGGTACGCCGCGCATGGCAAAATATTCCATACTCAGCCAGGTCCTACTGCCCCTCAATCAACAACTGCACCAAGCAATAGTCAAGTGGTAGTAAGTACTGAAAATCTTAAGAGCACGATGCAGCGCATCGAAACGCAGCCAATCGTTATTACGACTGGCGGCACCAAAGTAACAGTCACATCGACTGATGTTCATGGCTGGCTCAGCGTTGCACCAACAGCCAACGACATGCAAAAAATTGTCGTTAACGAACTTGCTGTCGAAAAATATGTTGATCAAGTTGCTGCTCAAAATACTGTTAAGACCGTCGACCAAGTTGAAGTTGATTATCCAGATGGAACCAAAGACATTCTGACCGCAGGTGTGAATGGTTTTACGCCTGGCGACACCACAAAGCTTAAAGCACAGCTTAAAAATGACATTTTGTCTGGCAAAGGCGTAAATGCCATTATGCCGGGCGCAGTGACGCCATTTAAAACAACTGTCAGCACCCAGGCCAAGAAAACTATTGAAGTTAACATCGTAACTAAACGTATGTACGCCTACGAAAATGGAGTGCTTGTTCGGACTTTCTTGGTCACCGCTGGTGCACCATTAACTCCAACACCAACCGGTACATTCACAATATGGGAAAAGTTCACTGTGCAGGATATGCGCGGAAAAAATCCTGATGGCACAGATTACTATCAACCAAACGTACAATGGATAAGTTATTTTGATCATTCAGCCGATGCAATTCACGGCAACTACTGGCGGCCAGCCAGTGTGTTCGGCAATGTCAATACTTCGCACGGTTGTGTTGGAATAACCAACGACGAGGCCAAGTGGGTTTATTATTGGGCACCAATCGGCACACAAGTCACCATACACAAATAATTCAAAATGGTACCCCGGGAGGGATTCGAACCCCCGACCTTGACGTTAGAACCGTCTTGCTCTAATCCACTGAGCTACCGGGGCATACCACTTTGTACATGGTGCGGGATGGGGTAGTCGAAACCCCATCTCAAGTTTGGAAAACTTGCATATT